>NZ_JADJDD010000001.1:0-515393 GCF_016702885.1 Candidatus Villigracilis vicinus
CCAACCTGTAACTTGTAACCTGAAACTAAACTATGACTCAAGCCCTCTATCGTAAGTATCGCCCCAAGGGATGGGATGCCGTCATCGGACAGGATCATGTTGTCCAGACGCTTACCAATTCCATCAAAGCAGACCGTGTGGGTCATGCTTATCTTTTCGCGGGTCCGCGCGGGACGGGCAAGACCACGGTCGCGCGTTTGCTGGCGAAAGCGGTTAACTGTCTCAACGAAGACCCAGCCAACCGACCCGACAATACCTGCGACCACTGCAAAGCGGTCAATGAGAACCGTTTCATGGACCTGATCGAAATCGACGCGGCATCCAACACCAGTGTGGACGATGTGCGCGATCTGCGCGACAAGATCAACTTCTCGCCTTCACAGGGCAAGTTCAAGATCTACATCATCGACGAAGTTCACATGCTTTCGACCGCGGCTTTCAACGTCCTGCTCAAAACGCTTGAAGAGCCGCCCCCGAATGCCATCTTTGTTTTGGCTACCACCGAGATCCACAAGATCCCTGCCACCGTTTTGTCCCGCTGTCAGCGGCATGAGTTTCGCCGTGTGCCCGTGGACGAGATCGTAGCCAATCTCAAACATATCGTCACCGCTGAAAATCTTCAAGCCGACGACGAGGCGCTCACCCTCATCGCCCGTCAATCTGCAGGCGGAATGCGCGACGCTCAGTCTCTGCTGGACCAACTATCCTCCACAGGGACGAAGATCACGCTCGCGCTCGCGCAAACTGTGCTTGGCACTGCCACCAGCAAAACCGTACTTGACATCATCTCCTCCATCCTTGAGCGTCAACCCGCGGACGGGCTGGAAACCATTCACCGCGCTCTCGACTCTGGTGCAGACCCCCGTTCCCTTTCACGCCAGATCGTCGAATACCTGCGCGGGCTCATGCTCATTCAAATGGGCAACATCGATCAAGTCGAAGCCACGCGCGAAGTCAAACAACAAATGGATGCGCACGCGCAGTCATTCAGCACTTCCGATGTCTTGCGCATGATGAAGATATTTAACACCTCTGCGACGGATCTGCGCGGCGGCTGGCAGCCCTCCCTGAGCATTGAGCTCGCCCTCGCGGAAGTGATGGACGCCCCGGCAGAAACTTCTCAATTCACCGCCGCGCCGCGTCAGACTCAGCCGAAGCCTGCTGCTGTCACGAAGGCAGAGTCCAAGCCCGAGGTTAAGAGCGAGGCGCCCGCAGCAGCACCTGATAAGCCCATCATCAATTCCAATGATGTCATTAAATCGTGGAAGCATCTGGCGGCGGCACTCCCGAAGACGCAGGCGAACTTGTCCGCGCTGATGAACTCGGTCAAGATGATCGACGTGCAAGGCAAGACCCTTGTGCTCGGGCTCGCCAGCGATGTGCTTGTCTCGAAGATCGACAAGCCCGACCAGATCGAAGCCATCCAAAAGTTGATCAAAGATCACTTCGGTGTAGATGTGGCTGTGCGATGCGCGGTCACCAATGCCAAAGGCAAGATCCCTGCCAATGTGGCGCAAGACGGCATGGTCGCAGCCGCCATTCATCACGGCGGCGAGATCGTGGATATGGACGAATAATTTTTTTTAATTAGGAGACTAGTTTATGGCTAAAGGATTTAATCGCGGACCCGCCATGGGCGGCGGACAGAGCGGAATGATGCAGCAATTGCAACGCATGCAGCAACAGCTTGCTGAAGCGCAGGCAAAGCTCGCCGATGAGACGGTCACCGTTACGGCGGGTGGCGGTGCGATCAAGGTCGTCATGACCGGCGACCAGAAATGCAAGTCGGTTGAGATCTCTCCCGAATTCCTGAAAGATGCCGACGCCGAGATGCTGCAAGACATGGTCTTGTCTGCGGTCAACATGGCGCTCGATCAATCCCGCGAGCTTCAGCAAAAGATGATGGGTCCGCTGGCGGGTGGGATGCCTTTCTAGGTCACTATCAACCATCAAAATGCTTTTACCTGAATCCATTCAATCTCTTGTCAATGCCCTTGAGCGCCTCCCTGGCATCGGACCTAAATCCGCGTCACGGCTGGCGTTCTATTTGCTGCGTGCTTCTGAAGATGTCGCGCAGGATCTGTCTGTAGCGCTGGCGAATCTCAAAGCGAATACCGCTTTTTGTCAGGAATGTTGGAACATCACCGAGGCGGGGCGGGAACGCTGTGAAATTTGCGAATCTCACAAGCGGGACGGTTCCCTGATCTGCGTCGTGGAAGAAGCGCTGGATGTCCTCGCTTTGGAACGTACAGGCGGTTTTCATGGAAAATATCATGTCTTGCAGGGAGTTTTATCTCCTATTGAAGGCATTGGACCCGATGATTTGAAGATCAAGCAACTGCTTTCGCGAGTTGCTGGTGGGGGAGTGAAGGAGATCATCCTTGCCACCAACCCCAGCATGGAAGGCGATGCGACCGCACAATATTTGCAGTCGCAACTCAAGACTTTCAACGTGCACGTCACACGCCTTGCGCGCGGACTGCCCGTGGGAGGCGACCTTGAATATGCCGATCAAAATACCTTGCTTCGAGCCTTATCCGGCAGGCAGGAAATGAATTAACGAAAACGCCCCGCATTTGTGGGGCGTTTCTCTTTTATTTCGCTGCAAGACGTTTGCGTTTTCCGAGTCGTTTCTCTTTGATGAAGTGCGAATAATTGTGTTCGCAAATTTCCTTGTCTTGTTCGTTGAAAGCCAGGAAGTAAACTTTCTTCACCTTGGATTTTTTATTTTCTTCCAGATATGAGATCGCCGCGTTGAGTAACCCTTTGGCGACTTCCTGAGCGTCCAGTTTCGATGTGCCAGTTCCCATCAACGGGAAGAGGATCGATGTCACCCCTTTCGTTTGATCCGCCAACACAAGTGCATTTCGAACGCATTCGGCTATATCTGGGATGGGGCTGTAGCCGCGACCGACCTGCCCAATCACTGCGGCGGCATGGAAGATCATTTTTACTTTGTTGGTCTTTTTTAATTGTCCTGAGCTGGTCGCAATCACTTGACCCTGATCTACGTCCAACTTGCCAACGATTTTCTCAAGTTCTTCTGCAATCACATCCTTTGACACGCGTTTGGCTTGATCCTTGATCGCGCCCATGTACCGAATGGTCCCTGAGATCGATCTCTCGTAGTGCCTCGCCATCTGCATGTTGGTGTTCTCAGAATTCACCCAAACATCCACTTCTTTGATGTTTTGGATATCCCCGGTAATGATCCCGACTTCCTTGCCGGGTGCATTAAGGAGTGGGTAAAGGATCGTCTCTTTTTTGCTAATGGGTTTGGGCTTACGCTCCACTTTCAAGTCATCAAGATATTCGTGCACCAGGCTGTCAACAGATTTTTTCTCTAATCCGACTCTGATGTATTCCGCGATCAGATTCTTGCTGGCGTTAATTTTATCTGCACTATCAATGTCGTATCCCAATACATTTAATCCGCTGATGTTGAATGGGGGTGGGGTATTGCTAAGTTTTCGAATAACAAGAGTGACATGCTTGTTCAGCGCATGACGCACACCAAGCTCATAGTAGACATTGGGGTTTACAAAAGAAATGTCCACGATTGACACATCCGCGTCGATAATACCGTTGAACATCTTGGCATGGATCGACCCGGTGTCAATGATTTCATCACACCGATCGCAGGTAACACCGAGAGATTCGACAGCCGGTTTTATCAAGTCCCGGTAAACTGAGTCGAAATTGATCTTAACTTCCCTGCCATCCGGTCTTTTTTCTTTTTTTGTACCAAAAGGCATGATCACAAAACACTTTTTACCTGCAAATTTGTTGTCGGTGTTGCCAGCCATTCTTCCTCCTCGTTTATTTTTCCAGTTGCCTATTTTTCAACCAGTAGATACCCAAAATAGTCTTGGCATCAACGATCTTGCCAGACTTAATTCCATGCAAAGCTTCGTTTAGTGACATTTCCTCCACCTTGATATCTTCCCCCTCAGTGATCATTCCTCCAAACCCTTTGTAGTTGGCGTCCTCTCCAGAAACTTCCGAGAAGTACAAATGAATTCTTTCCGAGCTTCCGCCTGGCGATAAATAAAAAGTGGAAATAAATTCCATTGAATTTATATTTAATCCCACCTCTTCCTCGACTTCTCTTTTTGCGGCGGTTTCTGCAGATTCCTCTTTATCTATCATGCCTGCAATAGTTTCAATGATCCAACCGTCTCCGTTTTTGTAGGTCGGATACCTGAATTGATTGATTAGGATCAGCTTTTGTGTAGTTTGGTTGAAGACAAGAACAGCCACTGAATCCCCTCGCTCAAGGCTGAGACGCCTGGCAGGTTCGCTCATTTCGCCGTTGAATTTTTCGAAACTTACCAGAGCGTCTTCCAATTTGAAAAAGTCATTAAATACAATTTGTTGGTTGTTGATTAAAACTTTTTTCATAATCCCTGCTTAATAGTTTTTTTTCGAGTATAGCATGGAGGAGATGAAAAAAGTAAAAAATTTAAAGTGCATAAAAGAATGCGCTCGCTTTTGAGTTTTTTATTCCTTTGAGAAGGGAGGTGGAAGCTCGCTGTCAGATCTTAATGACGCATTACTGATTCTGTGCGCGCTTGAAATATTTTTATGAAGCATGTTGTCGCAACATTAACCGTTCTCAATAATTTGTCTTGTGTGGCAACTATTATTTTGGCGCGCTTTTTGTATTTGGAACTTTGGTTAAACCGCAATTGTGAATAGTGAGGTAAAATAAAATCATTGATGTGAATGCTAGCTTGCTAGCTAGCACTTCATAAACCTATAAAAACCCGGCGATTTTTTAAGGTTGAAAAGCCTTGCGGCTATTGACAAATATAAGGACATGCATATAATTACGCCTCGCCAGTAAAAACGAAAAAGATTTCGTCTCCCCGACAAATCAATCACAACTGAGTTAGCCGTCTCCATCAGAGACACAAAGCAAACAGTTTTGCAGTCTGATGAACCGATGCGAAAGAAAAAAGCATCGGTATTTTAGTCTGTAAAAAGACTTGACAGACGGTTATAGAGCAGATAAAATATCGCTCGCTCAAATGGCAAGCACCTTAACAACTGAAGAGTGATAGGAAGTAAAATTTTTTGTTGAACCAGTAAATCCGTAACTTTAACACTCGCAAGAGTGATTTTTTGCGGAGAGTTTGATCCTGGCTCAGGATGAACGCTGGCGGCGTGCCTAATACATGCAAGTCGAACGAGGTGCCTTTGTAGCAATACGAAGGTATCCTAGTGGCGAACGGGTGAGTAACGCGTTGGTGACCTACCCCAAAGTGTGGGATAACAGATCGAAAGATCTGCTAATACCGCATGTGGTCTTCGGATTTAGAAACTGATGACTAAAGGAGCAATTCGCTTTGGGAGGGACCTGCGTCCCATCAGCTAGTTGGTGAGGTAATGGCTCACCAAGGCTACGACGGGTAGGGGACCTGAGAGGGTGGCCCCCACAATGGAACTGAAACACGGTCCATACACCTACGGGTGGCAGCAGTAGGGAATATTGCACAATGGGCGAAAGCCTGATGCAGCAACGCCGCGTGTGCGATGAAGGCCTTCGGGTCGTAAAGCACTTTTCTGAGGGATGAGCAAGGACAGTACCTCAGGAATAAGTCTCGGCTAACTACGTGCCAGCAGCCGCGGTAAAACGTAGGAGGCAAGCGTTATCCGGATTCACTGGGCGTAAAGCGCGTGCAGGCGGTTCGGTAAGTTGGGCGTGAAATCTCCTGGCTCAACTAGGAGAGGTCGTTCAATACTACCGGACTTGAGAGTGGTAGAGGAAGATGGAATTCCCGGTGTAGTGGTGAAATGCGTAGATATCGGGAGGAACACCAGTGGCGAAAGCGATCTTCTGGACCATTTCTGACGCTCAGACGCGAAAGCTAGGGTAGTAAACGGGATTAGAGACCCCGGTAATCCTAGCCGTAAACGATGTAAACTTGGCGTCGGTGGCTTTAAACTCCATCGGTGCCGCAGCTAACGCGATAAGTTTACCGCCTGGGGACTACGATCGCAAGATTAAAACTCAAAGGAATTGACGGGGGCCCGCACAAGCAGCGGAGCGTGTGGTTTAATTCGATGCTACACGAAGAACCTTACCCGGGTTTGACATGCAAGTGGTAGTGATCCGAAAGGTGAACGACCCGCAAGGGAGCTTGCACAGGTGTTGCATGGCTGTCGTCAGCTCGTGTCGTGAGATGTTCGGTTAAGTCCGCTAACGAGCGCAACCCTCGCCGTATGTTACATGTGTCATACGGGACCGCCGGTATCAAGCCGGAGGAAGGTGGGGATGACGTCAAGTCCGCATGGCTTTATGTCCGGGGCTACACACACGCTACAATGGGCGGTACAATGGGTTGCTAAACCGCGAGGCGGAGCCAATCCCCCAAAGCCAGCTCAGTTCAGATTGCAGGCTGCAACTCGCCTGCATGAAGCTGGAGTTGCTAGTAAACGCGCGTCAGCTATAGTGCGTTGAATACGTTCTCGGGCCTTGTACACACCGCCCGTCACGTCATGGGAGTTGGTAACACCTGAAGCCGGTAGCTTAACCGCAAGGAGAGCGCCGTCGAAGGTGGTGCTGGTGACTAGGACGAAGTCGTAACAAGGTAGGTGTACCGGAAGGTGCGCCTGGATCACCTCCTTTCTAGAGTTCTTGAGCAATCTCCAAGGAGATTCGCTCTACTCATAGTTCTATTATGCCCATACGGTGAAACTTGGGCTCTGGGTCGCAGAAATGAGCTTCCTATCACTCCTCAGTTGCTAAGGAAAAATCCCGGGCTTGTAGCTCAGTTGGTTAGAGCACTGTGCTGATAACGCAGGGGTCACAGGTTCGAATCCTGTCAAGCCCACTAACCCAAGCAAGTTCTGGGGATGTAGCTCAGTGGGAGAGCAGCGCCTTTGCAAGGCGAAGGTCGCGGGTTCAAATCCCGCCATCTCCACTGAGTTCGTAATAAAATCGGAGATAGATAAGAGTTTGTTGAATAGTCTGGAAACATAGTAAAACAAAAACACCGCGTGAGATAGGTTGAATTTCGACCTGGCGGTGTTCGCTGGGTCGCTTTGTCTCTAAGGCTTGAACATTGAAAAACGAAGATGCAAGTTGAACAGTGACTAATGTTCTTGATGAAATTCAATGACATTATTCACCGGTCAAACGGTGGATGCACCTTAATAACTGAATAGCAATTGATGTAAAGCCGATAAAGTAAAATTTATCAAATGTATAAAGAAAAGTATCAACTTCTCCGTATCACGTGGAGAAGCTAGTAAGGGCTTATGGTGAATGCCTTGGCGTCAAGCGCCGATGAAGGACGTGGGACACTGCGATAAGCCTCGGGAAGCCGTGTACAGGCGTTGATCCGAGGATTTCCGAATAGGGAAACCAACTGTTGCGAACCAACAGTGTCCTCTTGCTGAATATATAGGCTTGAGGATGGGAACCTGGGGAACTGAAACATCTAAGTACCCAGAGGAAAAGAAATTATTCCCCTAGTAGTGGCGAGCGAACGGGGATCAGCCCAAACCGCATCTGCTTGCAGAGGCGGGGTTGTAGGACCGGCAATACGGAAGTTACAAAATGATCAGTTAGCGGAAAGGTGTGGGAAAGCCTGCCAAAGAGGGTAATAGCCCCGTATGCGAAAATTGATTATCTTCCGCCGTGTTCCTGAGTACTGCCGGGCACGCTAATCCGGCAGGAATCTAGGGAGTCCACTCTCTAAGGCTAAATACGCTTGACGACCGATAGTGAACAAGTACCGTGAGGGAAAGGTGAAAAGTCCCCCTGTTAGGGGAGTGAAATAGAACCTGAAACCATAAGCTTACAAGCAGTTGGAGGGCTACGACAAGTTGAGCCCCCTGGAAACAGGGATGTTCCTTGTTATGCCTGACAGCGTGCCTCTTGGAGAATGAGCCTGCGAGTTAATTTCAGTGGCGAGGTTAAGGGAGTGACACCCGAAGCCGTAGCGAAAGCGAGTCTTAATAGGGCGTATAGTCGCTGGAATTAGGCCCGAAACCGTGTGAGCTACCCATGGGCAGGGTGAAGCGAGTCTAAACACTCGTGGAGGCCCGAACTCACTAACGTTGCAAAGTTAGGAGATGACCTGTGGGTAGAGGTGATATGCCAATCGAACACGGAGATAGCTGGTTCTCCCCGAAATAGCTTTAGGGCTAGCGTCGTATGTTTAGAACTGGAGGTACAGCACTGAATGGGCTATGGGGCTTACAGCTTACTGAACCCAATCAAACTCGGAATGCCAGTTCTCCATAGTACGGCAGTCGGACTCCGGGAGATGAGTTTCGGGGTCGAAAGGGAAACAGCCCAGACCATCGGCTAAGGTCCTTAAATCTATGCTAAGTGGGAAACGAGGTGAGGTTACTTAAACAACCAGGAGGTTGGCTTAGAAGCAGCCACCCTTTAAAAAGTGCGTAACAGCTTACTGGTCTAGTGACTTTGCGCGGAAAACTTAACGGGGCTAAGCATAGTACCGAAGCCATGGGTCTCAACATTTGTTGGGGCAGTAGGGGAGCGTTCTGTCAGCGGTGAAGGTCGATCGTAAGGGCGACTGGAGCGGACAGAAGTGAGAATGCAGGCATGAGTAGCGTACAAATACGTGAGAACCGTATTCGCCGTATATCTAAGGTTTCCGACGCCAGGTCATTCCGCGTCGGGTTAGTCGAGTCCTTAGCCGAGGCTGAGAAGCGTAGGTGATGGACATCCGGTCAACATTCCGGAACCACTAGAGAGTGCGATGGGAGGACGCAACGAGGTAGGCCAGCCCATTATTGGATTTGGGTGCGATCCATCTAGGCGTTGAGATTGGTAGGTAAATCCGCCAGTTGAGCTGAGGTGAGAGCGAGCCGTAAGGCATAAGTGGCTGAGCCTTGTTGCCAAGAAAAGTCTCTAAGCATAGCTTTCTAGTGCTCGTACCGCAAACCGACACTGGTAGATGGGTAGAGTATACCAAGGCGAACGGGATAACCCTCGTTAAGGAATTAGGCAACATGACCCCGTAACTTCGGGAGAAGGGGTACCCTCTGAGGTGTCAAAGCTTCGGAGGGTCGCAGTGAAATGGCTCTGGTGACTGGTTAACAAAACCACAGGTCTCTGCTAAGCCGTAAGGCGATGTATAGGGGCTGACGCGTGCCCAGTGCCGGAAGGTTAAAGGGAGAGGTTAGCGCAAGCGAAGCTTTGAACTGAAGCCCCGGTGAACGGCGGCCGTAACTATAACGGTCCTAAGGTAGCGAAATTCCTTGTCGGGTAAGTTCCGACCCGCACGAACCGCGTAACAATTAGAGCACTGTCTCGACGAGGGACCCGGTGAAATTGAAATGGCTGTGAAGATGCGGCCTACCCGCAGCAGGACAAAAAGACCCCGTGGAGCTTTACTGCAACCTGGCATTGTATTTGGATATGATCTGTGTAGGATAGGTGGGAGGCTTTGAAGCTGGAGCGCTAGCTTCGGTGGAGCCGACGGTGAAATACCACCCTGATCATGTTTAGATCCTAACCCCATTCCGTAATCCGGATGGGGGACCGTGCCAGGTGGGCAGTTTGACTGGGGCGGTCGCCTCCCAAAGAGTAACGGAGGCGCCCAAAGGTTCCCTCAGGTGGAATGGAAACCCACCATAGAGTGTAAAGGCATAAGGGAGCTTGACTGTAAGGCCAACGCGCCGAACAGAGACGAAAGTCGGGCTTAGTGATCCCACAATACCGAGTGGAAGGGTTGTGGCTTACCGGATAAAAGCTACCCCGGGGATAACAGGCTGGTGAGATCCAAGAGTTCACATCGACGATCTCGCTCGGCACCTCGATGTCGGCTCATCGCATCCTGGGGCTGGACAAGGTCCCAAGGGTCGGGCTGTTCGCCCGTTAAAGCGGTACGCGAGCTGGGTTCAGACCGTCGTGAGACAGGTCGGTCTCTATCCGCTGTGGGCGTAAGGGATTTGAAGGGAGCTGCTCCTAGTACGAGAGGACCGGAGTGGACAGACCTCTAGTGTGCCAGTTGTTCCGCCAGGAGCATCGCTGGGTAGCCATGTCTGGCAGAGATAACCGCTGAAAGCATCTAAGTGGGAAACTCGCCCTAAGATTAGATCCCTGTGACCCGTAAGGGTGTAAGACCCCAGATAGACTATCTGGTTGATAGGCAGTATGTGTAAGCACAGTAATGTGTTAAGCTAAGCTGTACTAATGGTCGAGGGCTTCCTTTACGTGATGCGGAGAATTTGGTACTTTTCTAGAAGACAAATACATCATTTTGCTGTTCAGACCAACATTGTGAAAATGTCCCTTGGTGATTTGAGCGACGTGGGTACACCCGGTCCCATACCGAACCCGGCAGTTAAGCATGTCAGCGCTGATGGTACTTGGAGGGCGACCTCCCGGGAGAGTAGGTCATTGCCAAGGGGCTTTTCTTTATAATCATTCACGCGCGGGATTTCCATCCGCGCGTGTGTTGTTTCTGGCATACTTGCTTTTGTGCCTTCACAATTATTTTATGGTAGTGGACATGCCGATTTGATTTACGGCTGGTCCGGGGTAAATGAAAAGTTTTGTTTCAGGTTGAACTTTGAAGTTTGAGAAACTCTTTGAATTTTCTCTCAAAATCTTTTCATTCGTGCTTCTATCGTGTATAATGCCAACCTAGGTTTCGGTGTGTGGCGGTTTTGTGTTCGATGTAAAAGAGGAGTGTGAAGCGCATCTTCTGATCATTTGGTCAATAGTTCGTTTCAGTTCTTATTTATAACGCCCGCGGCCGAATCTTGTAACGGCCGTTTTTTATTTCATCATGGAAAGTAGGTGATTACATTGGGTTCAGTACATCTGCGCAACGGTGAGTCTCAAGACTCTCTGCTCAAACGCTTTCGTAAAAAGGTAGTGAAGAGTGGCGTTCTAAGCACCATCCGCAACAAGCGTTGGTTCATCTCCAAGAGCGAACAACGTCGTATGGAGAAGAAGAAGGCTATTCGCCGCATGAAGCGACGTTCTTTCAAAGATCCGGAATAAGTCAAGAGGCGTGTATGACAAAAGAAGAAGGCAAAATCAAAGTAGATGGTGTCGTGATCGAAGCATTACCTGGAACCCAATTCCGAGTACGGCTTGATAACGGACATGAGGTATTGGCATATCTCTCTGGCAAGATGCGTAAGCATTACATTCGTATTTTGTTGGGAGATCGCGTTGCCATGGAAATGTCGCCGTATGACCTGACCCGCGCCCGCATTACTTTCCGTCAGCGCAAGAACGCCTCTGCGCCTGTTGAAAGCTAACTTTTGATTTGAACCTACAAACAAAAAAGTCCTCCGTTTTATGGAGGACTTTTTTGTTTCACATGATCTGTTATGGGGTGTCTCTAAAAGAGTTGAGGACCTTCATATAGTTGGCTCTTTCGAAAGCAGCCGGCTCTCTGACCGATTTCTGACTCATGCTACCCTGCATTTGTTTGACCGATTGATATTCGTGAGATTCCATCCAACCTGTCAGTTCATTCAAAATGGCCGGGACGCCCTGTCCGTTATTTTCAAGAAGGGCCGATGCCATCATGGCGACTTTTGCCCCGGACATCATGGCTTTTAGCACATCTTTGCTGGTATGAACGCCGCTGGTCAGGGCAAAATCTGCGTTGATCCTGCCGTGCAAAATGGAGATCCAGCGCAGGGGCAGACGCATTTCTGCAGAGGTGCTCAGGTCCAGGTTGTGAACGATGTCCAACTCGTCAAGGTCAAAATCAGGCTGATAGAAGCGGTTGAAAAGAACAAGCCCATCTGCCCCGGCTTCCACGATTCTTTTGGCGAAATTGGGCAGGGCTGTGATGAAGGGACTCAGTTTCACAGCCAGGGGAATCTTGATCGCGGATTTTACTTCAGCAACCAGTTCGATCTGAGCATTTTCAAGCTCCCCTGCGGTGAGATCGGGGTCAGTCGGGATGTAATAAAGGTTGAGTTCCAGGGCATCTGCGCCTGCGTCCTGGATCTGCTTGGCGTAATTGGTCCAGCCGCCCTTCGATACCCCGTTCAAGCTTCCGATAATGGGAATGCTTAGGGCTTTCTTCAGCCCGGCTACTTGATTGAGATATTTTTCGGGACCGACAGCATACATGCCGCCATCTGGCAGATAGGACATGGCCTCTGCAAATGAGTCCGTGCCGCGGGTCAGGTAATGATCGAGTTCGAGGCTTTCGTGGATGATCTGTTCCTCAAAAAGGGAGTACATCACGATCGCAGATACCCCTGCTTCCTCCAGTTTGCGCGCCTTCTCCAGTTTTTTCGAGAGGGGAGAAGCCGAAGCGACCAAAGGATTCTTCAGATTCAGGCCAAGGTAGGTAGTTGATAGGTCGGTCATGGATTATTTCTCCTCATTGCCGTTTCCGTAGTGCATGGAAGCCATTTGCTGATAAAGCGTCCAGCGAGACTTGGCGTCCTTTTGGGCTTCTT
Source organism: Candidatus Villigracilis vicinus (assembly GCF_016702885.1). Taxonomy (NCBI): domain Bacteria; kingdom Bacillati; phylum Chloroflexota; class Anaerolineae; order Anaerolineales; family Candidatus Villigracilaceae; genus Candidatus Villigracilis; species Candidatus Villigracilis vicinus. The sequence goes on from NZ_JADJDD010000001.1 coordinate 12,418, forward strand.
TCATTAATTCTTCAGCGCGGCTTTCATCCATTTGGGTCAGCATCTTATAGCGGGTTTCATTGTAGGCATATTGAGAGATCGGGATGCTCGGCTCCTTGGATTCGATCACGAGCGGATTCTTGCCATCCTGGACCAGACGCGGATCGTAACGATACATCGGCCAGTGACCGGATTGCACCGCGAGTTTCTGCTGCTCCAGACCTTTTGCCATGTCATAGCCGTGGGCGATACAGTGGCTGTAGGCGATCACGAGCGAAGGACCATCATAGGATTCGGCTTCGATCAGTGCGCGCAGGGTCTGCTGGTCGTTTGCGCCCATGGCGACACGGGCTACATATACATAGCCGTATGACATTGCGATCAGACCGAGGTCTTTCTTGGGCATTCCCTTTCCGCCCATGGCGAACTTCGCAACTGCGGCGCGGGGAGTGGACTTGCTGGATTGCCCGCCTGTGTTTGAATATACTTCGGTATCCAAAACAAGGATATTCACGTTGCGACCACTGGCCAGAACATGATCGAGACCGCCGTAGCCGATATCGTAGGCCCAGCCGTCACCGCCGATAATCCACACAGACTTTTTGACAAGATTTTCCGCCAGGCTGACCAAGTCTTTTGCCCGGCTGTCACTGGACTTGGCGAGTTTGTTCTTCAACTGATCCACCCGTTCGCGCTGGGACTGGATCCCTGTCTCGTCATCCTGCTTGGCATTGACGATCGCTGTTACCAATTCTGCGCCGAGTTCCTTCTCAAAGCTCTTCAATAATTCAATGGCATATTCAGCCTGTTTGTCGATGGTCAGGCGCATGCCCAGACCAAACTCGGCATTATCCTCGAACAGTGAGTTGGACCACGCGGGACCGCGACCGGTCGTGTCTTGAGCCCACGGTGTGGTGGGGAGGTTGCCGCCATAAATGGAGGAACAGCCGGTTGCATTTGCGATCACCGAGCGGTCGCCGAACAACTGCGAGACCAGTTTTACATACGGGGTCTCACCGCATCCCGCGCAGGCTCCACTGAATTCGAACAAGGGGCGCAGCAACTGTGAATTCTTGATCGTGCCGGGGTTGAACAGTCTCTTGTCCATATCCGGGATATTCATGAAGAAATCCCAGTTCTTGGTTTCAGCTTCTCGCAAAGGAGGCTGCGGAGCCATATTGATCGCCTTGCGGCCGACCTGGCTCTTATCCTTCACAGGGCAGACTTCCACGCATAGCGTACAACCTGTGCAGTCTTCGGGAGCGACCTGCACCGTGTAGGCAAACCCAGTTGAGAACTCCTTGAACTTGGAAGCGGTGTGCTTGAAGGTCTCAGGCGCTCCGGCCAGGGCTTTTTCATCGTAAACCTTATGGCGAATGACCGCATGTGGGCAGACCATGACGCATTTGCCGCATTGAATGCACAGACTTTCCTCCCAAACCGGGATCTCAAGCGCAAGATTGCGCTTTTCCCATTGGGTGGTTCCGGTGGGGTAGGTGCCATCCACAGGCATCGCGGAGACCGGAAGATTATCGCCATCAAAGCTGATCATCGGTCCGAGGACGTTTCTGACGAAGTCAGGCGCTTCATTCGGGACCGCAGACCTGCGGCTCATCTTCGAGCTGACCGCCGCCGGGACTTTGACCTCATAAAGGTTGGCAATGGTCGCATCCACGGCCTCGAAGTTCTTCTTCACCACTGCCTCACCGCGTTTGCCATAGGTCTTTTCAATGGCATGTTTGATCTCGGCAATGGCTTGCTCGCGCGGAAGCACGCCGGAGATGGCAAAGAAGGCCGTCTGCATGATGGTGTTCATGCGCTGACCCATGCCGGTCTTCTCGGCGACTTCGTAACCGTTGATGACATAGAACTTGAGCTTCTTGTCGATGATCGCAGACTGAGCCTCCTGCGGAAGCTGGTCCCAGACTTCATCCTTGCCATACATGCTATTGAGCAGGAAAACAGCGCCTTCCTTGGCATATTTCAGCATGTCAAATCTTTCGAGGAAGTTGAACTGGTGGCAGGCTACGAAGTTCGCCTGGTTGGGTTCGATCACATACGGGGCATGGATCGGCTTGGGACCAAAGCGTAGGTGTGAGGTCGTCATTTGACCGGATTTCTTCGAGTCGTACACGAAGTATCCTTGCGCGTAGTTATCGGTCTCTTCGCCGATGATCTTGATCGAGTTCTTGTTTGCGCCCACAGTGCCGTCGGAGCCGAGTCCAAAGAATACGCAGCGCACGGTTTCGGCATGTTCAACCGAGAAACTGGTGTCTACATCGAGGCTGGTGTGGGTGACATCGTCGTTGATGCCGACCGTGAAGTGATTCTTCGGTTCCGGCTTCTTCAATTCGTCCAGCGCAGCCTTGAGCATGGCGGGGGTGAATTCCTTGGAGGAAAGACCGTAACGCCCGCCGATCACCTTGATATTTGCGCGCTGACCTTCCGCCAGTGCATTGACCACATCCATGTAAAGCGGCTCGCCCATGGAACCGGGTTCCTTGGTGCGGTCAAGGACGACGGTACTCTTGACCGACTTGGGCAGCGCTTTGATGAAATAATCCACCGAGAACGGGCGGTACAGGCGGATCTTTAGCAGACCGACCTTTTCGCCTTTTTCCACGAGGTAGTTCACGGTCGCTTCGGCGGTATCAGCGCCCGAGCCCATGAGGATGACTACACGTTCGGCTTCGGGGTGACCGACATAGTCGAACAGGTTGTAGTGCCTGCCGGTGACCTTGGCGAAGGCATCCATCATTTCCTGCACGATGGCGGGGGTTGCATCGTAATACGGGTTGACCGTCTCACGCGCCTGGAAGTACACATCGGGGTTCTGAGCGGTTCCACGCAACACAGGGTGCTCGGGAGTGAGCGCCCGCGCCCGGTGGGCGCGTACCAGATCGTCGTCGATTAACTGACGCAGTTCACCATCTGTGATCTGGAAGATCTTGGCGACTTCGTGCGAGGTTCTGAAGCCGTCGAAGAAGTGGATGAAGGGGATCCTTGATTTGAGGGTGGCCATTTGCGAGATGGCGGCAAAGTCGTGCGCTTCCTGCACCGAAGTGGAGGAGAGCAGCGCCCAACCGGTCTGGCGCACCGACATCACATCTTGATGGTCGCCAAAGATCGAAAGTCCCTGGGCCGCGAGCGAGCGAGCCGCAACGTGGAAGACCGTGCTGGTGAGTTCACCGGCGATCTTGTACATGTTGGGGATCATTAACAATAAACCTTGCGAGGCTGTGAATGTGGTGGTGAGCGCACCGGTTTGCAAAGCACCGTGGACTGCGCCCGCAGCGCCGCCTTCGGACTGCATTTCAATCACGGCGGGAACCGTTCCCCACAGATTCTTTTTGCCTTTTGAGGTCCACTCGTCTGCAAATTCGCCCATGGCAGACGAGGGGGTGATTGGATAAATCGCGATCACTTCACTTAAGCGATGCGCGACTGATGCGGTAGCTTCATTACCGTCAATCGTTACAACTGGTTTTTTCATAATTACATGCTCCTTTGAAAGCAGGTTTTACCCTGTGAATTTCTTCATCTATCAAGTTTATCACCCCCGAGCCCACCGGTTAGTTATAAATGACCCGAATCTACCTGAAAGTTGTCATATTTTGGACAATAATTGTAGAATTAAAAGAGACAGCAGAACTTCTGCTGTCTCTTTGTTGTTATTTTGCGGGTGGAATTTCGTCCAATGTCCGAAAGACTTTTAACCCTCGTTTACGCGCGATCTCGATCATCATGTCTGCCCCTTGCGAGGGACCGCCTACTCTCAAGACCGCGTCACACTTTTCCAAAAGTCTTTCTGCGATCGGGTGAAAGATCTCATTGAAGGGTTCATCCCCGATCCGTTTAGACCCTGCCAGGTGAACCAGTGGAAGAGCGAACCATTCTCCCAACACTGGGATGTGTCCCATACGGAAGATGGGCAAAGCAAAGGCTTCCATGAGTCGTACGTTCTCGGAGATCTTTTCGGGATCATCGTTCGTTCCCGATCGGTAGGGACCCGCGATTAAAATAAACATGTTACTTCGACTCCAAATGTGACCGGGCCAATAACAACGCCGCCAGTGACTTGGCATCGGGCATCTCGCCTCTTTCGGCCATTTGAATTGCTTCAGCGAAGGGAATGGATTGCACGCTGAGGAATTCATCTTCGTCTGCCTCGAGCGGGTCATGCCTCAAGTCTCTTGCCAGATAGACGTGCATGAATTCTGTCGAGTAGCCGGGAGCAAGGTAGAAATCGCCGATCTTCTCGATCTTGTCTGCGGCGAAGCCTGTCTCTTCGCGGATCTCCCGCGCGGCGCACACGGCCGGGTCTTCTCCTTCTTCCAAAGTTCCGGCAGGCAGCTCGAGCAGGTCCATGCCTGCGGCGTGACGGTACTGCCGTACGAAAAGCAGGTTTCCATTCTGGTCCAGTGGCACAATGATGACCGAACCGCCGTGTTCGATGATATCGAATTTGGTTTCGCGTCCGTCTGGCGTTTTGAGATGATCCCGGCGAATGAGAAAGGCTCGTCCCTTGAGGAGGGTTTCAGAACGAATAAATTCAAATGGCATGTCATTCTCCTGTAATAAAAAAAAAGCCCAAGCATTTGCTTGGGCTTTTTGAATTCATTTTAGGGTATCTTGATTTGCTGCCCGGGGGTCAATTGTGTTGTGGCAGTAAATCCATTGGCTGCGATGATCCCTTCCGGGGTGACATCACCAAAGTCACAGGCGATGCTGTAGATGGATTCGTTCGCCTTGACGGTGTAGGTGACCGGGTGGGTGACCAAGTTGCGCTTTCCGGGGAAAGAACCGGTCTGGGGAATAGTCAACTTCAAGCCTTCATAATAAATATCGGGGCTGGTGAGTCCGCTGGCGCTGAGCAATGCATCGGGGTCCACATCGAAGCGGCGGGCAATGCAGTAAGGCCATTCACCTTCATTAAGAACATAGGTGGCGGGGCGAACACCTGCGGGAACCGCTGTGCTGTTTGAAGCTACAGGGGTGGTGCCAGCGGCGACAGGAGTGGTGGGCACAGCGTTAGCGTTGGTCGGTGTGCTCGGTGCCGTGGTGGGTACTCCCGGGGTGGCTGTGACTCCGGTCTGCGGTGTGATGACTGTCCCGGCGGGGAGAGTTGCTGTTTCGGTAGTGGCAACTGCTTGCGGAGTGCCCGAGGTGCCTGGGGTTCCACCTGCGGCGACTGTCTGTGCTGCTGCGGTTTGCTTTGCAAACTCCTCGATCATGGCCATCGGGTTTTCAACCGAAGGGAACGGCGATACAAATAGACCGGTGGGAAGCAAAGTTGGCGTTGCCGCAGGGGCAGCGGAAAGTGATTGCGTGCAGGCAGAGATCAGCAGTGTGGATACAACAATGACGAAGACTGCCAGCAAGCCGCGTTGTTTGTTACTCATAGATTCTCCTCTTTAATTTACTCAGCGGAAGATAGTAGCACATGACCTTTAAAGCGTCAAGTTACCGATCTGAAAGAAGACCCACTTCCGTTGTGTCATGATTTTTCCATCTTTTACAGCTACAGCGGTGAAAAACATCAGTATGATAATGCCACTTTAGCCATGATTGATATTGATAATGTTTCTGCAATTATCAGGCAGCTTGCCCATTCTACCCGTTGGGTATAATGATTTACCTTCATGTTTGTGTTTTTAATAAAGGATTTGAATGGAAAACCGGGAATCCTGCGGTTGAAAAAGGAAAAGTATTATGAAAAGAGTTGTCCCTCAGTTTCTGCTGGCTGGTGCTTTGCTTTTACAGGCATGTGGAAGTTCAACAGTCGCCACGCAAGAACCCGCCACAGAGATTCCCAGACCTGCTTCTGGTGAGGAAGTTATTGCGACCGTGGAAAGTGCTCCGCCAACCGAGGTGTCAACGCCGACCGTCCCGCCGCAGCCGACATCAGCCATTCAGCATGTATCCATTCCAACTGAAGGGATTACCGACCGGGCTACCGCTCACGACAACGAGGAATCCCTCTCTTTCCAGACTAAAAAAATCAAGACAGGTGACTTTTTACGTAAGAATGTCTTTGAACGCCCCTTTACTTCCATTGAGATGGAATACCTGCCAGATGTCGATATCGCAGATTTTTCCATCACGAGTGATGATACTTTCTTTTACATCAAGATCTCATTTGTTGGGCTGAATCCTGAAACGCAGGCGCTTTCCGGCTCTTACGGGGTCGAGATCGACCGAAACGCCGATGGACGGGCAGAACTATTGCTGGTGACCCGACCGCCTTATTCCACCGAGTTCAGCACAGACGGGACGATCGCCTACCTGGACATTAATGGCGATGTCGGCGGGCAGAGTATCAACCGCCCCGATGATTATGACAGCGATGGCTTTGAGGCGGTTATTTTCGACCTGACTCAGGATATCCATCCCGAAGATGACCCCGACTTCCTTTGGGCTCGGTTGAGCACTTATGGAAATTTACCCGCCATCGAGATCGCCTTCAAAAAATGGATCTTTGATGGCGGCAAGGAAGCCTTCATGTGGAGCGCTGTCTCCAGCGCTGAAGAACTTAACCCGGGTGAATTCTATTTTCACGATAACTACACCGTCGAAGAGGCAGGAACCGCGAACACAGATACCCCCAACTACCCCCTTAAGGATCTCGCTGGCGTGGATAATACCTGCCGCATCCCGATCGGTTTTCAGGTGACCGGGAACGAGCCGATGGGCTGTTACGTAAAGGATGGGGAAGTGGAAGAGATCGCCGAACCCACGGTAGACGGGGTAAATTCCACCTGCGGACAATTCAGCGAACTATGCAAGCGGACCGAAGACACCCGGCTGCTGATCGAAGCCCAATAAAGAACCGCATGCGAACAAAAAGAGAGAGGCATTAGCCTCTCTCTTTTTGTTCGCTCACTTGCTCTCACAGAAAATCTTTGTCAGCAACCTTTGCATCTCAGGTGATGTATCTGGGTCGCTAAATTGGGTTGGCAGGCTCAAACACACCTGATGCGTCAGCATCGCATCTTTTTTTATGTCTTTGGCGATCTTTGTTACTTCCTCGAATTGATTGAGATGGGCATATGCCTTGAGGAAGATCAACCACTCGCTCTTATCATCGGGACGCATGTCCCTGTCCCAGGCTTTATTTCCCAACTCTGCGGCAGTCTCCCACTCTCCGCGTTGACCGGCGAGCGACGCTGCCTGGAAGGTGTAGCACCATCCGTGTTCAGGCTCCGCCCCGAAAATGGAGAACGGCGGAGTGTGCGGTTCAGCTTCTGAATTGACCAGCTCAATATTGGAGTAATTTGCTGCGGCTGCGATCTCGGTCTCTTCATAGGTGGAGATGGTCGGGAAGTTTCCGTCCATGACGTGTACGCAGGAGAACGGCGTTGGCTGACTAAGCACAAGCACATTTTTCAAATCTGGCTCGGTGAGGATACCGCGCCGTTCAATTGCTGGAGTCTCTTCTCCTTGCATGATGCCAAGCAGATTTTTCTCGTTCAGCACAATGGCATACACCATTGGCTTGACGACTGTGCTGTCGGTGGAGGCGGGATTGTAAATGAGGGCCGCGGGTCCCCAGACGAAGTAATCTTCTTCGATGGCGGTGATCGGATAATTGCCGACCAGCGTGGATCCAGGCTGAAGGTCTGGTACTCGCCAGCTGACCTGCCACCAAAAATCACGGAAGGATTCCGTCTTCTCCACCGCCCGCGCTCCGTTGTGGAAGTGGGTCAGCGCGGCGATGAGCACAAGAACGGCCAGCGCGCCATCCCGAATCCGCTTGTTGGAAATGGAAAACAATAGCCCAACGAGGATCATCGCCGAGCCAAGCGATGCGCCCAGCGCGTACCGCGAGTAGACCTCGAACAGCAAACGGCGGTTGACAAAGATAACGGGCAGAACGCTCAAAGTAACAGAAGCAAGCCCGGCGGCGGTTGACGCGGATGTCCATCCGTTGTCTACGGATCGTGAGTCATCCTCCAGATGTTTTGATCCCCAAATGATGAGGGCAATGATCAACCCGGCGACCCCGAAACTCAACAGATGTTCACGGATGCGCAAGCCTGTCGTGAAAAGATAAAGCGGCACGCCCCACGCGAGAAACGCGGCTTTGAAAGAGTCTTGAAAGAGGGCCAGCCCAAGCCAGAAGCTGTTCAGCAGGGGAGAGGTAGAGAGGGTCTGCAGTTGCGCGCCGATGTCCGTTGCTTTGCGCTCGCTGTCAAAAATAAAAACACGCCAGAACATGAACCCCGAGGGGATGATGGCGCTCGGAAGCCATTGCTTGAAGGTTGTGATCGCTCTTTGCACAAACGTGCGGTCTTTGTGGAGCAGGTAAATACAAATGACCCGCAATGCTTCCAAGCCGAAAAAGTATTCGACCAGCCCCAGATAAAAAATGCCTGTCACGATCGCGAGCGCGGTCAAAAGGATCTTCGCCCAGCCTGAGGTGAGGATGGCTTTGATGCTCAATGCAATGGATAACACCGCAAGAAAGAGACTGAACAACTGCGATTGATAATCAATGGGATTGACTTGCGAGAGGAAACCCGGGTAAATGACAAAGAGGATCGCAAGCCAGGTATTGGCAGTCCGATTCTTTTGCCAGATCATTTGAAAAAGCCAATAAGCGCAAACCCCGCTCAAGACCCGAAACAAAAATCCGCTCAGATGATACAGGAGAATATGATCACCGAAGAGAGAATAAGCGGCGCTCATCACGAACGCCCGCATCGGGCGGTCGCTGCTAAACACAGCGGAGTAAAAATCTGCGCCGCCCGCCTTGCCCGCGAAGATCAAATACCAGTCGTCATTGATCAGACCGATCCTGCGCACGAACGGCAGGTACACCAATGCCGAAACCGCAAACAGTAGAAAAAATGGGATCCAATTCGATAGCTGTTTCTTCAACCAAGCCTCCGTGAATTGGATAATTATATATTACTCGTTCATGGACTTGATGTTCTGGATCGGCGTTTGGGGGACAAGGTCGCAACCCGGCCAGATGGCATCCACGCCCGCTTCTTTCGCGCTGATAACTGCCTCGCGTACCCCGGCAGGATCTCCCTGCCACAGGGTTTGCACAGGGTCGAGATTCCCGAATAGCAAAGTATCTTTCAGCGCGAGCCGTGCTGTCGCGAGATCTACGGTCTGATCGATTGAGATCGCGTCTGCGCCTGTCTCTGCCAGCAGGTGCAGGGACTTGCTCACATTCCCGCACACGGAGAGCACGCGCGGCTTTGGCAGTTTCTCGATCAAAGATTTCTCGGCAGGCAAAACGAACTGCTCATACCTTGCCGGACCGATGAATGCGGGTGACCCGCCCATGTCGTGAATGGTGATGAAGTCTGCGCCTGCTTCGCGATAATCTGCGCCAACTTGTGCAAGGAAGGACGAAAGATGCAAGAGCGCATCCTGTATGATCTGCGGCTCCTTCTTCATCTCCAGGAACATTTTGCCAGGCTCAACAATGACCAGCAACAAAGTGTACGGGCCGGGAATCATCCCACCGATGACGGCTTGATCTCCGATATCTGTCTTCAGCAGCCTGATCGCTTCGCAGACCAGTTGAATTCTCCCTGTGCGAAGGTTCTCCATACCTTTATCGAATTCTGCCGCCAGTTCTTTGACCGAAGCAAACTTCGCCTTGCTTACCTGCGGAAATTCAAACTCCCCGTTCTCGCGGAAGTTGATCTGTACGCCTAGCGCCTCTGCTTCGACATATAGGTCCAGTGGCACGACCGCGGAGGGAAGCCCGCTCAACTTGAAGGTGCTTGCCGCGGCTTTCGCCATCCTGCCCGCATCTTTGTGAACTTCGTGAAAGGTGAGCCCTTCACTTTGTAATCCCTCTGCCGTGATGTGGATCAATCCGCTGAAAGCGGGCGCACTCTCCATTTTTTTACCAGCCAATAGGTCCAGGATCTTTTCGCGCATATTTCTCCATTAACAAATTACGAGTTACAGGCTACGCAACTCGTAACGTGTAACTCGTAACCGATCACTTTTTTTATTGTTTCTTACTGGTCACTACTTCACAGCCTTTGCGATCGCGGCGATATGCTCGGGAGTGTTTCCGCAGCAACCACCAACCACTTTGGCGCCCATCTCAACATATTTTTTGGCGTAAGTGCCCATGTCGTCGGGTCCCATGTCGTACACGCCCTGCTCGGTCTCCAGGTCCATGTGCGGCACGCCAGCATTCGGTTTGACCCAAAGCGGGAAGTTTGGCACGGTCGCGCCATATTCCTTGACCACGGCTTCCATATTTTGAAGTGTTGTTCCGCAGTTCGCGCCGATGAGGGTTGCACCCATTTCGGTGTAGCGTTTCATCACATCTTTTGGCTTGACGCCCATCATGGTGCGGGTGCCGCGGTCATAGCTGAAGGAAACCACGATTGGCAGATCGGTCATGGACCGCGCGCCTTGAAACGCAGCGGTGGTTTCTTCAAAAGAGAACATGGTCTCGATCAAGAGAAAGTCCACGCCGCCATCGGCGAGCGCCTTGGCTTGCTCGGCAAATGTCGCTTGGACATCTTCCACTTCAAGCGGACCGTAAGGCTTGACCAGTGCGCCGACGGGTCCCATCGAGCCGGCGACCAAACCGTTGTTGAGCGAGGCGGCTTTGCGCGCGATCTCTGCCGCGCGGATGTTGACCTCGGGCGTGCGGTCTTGATATTTTGAGTCTTTCATGCGCAGGCGTGTTCCGCCGAAAGTGCAGGTCAAAATAATGTCTGACCCGGCCTGGGCGAAAGAGGATGCCAGCTTCAAGAGCGTATCGGGATCGTCAATGATCAAATCCTCAGGCGGCTTGCCGGGCTTGAGTCCCATTTTCTGCAAATTCGAGCCGGTCGCCCCATCCGCGACCAGGATCTCCCCGCTGTTCAATCGTTCCAAAAATTTATTCATGTTATGTCCTCCGTAGAAGCGGTGTTACCCCGCCTCTACAAAAATTATTTCACCATAAAATTCTTTGCCATCGGATCCGCAACTCGGTTGGGAATCAAATGCGCAATGTGCGGAAAAGGCTCGCTCATGTGCGGGAAACTGGTCGCCAGCATGAACTGATTCTGGAATTCGGGATCGGTGGGCAGCTCAAAGCGTTCCACACGCCGAGTCACTGCTTCGATCTCGCGCCGCTTCTCCACGTTCAAGAGCGCGATGCGCGCGCCGTCTCCCGCAGAATTTCCAACCGCATAAACATTCGGTAATTCACAGTCGGGGATCAACCCGATCAACATGGCTTTTTCCTTGTCAATGTAACTGCCAAAGCCGCCAGCCAAAATGATTTTATCAGGAGATTCCAGACCGGAGCGTTTGAGCAGAGTCCGCGCCGCTGTGAAGAGCGCAGCCTTCGCCAGCTGGATCTGTCTCACATCCTGCTGGGTCATGGGGATGTCGCGCCCAATGGAAGTTTCCTCCGCCCAGGCAATGACGTACTCCCAGCCGCTCTCTCCCTTTCGGATGCGCGTCGACTCCAGCCCGGTCTTGAACTTGCCCCGAGAGTCCACGATCCCAGCCCGGAACAATTCTGCCACCGCGTCGATGATCGCCGAGCCGCAGATTCCCTTGGCTTTGCCTTCGTTCCAATTCTCCTCACCCACGATCTTATATTTCGGTTCGAGAGTCTTTTCATCAATATGCACCCGCTCGATTGCACCCGGCGCGGCGCGCATGCCGTATTCCACATGAGCGCCTTCCAGCGCGGGCCCGGTTGGCGTGGAGGTGCATAAGAGCCGCTTGCGATTTCCAAGCACCAGTTCCGCATTCGTGCCGACATCGATCAGCAGCCAATTCTCATCCTGCTTGTGGGGTTCCTCTGCTACGAGCATTGCGCTGGTATCCGCGCCCACAAAAGAAGCAATGGTGGGCAGGACGTGAATGTTTGCCGAAGGATTGATATTCAATCCCAGCTCGCGAGCTTTGACATCCACTGAACTGTGAATGGCGGGCACGAACGGAGCCAATCCCAGATCTTTGGGGGGGAGATTCAATAAAAGGTGATGCATGGTCGAGTTGCCGACCAGTACCATTTCCAAAATGTCTTTGATTTGAATGTTTGCTGTTTTTGCGGCTTGCTTGAGCAATTTGTTGAGTGTGGCGATGATCGCCTTGTGCAATTTCTCCAAACCATCGGCGTGTTCAATGGTGTATTGAATGCGGGACATCACATCCTCGCCATACACGATCTGCGGATTCATCTCTGACTCAGCGGCGAGCATTTCACCGGTGCGCAGGTTGCACAGGTAGAGCGCGACCGTCGTTGAACCGATGTCCACCGCCGCGCCGTAACTGTCCTCGTGATAGCCCGCCTGCACCTGCACCACTTCCTGATCCTGCCAGACCGAAACGGTCACATTCCACTTTGATTCACGCAGTGTGGCAGATAAGGTCCGCAGGCATTGATAATCGATCGTAAATTCGTTCCAGCGTGGAAGTTTTTCCTCGGTGCCGCGCACCAATCCCATGGAGGTTTCGAGTCCTTTGGCGAGACGCTCCCAATCGGCGATGGGGCGTTCGAGCGTGGGCGGGCTCATCGAGACCAGATATTTACGGATCGAAGGTTTGACCTCGATCTCGCGCTGGGTCGCGCTCTTGCGGACGATCTGCTTATTGCCGCGGCTTTCCTCGGGCACGTTGATCAGCACATCCCCGCGGATCTTGCACTGGCACGAAAGGCGCACCTGCCCAACCTCCCAGCCTTTGTCCTTCAACAGTTTGGGACGCCGCGCAAAGTAGGCCGCTTCCTCGGTGGTAACAGGGGAGACGTTCTCCCGCTTCGAATCGATATTGTATTTCTCGAAGCGTCCCTCTTCGATCAAGACCATGCACTTGCCGCAAGTGGCATTTTCAGCGCAGATCGATTCGATCTCCACGCCCAATTCGCGCGCGGCCGTGCGGACTGACAAGCCTTCTTCCGCTTGTCCGCGCCGACCCGAGGGTTGCAGGATGATGTTATGTTTTTTCATGAATGACTTTCACTAATTACGGCTGATAATGGGTTACTGCTCACTACCCAGGTTTCTTCGCGGAATTTCCACCCGCGCCGCCTCTGCTTCCAATTCGGCGAGAAGCGCTTCGGCAATATCCTCGGGTGCGCCTTCACGCTCGATCCACTCGCCGCGTTTGTATTCCTTGGCATAATCCGTTGAAGACGTTGCTCCGATCGCCATTGCGTAGGCGTCGATTTTGTTTTGAACTTTTTGCGAGAGTTCCTTTTTTACCTTTTTCCCGTCCCCTTCAACCGCGAAGGATTGCGGGATGTCTCTCCAATACATGACCCGATACTTTGCCATTTCCTCTAACCTCTGATAATTATATATAATTTGCAAGGCAGGATTTTACGGGACGAATGGCTGTCGGTCAATGAAAAAATTCAATCTGCCGCAGACAGGGTGTTCCCTGCGATCCACCCCGTGGTCCACGCGGATTGAAAATTGAATCCGCCGGTGACTCCGTCAATATCCAGAACCTCGCCTGCAAAAAAAAGACCCTTCACCACCCTGCTTTGCATGGTCTTGAAATCCACTTCCTTTAAGTTGACTCCGCCGCAGGTAACGAATTCATCTTTGAATTGTCCCTTGCCTTGGATCTCAAATTGTCCCGCTGTTAATTCTTCGGCGAGCTTGCGCAACTCCGCTTTGGAAATGTCGCTCCAGTTCTTTTCGCCGATAAAGTGCGTCAACTGTTTCCATAAGCGGATGGGGATTTGCGAGAACGCCGAAGAGCTTGATATCTTCTTGCGCGCGTTTTCATGCCAGTCTTTGCTGCGTTGTAAAACTTCCAGCGCAGGGTCAAGCTTGTAGTCACCAAGCCAGTTCACTGTTAAGGTGGATCGATATTTTTTCTCAAAGAGAATCCGCGCTCCCCAGGCAGAGAGTTTCAGCACGGCAGGCCCGCTCAATCCCCAATGGGTGATGAGCATCGGTCCGCGCTGGGTGAGCGAATCCATTTTGAGAGTCACGTTTTCCACCGACACCCCAGCCAGACCATCAATGCGTTTATCTTTCACATTGAAGGTGAAGAGCGAAGGTACAGCCTCCACGATTGAATGACCCAGTGCCTGCACGACCTCGCGCGTTTTGGGGTCGCTGCCAGTGGCGAGCAATAATTTTTTGGTTTGGAGATGAAGAACCTGCGCGTCATGCCTGACCTCGAGCTTGAATCCTCCCAATGGGCTTTTTTCCACCTTCAGCAGACTCGCCCCAAGCTGCACCTTCACCCCTGCATTCTTCGCCGCTTCGCGCAGGCAGTTTGCAATGCTCTCGGATGAATCTGTGATTGGGAACATGCGTCCGTCGGATTCGGTTTTCAATTTCACGCCGCGATCTTCGAACCACTTGGCCGTATCAGCAGGTTGAAAGCGGGTGAATGCGCCGCGCAATTCTGTCCCGCCGCGTGGATAGTAGGTGATGAGTTGTGCAGGGTCGAAGCAAGCGTGGGTCACGTTGCATCGTCCGCCGCCAGAGATGAGCACCTTGCCAAGGGTCTGACTCGACTTCTCAAGGATCAGCACCCGCAGCGACGGAACCAACTCGGCGCAGCGAATCCCCGCAAAAAAACCCGCTGGTCCGCCACCCGTGATGATCAAATCCCAATCTTGTTTTTCCAATGAGGTCATGATTTTTCGAGTATACCCGTTTCATGCCTGAACGATATAAAAATATTCAGGTAAAATCGTGGGGCTTTTGAGTACCCTTCAAATTTTTTCGATCAGGAAAGTTAATGCCTACAAAACTAAAACTCTTGCCCGCGTCTCAATATAAAGGGGTCAATCAATATGACCCGATCAAATATTACTATTGGCCTGTCTTTGGGCGCATGTATCGCCGGCGGGTGGAGTTAGCTTTGGAAGAATGCACTGGTGGGGAGCGTGTGCTAGAAGTTGGTTTTGGAACCGGACTAGCATTTCCCAACCTGCGTGATATGTACAAGGAGATCCACGGTCTTGACCTCACGGCTGATATTCACGCGGTAAAGTCAGTTTTTGAGCCTATGAAAATTCCTCTGTTCCTTGAAAAGGGGGATGTTTTGAAAATGTCCTATGCGGACAATTACTTTGACACGGTTTTGCTGGTCAGCATTTTGGAGCACTTGAAACCTCTTGAACTGGCACAGGCCTTCGTGGAAGTGAACCGTGTGCTAAAGCCGGGTGGTCAAATGGTTTATGGCACGCCAGTGGAAAAGCCTTTTATGGTATTTATGTTCAGCCTCCTGGGGCATAACATCCGCGATGAGCATTTCTCAACCGAAAAAGAGATCGAAGAGGCGGCGCATCGTTCCTTTACCAAAGGGCATGTTATCCATATGAAGAGCACTCCCCCCATTGCTGGGAATGTCTATACTGTTGGTCACTTTATCAAATAGCAAACTTATTTAAATTTAATGCTTGCATCTGTTCTTATATTGCTATATAGTGAACTTACCGAAAAGGGGTAAGTTGAAACTCCTTTGCAGCAATATTAGTGAACTGTTTTGAGTGATGTAATAGAGCGGGAGGGTTGTTTGAAGGGAAAACGGATCAAGGTATTGATTGTGGACGATCACTTGATGGTTCGCAAGGGGCTGGCTTTGCTGGTTTCTGGTTTCAAAGATATGCATTTGGTGGGGGAGGCCCCAAATGCAGCCACTGCCGTCAAACTTTTTGAGAGTGAGAAACCGGATGTGACCCTTGTGGATATGATGCTTCCAGATATGTCTGGAATTGAGATCATCCGCCGTATTCGAAAAGATCATTCGGATGCGGTCTTTATTGCGCTGACATCATTTGGCGATGAAAAATTGATCAAAGAGTCTTTGAGCGCAGGCGCGCGCGGATTTCTTTATAAGGATGTGAGTGTGAAAGATCTGGCTGATGCCATCAGGCAAACGCACAAAGGACGGGTGATTCTGGATAAAAAAGCATCAGATGCGATCATGCGGCTTGTTGGTGATTCTGTCCCAGTTTCACCTGAGTACCCTGAGTTGAGTGAACGTGAAAAGAGTGTTTTGCAGTTACTGACCCAGGGTCTGACGAACAAGCAGATTGCACTCAAGCTGAAAGTCCAATTATCGACGGTCAAACAATATGTTAGTAATATATTTTCAAAGCTAAAGGTGAAAAGCCGTACCGAGGCAACAGCGGCTGCGTTGCGTCTTGGCCTGATAAAAGAATAGCCAGTTGACTATAGCCGCCTGGCTATGGTGGAAATCCAATTGGATACTTGTGTATTGGGGAATTAAGCATACAATCACATTCAAGGTTCAGGGTATGCCAATACCCTGAAGAACTTATTAAATGAAATGCAAAAAAGAAAACCTCGGTTTAGTAGCCAGATTAAACAATCTGGTGCACCCCCTTTTATCAGTGAAAGGATTTTTTTCGTTGATGGGAGGGAATTGTGATTCCATTTGATATTGTCAATGAACCGGACTCCGCTGAGGTTTTCAGCGTTAGTTATACCTGCCTGCTGATCCCACGCTCTCCGTCCCAGAGTTTGAATGATGAACTTTCAAGCTCCCTGCAAAACTGGCTTATCAGCATCTGCGAATCCAAGCAATGGCAGATCGAATTTCAGACTGTACGAGATGGGTATTTTCAATGGGGTCTACGCTTTTCCTCGCCTATTCAGATCGGTCAATTCATGAAAGAGATCCGAACCAGAACTTCTGACCTGGTCTTGAATCACTTCTCGGATCTGCGGGACGGGACTACGACGGATTTTTGGGCACCCGGATATCTGGTGGTTTTGGGTACACGCCCCCACCCACAGGCATTGATCGAGCATTATATAAAATTGATACGCCGCCAGCAGAGTAACTGAGAGCCTATTCCATATAGGTAAATCGTTAAAAAAATAACGCCATGCGTGTTTCAACACAGGCGTTATTTTTTTTATGTTCCAAAGTGTATGAAAGGGTTTCTACTTATCCTCAACCTGAAAATCAATATGGACTGAACCTAGAATTCCCATGTTGTCTGTTTTGGCAGTGCTCTTCAAAACACTCACCACTTTTTGCCTGGTCTTTTTGCTAAAAAGGTTGGTGACAGAAAAGGTGTGTTTTAAGGGCTTTTTAGGGTGAAAATCCATATTAACCGATAAATGGAAGTTTTCATCCTGATCGTCCAGATTGTTTTCCAATTTATCGATGACGGATTCGATGAACCCCAAAAGGTCGTGCGCCGAAGCGTCACTTTCCTCGGTTAATATCTCGATGCCGTTGAATACAACTTTTTTGCTCATAGGATAGTTCCTTGGTTGAGGCTCAAACGTATTGGCATGATATTCCTTTTTTGGTTTTGTGCCGTTGCCGTTTCATGTTAATCATTACGACTGAAATTGGCCCGATTTAAGGGCTCTTGGACCGCCTGGCGATGGTTCTTCATGCCATGGATAAGTTTCAAGGAAAATTAGGTATAATGTCGCATTGAGTATTTATAGAAATGTGTGTGCTTTTATCCTTTGGCGGCAATAGCGAGCAAACAGTTTTCAATGATCACTGCAATGACCCAACCAGACACACCTTTTTTATCCAGTCTTCTCGAAAAGAGAAAGACTTTTTTTGCTGGGGGGAGTTTGGAAGTTGGATAAATTATCTCTTGAGCCGCTCTCCTCTGAGACGTATGATATTAGTTATACATGTCTGTTAATTCCACGATCTCCCTCCCAACAACTGGATGGCGATTTAGCAGACTTGCTCCGCAGCTGGCTGTATGAAATATGCGAAACTTGGAATTGGCAGGTCGATTTTTTGACCGTAAAGTTTGGGTATTTTCAATGGGGGCTGCGGGTGGCTTCTTCTATTCAGATTGGGCAGTTCATGAAAGAGATCCGCAGCAGGACTTCTGAAATGGTGCACTCCAAATTTCCTGAGCTTGCCGAAGGCGGCTCGGAGGACGATTTTTGGGCGCCGGGATACCTAGTGGTTTTGGGTACCCGTCCGCATCCTCAAGCGATGATCGAACATTACATTAATCTTGTGCGCCGTCAGCAGGGACTTTCAGCCTAGATGACGGGCACATTTCATGCACTATTCATTTCACAGGGAATCTCGTCATGCCGAATATAACCATTGAAAGAGCTGGTGAATTATCAAGAAGCGTATTCGAGATCTTGTGGAATCACCCTGCTGGTTTAAAAGCACAGGATGTCCTTGCGCAGATTCCCCGAATAGCGAAATTGACCGAGGAAGAAAAAACTCCTGCCCCGAATAGCGGGTCACCACGATACGAAAAGATCGTACGCATTGCAGTTATCCCCCTTGCGCAAGCCGGCTGGTTGACAAAGGACGGACAGGGACTGTGGCACATCACCCGTGAGGGATATGATGCCGGCTCGCAATTTACCAATGCCCGTGAATTTTACAAAGAAGCATTGCGTTTATATGATCAACGCAGAAGTGCCATTCCTGAAAACGTAATGACCCTCGAAGCCGCGCAGGAGATCTCCTGGGCGCAGATCAGAAAATATTTGCATCGCTTGAGTGCTCACGAGATGCTTTCAATGTTGGCCGGATTGCTGCGTGCCATGGATTATCACCCTGCTTGGATGGCTCCCCAGGAAAAGCAGCGGGGGAGAATCGATCTGGTCGCATACACCGATCCGCTCGGGGTGAAGGGACCGCGTATCCTTGTGCAGATCAAGCACAAAGGGCAGGCGATCACCTTGGAGGGCGTCAAGAGCTTCGTTTCCATGCTCAATCCGAATGACTATGGCATGATCCTTTCAGTCGCCGGGTTTACCAACGAAGCGGGACAGGAACTTGGCAACTTCCAAAAATTGACCGCACTGGATGCCGCGGCATTCTTCAAATTATGGGAAACATATTACGATCAATTGGATGAAGAGGTGCGCCGCCTGCTTCCATTGAAAGCAGTGTACTTTTTGGCATTGACCGAATAAACGAATGAACACTCAACCAAAGAAAGAACGCGCCGCCAGCCAGCAACATAGCAAAGCCTTCGATACCGGGTTGGAAATTCTCGCAGGCGAGATCGATCTTGCATTAAAATGGGATCGGGCAAGTATTTTGATCGCGGTACATTTCTCCAAGCAGCGGGAAGCGGAGACACAAAGTGCGCTTGAAAACATAATTTCCAGACATGGACAGAAAATAGTGTACACAAACGTCAACGCACAGACCCCGGATGTGATCCGACAGGTTTGCGGGCGAGGCGATATCAAGGACACGATCTTTTTTGTAACAGGGCTTGGAAATGCAAACAGTCTTTCGTCCGGTCAGGTTTTTCAGGCATTAAATAATAACCGTGAGTTATTAGTGGAGAGCCGGGTGCGGATCGTTTTCTGGTTGAGCGGAGTGGAACTGACTGAGCTTTCGCGCCACGCTCCAGACTTTTGGGCCTTTCGCCATCGAGTTGTTGAGTTCGAATCCGGGCGCGGAAGTAGAAAGCATTTGATCCCCGCGGGCGCATTCTTCTGGAATGAAAATATCCTGCACGGCGATGATCGAATGCTAAAAAAGGATCGCGCACAGGATGAAAGCTTGTTGTCTCAACTTCCAGATGGAAGCGATTCACTTTCTATTCGTTTGGATGTTCTTTTGCGGATCATTCATCGTGATTGGCTGTTGAAAGATCTGCAGGCATTTTCCACACGGATTCAGTCTGTGGAGTCCCTTTTGCAAACCCATCCCTTCCCTGAATATCAGGCGTGGTTGTTGTCGGCGCAGGCGGTGGTGTTGTATGAAGAAGGAAAATTCCAAGAGGCTTGTGACCTGCTTTCACGGGCAAACGAGATTTTGCCAGATGATCCCAGGCTTGCGATCAATGCGGCGCTGGCCTTGCATGGGGTAGGCAGGAATAGCGACGCCATTCAATTATGCAAACGTGCCATTAAAAGCCAACCAAACAACCCCGCATTTTGGCTTGTAATGGGTTATATATATATGTATACAAGGAAGATGACAGAAGCTGTAGAGTCCATGCGCAAGGCATATGGACTGGACCCGTACGAGACCAATTCCCTGTTTGCGCTGGCGATCTGCCTAAACGGCAACAACCAGCCGGAAGAAAGCGCCGCGGCGCTTTCTTCCATTGAAAAAGATTTCGCGTCTGTTTCTCTCATACAGCAGGCGTGTCACCTCATCCTCATGAAAAAAATGGATGAGGCGGTGAGTCAACTTCAAAGGGCGATTCGTGAACAGCGCATCACTCTTCGACAATTGACTCTTGATCCAAACCTGTACGCTTTACTAAGCCCGCAGGAACTTGAGTTATTTGAGTAATATGATGCCGATACTTGATGTTTTGTTATTAGCGGTGATCGCCGCAGCGTTGGGAACAGCGCTATTGCTAAGAGGAAAAACTCCCGGCGCAGGGAGCATTAATATGCTGGCAGTGACCATCATGATCTGGAGCATTGCCGTCCTGCTGTATGCTTTCGCCCCGGCGTTTTTTCCGTTGAAGTTCCTGAAAAGCGTAAATTACCTTTGCCTGACTTTGGCCGCGTACGGTCAATTGTTTTTTGCCTTTGTTTATACAAACCGCGCGAGGTGGATCAACCCGACGGTCATTTCTTTTTTTGCGATCGAACCTGTTCTGACCCAGATGTTCTTTTGGGTCGAACCGATCAACAGGGTTTTGTTCGATCAGCAAATCAGGATCTGGGAGCAGGTCAACCTGATCTACGTTTCGCATGTGCTCGCGGCCAGCCTCTTCCTGTTCATGGATACCTTTTTGAACAAGCCGCGTTCGCATTTCATGCGGGCAGGGGTGATCTTCTTCGGTTCGGCGATTCCGATGATCGCGAATATTCTGCTGCTCACTGTGCGCAGCCTGGAAAATCAGAATTTATATATCGCCATTTTCTCGTACTCTCTGGCTCTTGCCGGATTTATTTATGGAACTTTCAGCAGCCGCATCGTGGAGAAGAAACCGATCACACGCAATGCGGTCGTGGAGAGCATGGATGATGGCTGGATGGTGATCGACAACCAAGAAAAGATCATCGACTTGAACTCTGCGGCAGAGGATATGATTAACAAGTCACGCGAAGAGACCTATGGTTTACCCGTGGATCAGATCCTCGGCAACTGGCACGAGATACTTCAATCTTCGGCCGGTGCGAAGGAAATGGAGATAAAGCGTAAGGATAAAGACCAGAACAACTGGCGGTACCTGAACGTGCGTATTTCCCAACTGTTCAACCACGATAACAGCCAGTTTGGGCATCTTGTGGTTTGGCGTGACATCACCGAGCGGAAACTGGCAGAAGATGCGCGCATGCGCGCTCGCGATGAACTGCTAGGGCTGCTCACAGCCATCTCCAGTTTGGCCAACCGCTCAATGAAGATGGAAGACTTCCTGCTGGAGTCTAGTTTTCAGATCATTTATTCATTTCACAGCCAGGCGGTGGCGGTCTTTTTGATGACCGAGGAAAAGGAAAGCAGCCTGCAAAAACTTTCCATGCAGTCACAGTTTGGTTTCCCTGCCGAATACACAAAGATGGTCGGCAGCAAGTTTATTGCCGCCAATATTCATCAATGGCTGCAAAGTAATGAAGAGAGTCGTCCGCTTATCCTCGATGAGAATAGCCGCCCCAAAGAGACTCCTTTCAAGCCGAAGGAGATCGGGTTCAACTACGTAGCCTTGATCCCGCTCTCGATCTACACTCAGCATGAAAATACGATCCTTGGCTGTATGTGTCTGGGACGCAACGAAGAAGGTCCGTACACGCAGGATGAGATCATCCGCCTGACGACGATCGCCAATCAGATCGCGATCCTGATCGATAGCGATCGCCGCCGGCAATTGTCTATTGCTTTGAGCGAACGTCAGCGACTCCTGCGTGACCTGCATGATTCGGTTAGTCAGAAGTTATATGGTCTGGTGGCATTGACCGAAGCGGCTCAGGCGGGCATCGAAGCGGGCGCGACCATCGAACCGCTGGGCGTGCTAACCCGCATTGGTGAGAACGCCCGTCAGGCGGTGAAGGAGATGCGGTTGTTCCTGTATCAGATGCAGCCGGTGGACCTGGAGGAGGGATTGGTCTCCTCGTTGCAGCATCGTCTTGCGGCGGTGGAAGGCCGCGCCGACATCAAGGCCAGATTGATCTCGGACGATAACATCCAGCTCGATAAGGAGCATGAGATCGCTTTGTATTACATTGCGCAGGAAGCGCTGAATAACATTCTGCGGCACGCTCATGCAAAGAACGTCACGTTGAATTTGAAGAAGAATCGGCTGAATGTTTTGCTCGAGATCACAGACGACGGGCAGGGCTTCAGCATGAAAAAGATCGATAACTCCGGACTGGGTTTGCGGAATATGCGTGAGCGCGCCGAGCAGGCCAATGGTAAATTCAAGATCACTTCGAAGGTTGGCGCAGGAACCAAGATCATGGTGACTGTCGCCAGAAAGAGTTGAAAATGAAAATGATTCGAGTCCTTGTGGCAGACGATGAAAGTGTGGTGCGTGACGGCGTTGTCACGATCCTGTCTCTTCAGCCTGATATGAAGGTCGTGGGCGAAGCAGGAGATGGGGAGGAGGCGGTGCAGGTGGCAAAGCAGAGCAAGCCTGATGTGATCCTGCTCGATATCCACATGCCAAAGATGACCGGGCTGGAGGCTATTCCGCACCTAAAGGAAGTCTCGCCCACTTCGCGCATTCTCGTGTTGACCAGCTTTGCAGAAAGCGGCGTTGTTTATCAATCCATCAAGGCGGGGGCCTTGGGCTTTTTGCTGAAAGATACCCGCAGAGACCAGTTGCTCCAGGCCATCCGCGATGTTGCAGTGGGGCAGGCTTCCATTCAGCCGAGCATTGCAATGAAGGTGATCCATGAGATCGAACATCCTGCCGAGTTGATGTACACCGCCGAACCATTGACCACACGCGAGATGGAGACTTTGAAGTTGATCGCGCGTGGGTTGAGCAATCAAGAGATCGCAGAGACGATGGTCGTGCATCCGCGCACAGTGGCCAAATACGTAAGCAGTGTGCTGGAGAAACTTCATCTTGCCAACCGTACGCAGGCCGCGTTGTACGCGATCCGTGAAGGTCTGGCGGAGTCGAAGAACGAAAAAAGTGAGACACCGAAGAGACCCAAAAAGTAAGACCCCCAAAACAAAAAGGCAGACGCAAATGGCGTCTGCCTTTTTGTTTTTAAGTGTTCCCATGTGCCCTAAATGGTATGGTCATTTGTGCCCATATTGTGTTCATAAATAATACGCAGAGTACGCCATGCGTGCCACCATTTTTATTCATTTCGCAAAAGATGCCTTGTACCTATAATCACGAGCATACATTCCCTGGACCCTCAACACTTTTTAGGAGACATACCTTGTTCCTCGGACATCACACAACCCAGTTGAAGAACTCGAATAAATTACCTCTTCCCGCCGGCTGGCGCACTTTGATCTCGGAAGGGGCGTACCTTACACAAGGCTTCGATCAGAACATCATGATCCTGACGCCAAATAAATTTCAGGAGATCTACACCTGCATCAGCGCCCTGAACCTCGCAGATCCTCTGGTTCGCCTGCTATCGCGGACCTTCTGCAGCACGGCGAGCTACGTGGAAGTGACGCAGGATACAGACTCCATTTCACTGCCGCCCCATTTGATGGGGTACGCAAACCTCGAAGACAGCGTGGTCGTGGTGGGGCAGGGAGAGTACGTGGAAGTTTGGTCTCCCAGCCAGTGGCAGCAGCAGGAACTTGAAATTCAAAATGCAAAGGCGAACACTGAACGCTTCTCTGCATTCAACATCACAACTTCATAAAACAAAGGTCGCCATGAAAAAAATTCGCACTCTCGTTGTTGATGATCAGCATCTTGTCCGGGAAGGGATGGTCGCCATCCTCTCCGTCCAGCCCGATATTGAAATTATCGGTGAGGCAGAAAATGGAATCCAGGCTGTGGAGATGGCTCGCAAGACCAAGCCCGATGTGGTCCTGTTGGATATCGTGATGCCTCTTCAAGATGGGCTGACGACCATTCCTAAACTGCGCGAAGTTTCACCCAAGAGCCGCATTCTCGTTCTTTCCAGTTTTGCCGAAAGCAGCCAGGTGTATCAAGCCATCCGTACCGGCGCGCTCGGATACCTGTTGAAGGATACGCCCCGCGCCCAGTTGATGCAGGCCATCCGCGAAGTTGCCAAGGGACAGGCTTCGCTCAACCCGTCGATGGCGGTCAAGATGATCCACGAATTTGAGCGCCCCACGGAAGGGAACGCCCTGGCAGGTGAGCACTTGACCCAGCGCGAACTTGAGACCCTGAAGTTGATCGCCCGTGGATTAAGCAACCAGGAGATCGCCCAGGCTATGGTCGTTCACGAACGTACCATAGCCAAGTATGTCAGCAGTATTCTGACCAAACTGCACCTTGCAAACCGAACCCAGGCTGCATTGTATGCCCTGCGCGAAGGATTGGCAGTGGCTGCCGGTTGAGATTTTTGCAGGCACTTGCATCACCTGCGCATGGTCAGGAATGACCACACCGTTGTTCATACAACGGGCAGCGTAAAGACAAGATTTCTGGCTAACGATTTACAGAGTCAAATCATACAATCGTTGTAATGAAGAACAGAGGAATCATGACTGGTTTTGAATATCAAAAGGCAAACGACTTCGACAGAGCGTGGCTCAACTTTGAGCTCGATCTGCCTCTCAGACCCGGCGAGAATGGGAAACCCAATCCCTTTTATATTGACCGCCCGGGCAACCCCATCAACGAACTGGTCGATGCTTTGCTCGCGCCGTTCTATCGCCCGCCCAAGTTCTTCTTCTCGGGTCATCGTGGTTGTGGAAAATCCACCGAGCTGCAAAGACTTATGAGCCACCCCGAGATCCAGAGGAAGTATTGGACGATCAACTTCAGCATCCGTGATGAGACCGACATTATCGACCTCGACTTCCGCGATGTGCTCCTTGCCATTGGCAGTCGTCTGTATCGGGAATACCGCAAACGCGGCGGAGAACTCTCCGAGCAGTTGATGCGTGAACTCGAACGCTGGAAGGGCAAAGTTGAAAAGCACACCTCCACCATTTTGGATGGACGGATCTCCAGCACCGAACTTGGCGCATCGATCGATGCCTTCTTCGCCAGCGCCGGTTTGAAGATGAAACTTGAACCCGCCACACGCGTGGAATTACGCCAGGTCGTGGAGACGGACATCACCGGGCTGATCGCGCTCATCAACCATATTGCATCTGCGATCTATACCCAGGAACGCCGCATGCCCTTGATCTTGATCGACGATATGGACAAGCCCGATCTCGAACGCGCGCGCGCCATTTTCCATGACCGCCGCGAGATCATGATCCAGCCCAATTGCGCTATTGTCTACACCGTCTCAAGCGCGCTCTTTTACAGCAAGGAATTCGACTCCATTCGCGACCAGGCTCTCTTCCTGCCGAACATCAACCTGCACACAGCGACCGATG
Source organism: Candidatus Villigracilis vicinus (assembly GCF_016702885.1). Taxonomy (NCBI): domain Bacteria; kingdom Bacillati; phylum Chloroflexota; class Anaerolineae; order Anaerolineales; family Candidatus Villigracilaceae; genus Candidatus Villigracilis; species Candidatus Villigracilis vicinus. The sequence continues at coordinate 37,744 of NZ_JADJDD010000001.1, forward strand.
ACAAGCACATGCATGAAGGCTACCTGACCCTGGAGCGGTTCATCAACGTGCGCATCAATCGTGACCTGATCCAGCCTGCCGCACTTGAAATGGCCATCGCCACCAGCGGCGGAGTCTTCCGGGAACTTGCTCGCATCATGCGAACTGCCATCGGGCGGGCCCGCCGGCGAAAATCTGCCCAGATCGAGATGGAGGACGTGGAATGGTCCGCCGCCGAGATCCGCAATGAGTATCGGCGCATCCTCGACCGGGAAGATGTAAAGCTACTAAAAAAAGTGAATGAGACCAAGAAGCTCGAATACAACGAGCGGATGATGCCCCTCCTGCAATTGCTAGCTATTTTGGAATATCGTGACCAGGAAAACTGGTGCGATATCCACCCCGCATTGAGGAAGATGCTATGACCTCTCAAGCCCCTGTTCAGCAATCACATGCTGACCTGTTCGGTGAACGACTCGAGATCGTGTTAAGCGAACTTGAGCTTGCCATCAAATGGGATCGTTCTTCCGTGTTCATGGTTGTTACCAACTCGGAATATACGCGCGCAGATGCTGAAACAGCCTTGAGGAACTCGCTCATTGAACGCGGACAAAAGATCACACGCATTCAATTAAATGACGAAATGGACGGGTTCATCCCCCTGCTTCGAAAACTGCAAAATCCCGAGCAACAGATCTACTTCATTCATGGCTGTGGACCCGAACAGCGCAAGACCCTCGCCATGATCGGAAATCACAAAGACATCTTTATTCGCAAAAAGGTACGCGCGATCATCTGGGTCAACCAGGCAGTCCTCACAGACCTTGTGCGCAACGCCCATGACCTGTGGGAGTTCACCCGGCACATCGTGGAATTCCCCGATAACCCCCGCGCCGAAAACGCCCTTCAAGACGCTGTTGAATCAGCCTGGATGGAAGCCGCTGAATACCCCGAGACCGAAGAGGCAGATGAAGAACTCAGCCTGCAGGAATCCATGCTGACCGAGCTCAGCCCGAAGGCCGAGACCACCATCAAACGCGCAAAGCTTTTGCTCACGCTGGGCATTCTCAACTGGCGCAAGAACAACCATGAGACCGCAGAGGAGTTCTTGCAAGACGCTTTGAAAGCCGCGATCCACCTTGAAGATAACTGGTTCGAAGCCGAATGCTTCAACGCGCTCGCCCTCGTCAAGTTCGCGCAGAACAAGAACGACGAAGCCATCGAAGCCTACAAGCGGGCAATTGAAGCCGCTCCCGAGCAGATCTCGGTCTGGAACAACCTGGGCAACCTGTGCCTCAAGATCGGCCGCAACGACGAAGCCATGCTCGCTTTTCAAAAGACCCTTAAGCACACCCCCAATGACCCGGTCGCCTGGAGCGGACTCGGCAGCGTGTACTACCGCATTGGCTACATCGAAGACTCCATCACTGCCTACCGCAAAGCCATTGAGTGTGCCCCGCTTCTCGCGCAGCCCTGGTCAGGTCTTGGCGAATCCTACGTCGCCGCCGGGCGCGACCCGCAAGCGATCACGGCTTATCAAAAAGCCATCGAGCTGAACAAGAACAACGTCGCATCCTGGCTGTCCCTTGCAGATATCTATCGCCGACAGGGACGCACCCGCGACGCCGTCAAGACCTATCAACGCGCGCTGGCTGTCAGCCCGAAGAACCAGCAACTTTGGAACGAGCTTGGGCTGTCTCTGCTCAAGATCAATTCTCACGGTGAAGCCGCCGCCGCTTTCCTCAAAGCCATCGATATCGACCCATCCTTTGGGTCGGCGCTCAACAACCTGGCGCTCGCTTACTCGCAGCAGGGTAAGTACTCACAAGCCATTGAAGCCTGCCGCAAAAGTTTACAGGTCTTCACACAGGATAGCGAGCGGATCGAAGCCTGGGACCGCCTGGCGAACATCTATCGTTCCATCAATGATTACGAGAACGCGATGCGCGCCTACCAGACCATTGACCGCCTGAAGGGACTCTCCACCTCCGCCGTGGAAAGCGCATCAGACTCAGTTCAGCCTGCCGCGCCCGTGCAGACAGAATCCCAGCCCGCGCAGGCTCCTGTGCAACAACCCGAAGAGACTCCGACTCCCGCGCATCAGCCGGAAGCAGACCCTGCCCCGGCGTGGAAAGATGCGCCCGCCTGGGTGCTCGCACCCGAATCAAACCCATCCAATGAATCCATCACAGACACCATGTTCTGGAAGGATGAACCATCAGAGCCAAAATCCAATGAGGAGGACCAGCCTATGAATCAAAACATGTTCGCTTCCCCCGCGTCTCCCGCAAAGTTCTCAGAAGCATCCCTGTTGAAGGATCCTTTCGAGAACGCGGAAAAGATCGTTGAAAGCCGCGACCCCAATGTCTGGAACGAGAAGGGGAATATCCACTTCCAGAACAAGGATTTCGACCATGCGATCGCCGCGTACAACAAGGCCATAGAACTGGACCGTTCCTTTGGTTGGGCATACGGAAACCTGGCTTTTACCTATCTCACGATGGGCAAATACGCCGAAGCCCTGCTCCTTTATGAAAGAAGCACCAGCCTGCTTGAAACACCGCAGGAAAAAGCTGCGGCATGGAACAGCCTTGGAAACATTCACCGCCACTTGAACGAATACGAAGAGGCCCGTCTGGCGTATCAAACCGCAGACGAGATCGACCCGCAGAACGCAGGTCGCTGCGCCAGCCTTGAGCTCGCCCGCACCGAACCGAATTCAAAGAATGCAAAGGTTTGGACAGAACTGGGAAACCTCTTCTTCAAGTCCGCATCGTATCAGGAAGCTGTGAATGCGTACTTCAAGGCCGTCAACCTTGACCCCACCTCCGGTTGGGCGCACAGCAACCTCGCCATGGCCCTTGCCTTTCAGGGCAGGTACTCGGAAGCCGTACCGGTTTATTTGAAGAGCATCGGACTCATGCCCGATGATAAAGATAAAGCCATTACCTGGGATCGGCTTGGCACGGTCTATCGCAAACTGAACGACCAGACCAGCGCCCGCAGAGCGCACCAGACCGCTGTCATCCTTTCCAAGGAAAAAGTTAGTTTGCTGACACGCACACGCTTCAGCCTGTTGAGCAATTGCTACACTCAATAAACAATCACCCATATTACACGGAGGTAAAAATGTCTGATCTCGAATTTTGGAAAGACTTGGGCAACATTTTCGACGCAGTGTTGAATTATCAGAAGAAGAATGTAGAGTTTAACAACCGTTTTATCAACCCCTGGATCCGTCTTGGAAATATCTTTGAACGGGAAGACAGGAATCAAGAAGCGGTGGACGCCTACAAACACGCGACGGAGATCGACCCCGAAAACGCGCAGAACTGGGCCGGGCTTGGTGATGCGCAATTCAAAGCGGGCGCATACGATGAAGCGGTTGCGTCCTATGAACGGTCGGTCACGATCGACCCTGAAGCGGGTTGGCCCGTTGGCAACCTGGCATTGACCATGGTCTCGCAGGGCAAGGTAGAGGATGCCATTCCCCTCTACATCAAGAGCATTGAGCTGCTGACCGAGGCCAAAGACAAGGCCATCTGCTGGAACCGCCTTGGCAATGCCTACCGCAAGATCAATGATTATCAGAACGCCTTCGAGGCTTTCCAGCAGGCTGATCTGTTGGATAAAGAGAACGCCGGTCTGGCAGACAAGATGGATGAGGTAACTGAAGCGGCCCCGTCCATGGCTCCCCCTGCTGAGATCCTTGAGCAGGTCCTTGTTCCACACCCTGTGGAAGAAGTTGCCCAGCCTGAGATCGACCCTGAGATGGCGCAGTTGATGGACCAGGCGGATGTTCAGGCTGTCGCAGTTGACGAAATGCCTGAGGCGGAAGCAGTTTCTGAGCCTGTAGTTGAACAGGTTGAAGAACCCGTCGCAATAATGGAGCCTGTTGCTGAAACCCAGGCAGTGGAAGAAGTTGTGAGCGAAGCCGTGGCAGTGGAAGAACCTGTCGCTGTGGAAGCTGTGGAACCTTTCGATGCGCTCAAAGTTGTGGAAGAAGTGATCGCCAAGGTGGAAGCAGAGTCTGCTGAAGCTGCCCCGGTCGCTGAAGTAGTCGCCGAAGCTGAACCCATCGCAGAAGTTGAAACTGCCCCGGTCGCTGAAGTAGTCGCCGAAGCTGAACCCATCGCAGAAGTTGAAACTGCCCCGGTCGCTGAAGTAGTCGCCGAAGCTGAACCCATCGCAGAAGTTGAAGCCACCCCGGTCGCTGAAGTAGTCGCCGAAACCGAACCCGTTGCGGAAGTTGAAGCTGCCCCGGTCGCTGAAGTGGTCGCCGAAGCTGAACCCGTTGCGGAAGTTGAAACTGCCCCGGTTGCTGAAGTGGTCGCCGAAGCTGAAGCTGCCCCGGTCGCTGAAGTGGTCGCCGAAGCCGAACCCGTAGCTGAAGTTGAAGCCGCTCCGGTTGCTGAAGTTGTCGCCGAAGCTGAACCTGTTGCAGAAGTTGAAACTGCCCCGGTTGCTGAAGTTGTCGCCGAAGCTGAACCTGTTGCAGAAGTTGAAACTGCCCCGGTTGCTGAAGTGGTCGCCGAAGTTGAACCTGTTGCAGAAGTTGAAGTCGCCCCGGTTGTTGAAGTGGTTGCCGAAGCTGAACCTGTTACTGAAGTTGAAGCTGCCCCGGTTGTGGAAGTGGTCGCTGAAACTGAATCAGCTCCGATCGAAGAAGTGATCGAAGAAGTCGCTTTGGTGATGGAAGTGATTGCGGATGCAGTCGCTGAGTCACAGCCGGTGATGGAAGCTGAATCCATTCAGGAAGTGGAAGCCGCTGTTGCTTCTGCACCTGTTGAACCTGTGAAGAAGCCGCGCCGCGTTCCCGCCTGGCTGACCCTCAAGCATAAGTTCTTTGGCAATACTGAAGAACATGCCCAGCCTGTTTCTGAACCTGCGGAAGCCGTGACCACCCTGTCTGACCTTCCCCAAAATGTTGCAGTGAACGAATCGATGCTGAACATGGATGTTGTGGAAACCTTCGCCGACCCGATCTCTGTGCAAGCAGCCGTTGAACAGCCGGAAGAAGGCGACCCGATCGAGCCGGTCGTGGCTGAGGTCTCTGATGAAAGTGAAGAACCGGTGGCAGAAGCCAGCCTCGACACGGAAGATATCTCTGCTGAGTTTGATGGCTTTATGCAGGATGAGATGTTGACCGATCATGTGGATGATATTCAGGCTGAAGCTCCGATTGCCGCTGTCAGCAAGAACGGCGAAGTGCGCATCGCGATGGATACCAACAATGCCCATGTGTGGAACGAACTTGGCAACGTGTACATGAATGCCGGCTCGTACGATGAAGCCATCTCTTCATACCGCAAAGCCATTGAGCTTGACCGCCGCTTTGCGTGGCCTTACAGCAACCTGGCTCTGGCTTATGTCCACAAAGGAAGTTTTGTAGAAGCCATCCTCCTCTATCAGCGCGGAATTGAACTGTTCAACTCCGACAAAGACAAGGCCATCACCTGGAACCGTCTGGGCAGCGTCTATCGCCGGATTAATGATTACGAACATGCCATTGAGGCTTATAAGGTCGCAGACGAACTCGACCCCGAAAACGCCACCCTTTCCCTGCGCGCCAGCTTTGGTCTGCTTGGAAATTACTCAGAGCAGAAACCTGCCTACGCCATGTAAGCGAGGCCATTATGAATCACGAATTTTGGAACGAGATCGGCAATCTATACTTTGTGTGCGGCGCATACGAGCCTGCCATCCATGCTTATTTGCAATCGATCAAACTGGATAATACCTTTGGCAGACCCTACAGCAACCTCGCGATGACCTACGTGCAGACCGGCCGCTATCGCGACGCAATCAACCTTTACCTGCGCGGCATCGAACTGCTGGCAGACGAAAAAGAGAAAGCCGCAACCTGGAACAAGTTGGGGCTGCTCTACCGGCAGATCAAAGAGTACGACCTGGCCCTCGAAGCTTATCAACATGCCGACCTCATCGCTCCGCACAATCAGGATGAGGCCGGGGTGGATGCGAGGAAACCCCTCACGGTATCCATGCCCAACATCAACATGGCTTCGATCCTCGCGAAAGGCAATGTCATTGCGCGCCAAACCCAGGTAGATCTGGTAACCAAGATCAATGCCGAGTTTGCCACAGCAGAAACCATGCAATTTGGCAAGCAGGTTGTTGCCGAAGAAGTGCTTCCGCTTGATTTTGAAAACTTCTCTGACGACCTTTTCAAGCCGCAAGCCGGAACTCACAATGATTGGAAGCTCATCTATGCCGATGCACCTTCTCCCATTGTGCCCCAGCCCGAAGTTGTTCTCGAAGAGGTCAAAGTGGAAGTGGACGAACCGGCCGGTGAGATCATCGTTCCCGTAGACTTGGAACTCCCGGTGGAGATCCATGACCTGCCCATCGAGCAGTCTGAACCGGACCCCGAACCCGCTCCTGTTTCTGAAGAGACTCCACTCCTCGAGCTGATCGAAATGCCAGAACTCGCGGTGCTTGACGAAGAAAAGACCAACGCCGACTTCGTGGAGGTGGTGAACCCCGTCATCGCCGCCGAAGATACCAGCGCCGTTTTCGTCGATGCGCCCGAGCCTGTCATCAATGAAACGGATATCGAAGCCACGCAATACTCGCAAATCGAGTACATCCTCAACGATCTCTCTCCCGAGGAAAGAACCAACCTGGAGATGAACATCATCAAGTACCAGCACGAGACCGCCAAGAACCCGCGCAGCTTCATTTTGTGGGTCAGCCTGGGCGAAGCGTATAAGTCCTTCGGGCGATACAAGGATGCCATTCAGGCCTTCCAGACCGCGATCCAGTTGAATCCGGTCAACCCGAACAACCATTACCTGTTGGGGCTGGTCTATGCCGCCGAGAAAAAACATCACGAAGCGGTGAAAGCCTTCGAGAAGGTCCTGGAGATCGACCACAGTAATTCACAGGCGCACGCCTCGCTCGCCAGTCAATACCGTCTGCTAGGCATGGAAGACTCAGCGCAGATGCACATTGAGAAGGCAAGATCCCTGCAGCCGGAAGAGGAGACCGATTACAACCGCGCCTGCCTCGAAGCCCTGTGCGGAAACAACGAACGTGCCTTTGAACTGCTGACGGTAGCACTCGAGACCAAGCAGACCTACGTCAACTGGGTGCGGAATGACCCGGACTTTGACGGGCTGCGCAATGACCATCGGTTTAAGTCTCTTCTGATGAACTTTGCCGCAGCGACGGTATAAAAGCCGAACCAGCCGCAAACCTCCCTCTCTCAGAACGGAGCTGATGTAAAGTCAGCTCCGTTTCTTTTTGGGTGAAGCCGCCGGCAGGGCGGGCGCCATCGACACCGTGTTTTATGCACCCTTTTTCTGCCCACCATGAAATGTGAGTGATTTTTGCGAGGGCACAATATGTAAAAATGACCGCAAAAAAGGGCTGGTCATTTTTACATATTGTGCCTTTTTAGGGGGCATAAATGAGTAGTGGCATTGGGAAGTTGTTCAGGTGGTATGTAAAAGCAAGGAGAGCTATCATATTGGCATCACAAAGCTACAAGGAGTTACGATCATGCCAAAGCTATGGGAACTACTCGATGAAGCCTATGAATGTATCGGCGACAGCCGCTACGATGAAGCACAGAGCATATTGAGAATGGCGTTGTCGGTCGATCCGCAGAATGTAGACGCCTGGAATGCCTACATCCAGATCTGTGAGACACCGGGCGAGCTCGAACAACTGCGCCAGTACATTCACAATGTGTGGAAGAAGCATGTGCGCGGCAACGATTACCTGTTCGCCACCCAGCGTTTTGTCTTACAGCGCCTCGATGAGAAATTGAATTCCCTCTAATCACCAAAGGAATCAACCTGTGGAAACCACAATGCCCGCCGCCCATCATCTGCTCGAACGTGCCATGCAATTTATCGATGACAAGCAGCTGCAAAATGCAGAGATGCTGCTCGATGCCGTTGTGCGCGTTGAACCGCAAAACGTGGAGGCCTGGATGGTCTATCTGCAGATCCTTAAGCAGCAATCCCGTCTCGACTGGGTGAAAGAACGCGCTCTCAAGACCCGTGAACTGAGCGAAGGCGAGAAGAACGATATCGTTGATTGCTACCTCTGGCAGACCCTTCAGATCCGGCAGGACTCAGCCGCCTCGCGGGATTTCAATGCCTCTGGCGTGGATGCAAGAACGGATCATGCTGTACGATCTGCGCAAGATGAGTTTCAGACCATGAACGTGTTCGGTTATTCTGCCAGCCATGCAGAGCATTGCTCTTCCAAACGACGATCACGCGCTGTGTATAATATCGCGGCGGATATGATCGCGGGGATGGTGAAGTCCGCTATGAGCCACCCGTTGAGTGTTAAAGCCGCGCCCTACCTTTATTCGGTGAAGAAGTTACTTGTTGAAGTGATGAAGGATCCGCGCCGGGCTTACGTCCGCCATTCAAAGACGCCCGGCTTTACCACGGTTTTTAACGGGGTGCTGGCGCTGCTGTTCCTGAGCGGAGTAAGGCTGGCGGCTTCCAGTTATATTATTGGTTATATGTTGTTGTTCGTTTTTTTGGTGGTGGGCTTTCGTGTGATGCCGCAGATCCTGGGGCAGTACTTTACTCCGATCGAACCGCGCATGCGGGTTTATATGAACAAAACAGAAGATGCGGCCGCAGAAGTAGAGAAAGAACATGATAAGCAGGACTAACCGGTTGTAGTAAATCCGTCCAATAAGATCAGGTCGGGGGATGTGGAGCAGGTTACAGATTAAGTGTGAACGTCAGCGGCGTGGCAGAAATGCTCCATCGCCGCTGATGTTTAACCGGGTCAGATCCCAAATAGCATTTCCAATATCCACAACAGGATCATTCCGATCAGGATGGTCAGCAGAACATTGCGGGTGCGCCATGCAATGATGGCTCCGCCCAATCCGGCCAGCAACCTGAAGTTCTGGAGTGACAGGTCGAGCTGCCCTGCCGGGTGGGTGAGCGCAGGAAAGACCAAAGCGGCGAGAGCTGCGGCAGGGACGAACCGAAGCGCGCGGCGAAGCCAGTCGGGCATTTCGATTTTCCCGAACAAGTAAATGAACACAAAGCGCAGCAGGAAGGTGCCCAGCCCAATGGCAAAGAAAAGAAGCCAGGTGGAAGTTGTGCTCATTTCACGATTTCCTTTTGCCTGGAATAACTCTCGACCATGTAGCCTGCGGCGATGCCCGTGAATGTGGCGAGCACCAGCCCGGTGTTGTAGGGGAGTCCCTTTGCGATGACGGCGATACTACCGCCAGTGAGCGCTGCGATCACAGTGGGGCGGTCATGCAAGGCGGCGAACATCAAAGCCATGAAGCTGAGCGGGAAGGCAAAGTCAAAGCCCCAGCTCGCGGGGACGAGCGCGCCAAGCAAGGCTCCAATGGTTGCGCTGATCAGCCACGCCACCCAGACCGTGAGCGCTGCGCCAAAATAAAACCAACGATGGTTGACTTCCTTGTTAATGATGAAATGACTCAGGCTGATTCCAAATGCCTGGTCTGAGAGCAGGTATGCCATCACTGCTTTTTGCCAGGTGGGAAGTTTTTGCAGGTGGGGGGCAAGCGTGGCGCTGTACATGGAGAAGCGCAAATTGATTACCCACGCGGTCAGAACCATGATGATCCACGGGCTGCCGGCGCTCATCAATTGATACACCACCAATTGTGAAGCTCCAGCAAAAACGATCACGGAAATTCCCACGGTTTCAAATAGTGTTAGCCCCACGCTGACCGCTGCCATGCCTGTGATCATAGCAAACGGGATCACTCCGATCAGAATGGGGAGGGTGCCGCGTACACCGGCATAAAAATCCCTGTTGATTTGCATTGTTATTCCTTTTGTTTTTTTCTGAGTGTACCAAGTTACCCGGGAAACTGTGGGAAATTTCAGGCTGGTGATAATAAAATCTGAGAGAGTTATCATAGATTCGACTATGCGCGTCCGCCCAAATATTTTTGGATTAAGTAGTTAAATGGGGGGTAATTAAGTACTATTACGACTTGGTATAGACTGCAATTGAATATAAACTTGGGGACTGTTGAGGAACCCTCTTTCATGAGTCCATTGATTGACACTGCGGAAAGACCAATCGAAAACGCCTCATATTCTGAAGTTGTGGAAGTCGAGTCTGGACAGGAGCGGGATGTATTCCCCGAAGTCGTTCATAGTAACGCCTATGAGGTTAAATACACCTGCCTTCTGGTTCCACGTTTTCCTGCGCATCAATTAGTGGGAGACATTGCGGATTATCTTCCGCAGTGGATTCAGCAGATTTGCATCTCTCACGGTTGGCGTTTGGAGTTCGCGGAAGTAAGCCCCACCCATTTTGAATGGATCATCAGTGTGCTGGTCTCAGTTCCCCCTGCCAGATTTATGGGGACCATTACCCGGCAGACTTCGCAGATGATCTTCTCAGAGTTTGGAAGATTGAGAAGAGAAGTCCTTTCTGATGAATTCTGGGCAAAAGGGTACCTTGTGGTGATGGGTGATGAACCATTTCCGGATGAAATGATCAGAAAGTTCGTTCGGATGGTAAGGCACCAACAAGGCTTGGATTCTTTTTAGTAAATTTTTCAGAGGGAGCGCGGTTAATCAACCGCGCTCTTTTTGGTCTTAATTTAAAAAGAATTGGGGAATTCAGGTTTTGATTCCTGCTGAACGAACTTGCCAGCCGAAAACGGAACCTGCGTAATTCCATGTAATAACAATATGCTGATTTTTGGGTATTTCGATGGTGACATTTTTTAGGTTGTGCAGAAGAGCATAACAGATAATAATGGTAGTGTTTACGAGACTATGAACAAAAATTTTAGGACTATTTCGCTCAAGTTTCAATAACATTGCAACCCCATTTTGGCGGGAAGCCTTTCCATGCCGAGTATTATACTTATGACGTAATAAGGCATTGATAATCCATTTAGGGTCTTCCGGCATCGAAAGCTTATTTTTACTGCCAAAAAATAATTTCAAAACGCAGAAGCAAAGAGGACAATCCATGCGCGCATCCAATGTACTGGTGATTGAAGATGATACCCTTGTAGCAAGAACCATTGAACGGTGTCTTCGTGGAAGCGAGTACCGGGTACAGGTCGTAAATTCGGGCGTGGCAGGTTTGCAAGCCGCACGCCGCAAGATACCTGATCTGGTGCTGTTGGATGTGATGATGCCCGGAATGGATGGGTACACGGTCTGCAAAGAAATGCGGGAAGATGTCCTTCTTAAAGATGTCCCGATCATTTTTTTGACCGCAAAAAACAAAGTGGAAGATAAGATCGTCGGCCTGAGCGTGGGCGCAGACGACTATCTGGGCAAGCCGTTCAATGTGGATGAGCTTCTTCTGCGGGTCAAAGCCATCTTGCGTCGCACCCGACCGGCCGAGCAGGCGAACGCCCATGAAAAAGAAGGGGCTACCGAATCCGAAAGCAAGAAGAATCCGCCTGTACCGATTTCTTCCGACCCGATTGTTCGCATCGGTGAATATACCCTCGATACTCGAACCTACATGTTCTCCAGCCCCAAAAAAGGCAAACTCAGACTTACCCCTATTCAATACACACTGCTTTATCACCTGATGACTCACCCCAACAAGATATTTTCTCCTGCCCTGCTCCTGGACGAAGTGTGGGATTACCCCTCTGATACAGGCAGCGCAGACCTGGTTCGTGTTCACATCAAGAACATCCGTGAAGCGATCGAAGAGGACCCAAAGAATCCCGTGTTCATCAAGACCGTTCAAGGGTATGGATATACCATCCAAACAGAAGATTAATTCGTCCGATGAAGTAAATTCCCAGACCCGATTCTCTGCAGGGCAGGGCAGAGGCTGCGGCAATCTTGAAACAAAGCGGAGTCTCCTTTTCTATGTTCACCCAGCCAAGAGTGTTGATCGTTGACGACGACCTGAATACGCGGGTCACCATTGAAGCCATGTTGGCGCTGGAAAATTACGAATTGCATTTTGCCGAGAACGGAGTTCGGGCGCTTTCCATGGCACCAGGGATTCAACCCGATCTCATTTTGCTGGATGTGATGATGCCCGGCATGAACGGTTTTGAGGTTTGCAAGAACTTCCGTTCCATGCCCGGTCTGGCAGAGATCCCCATTGTGTTGGTGACGGCACTGGACGACCGCGAGTCGCGCATGGCTGGGATGAAGGCCGGCGCCGACGATTTTGTGACCAAGCCCTTTGACAATCATGAACTGCGCATGCGCATACAGAACATGATCCGCTTGAATCGATACAAGCAGAGGGCGCTGTACAATTCGATCGAGTTGAAGTTCTACGAAACCTTTGTGGAAGAACCAAACGGTTTTAGAGATCAAAACACCACACAGGTCAATGCAATTAGTAACATTCGGGATTATGTTGAGGCGGAAGAAGCCCTGTTGGTGCTTTTTGATTCTGAGAATACCGATCTGGCGACAAAAAAGATTTTGGGGAAGGGACCTGCTTGGCGATCTGAAAGTTCATTCCTTGTGAAGAGCAGTAAGCTGTGTAATTCACTGGCGCAGAACATAACCATGCTCGATTATGGATTAAGCCTGATCGGCGAGATGGATCCCGCGCTTGATAATAATTTTACAAGCCCGGTTCGCAACGTTCTTTTGGCACCGTTGATCGTAAATAATAATTTTCTGGGGGCTATGTTCTTCATCAACCCCCTGTTTGACCTGAAAAAAGATGACCGCCGCTCCCGGTTCTTGCAGTTGATGGTGAAAGGCATGGCGAATGCCACTTTTGCTTTGGAGCACACCCGCCAGTTGACCATCAGCAAGGCTGCGCTCGAAGCGAGCCAATGGGAGATCCTTAATTCCCGCAACACGCTCCGCACCTTCTTCGACAACATCCCCAATTGTATTTATGTGATCGACCGATCCTACACGATCCAGATCATCAATAGCCGCCGCAGTGACCGGGTAGGAAAGACGCCCCAGGAATTGGTCGGCATGAAATGTTACGAGGGACTCTATGGCAACTCTGCGCCGTGCGCCTTGTGCCGGGTCGCGGATGCCTTTGATGGAATGCCTGCCGTGCGTAATTTGAGAGAATGGGGACCGAAAGAGACCTTCATCCATTGGGAGATCACCACCATCCCGATCCGTGAGAATTCGGATGTGGTTAACCGTGCCATTGTCTTTGACGAAGATATCACCGAAAAATGGATCCTTGAAGCTGGGCTGATTCAATCGGAAAAGATGGCCACCATCGGTCAGCTGGCGGCGAATGTCGCGCATGAGATCAATAATCCGCTCGCGGCGATCATTGCCAACGCCCAATTATTGCAGTTGGACCTTGCCGATGCCGATGAGGATATAAAGGAAGCTTTGAAGTTGATCGAGACAGCCGGAGTGAGGGCTGCCAAGATCGTAGGGGATCTGCTCAAGAGCGCCCGCAAAGAAAAACGCGATGAGTTCGAATATATCCCCCTCAATGAAACGATCACTGACGCGTTGGCGATCGTCAACTTTGAGATCAGAAACCGCGAGATCACCATCAATCTTGATCTCAGCGAAGGAATGCCCAATATCACCGCCCATCAGAATCAACTGAAAGGGGTGTGGATCAACCTGATCATGAACGCGCTGGGCGCGATTGAAGATGCCAAGGGAGTGATCTCTATTTCGACCCGCTATGAAAATAATGAATACCGCGTGGTCATTTCTGACAATGGCAAAGGCATTGACCCCGAAAATCAGGAGCATATCTTCGAGCCATTTTTTACCACCAAGGATGCCAGCAAAGGGACAGGGCTCGGGCTCTCGGTCAGTTTGCAAGTGATCAAGGAACATCATGGCACGATCGATTTTGAGACCCGGCCTGGCAAAGGGACAAGGTTTATCATCACCTTGCCCGATATTCAGCACAACGAAAATTATTAGTTCGGATTAAGTCAGCGTTCTCGCGAGTCTGAAGCCAATGGATGGGGAAAGATGGTCTTGCAGCACGCCTTCCCGCACGGCGCAGCGCGCCAGTTTGCGCGAGTAATACCACGCCCCCCCGCGGACCACGTACCGGCCATTCGGTTTGATCTCTTCACGATTGGTATTTGGCTTGTAAGGATATGGCATGAACAAAGATTGAGTCCATTCCCAAACGTTCCCAACCATATCTGCAACGCCAAATACACTGTCTCCGCTGGGTGAGTAGGAACCAACCGGTGAAGTGACCTTCTTCATGCTTTCTGCCGTGTTGCAGCGCCAGGGATCAAAAGTATTCCCCCAGGGGAAGATACGCCCGTCTTCGCCGCGCGCGGAATATTCCCACTCTGCCTCGGTCGGCAGGCGATAGGTGATGCCGGTCTTTTCATTGAGCCACTTGATATATTCTCCCGCATCGATCTTGGAGATACCCACCACCGGGTGGTCGTCAGTTCCTTCCTGGAAGGAGTATCCCGGCCAGGTGCGCGGAATGCGGTGACCCCGATCCCAAATGAAAATGTAATATTCCGAGTTCGTCACAGGGAATTGGGCGATCTCGAAGGCCGGCAGGGTAACCTGATGCTGAGGCTGCTCCGCAGTGAAAAGTTCATTGTCAGACCAGTCATACGCCCAGTCAGATTCTTTCATCTGCAGCAGCATGATGTCCTCTTCGCTGGTGCCCATCAGAAATTTTCCGGCAGGGATCGGAATGAGCGTTGGGGTCTTTATTTTGTGAGGAGACTTCGGAACGATCTCCCATCCTTCAGCATTAAATTTGGGATTTGAATCTGTCATAATTCACCTGGCTTTTAACGTGGAATGATCTCTTCGTATATTTTTAGGATTTTTGAAATGTTCACGCTGATATCTTGATTGAGCGCAAAAAGGAATGGCTCGCCAACCGCTTTCTGCTGATAGGACCCAAGCTGCTCCACGGTGTCCAGGATGATCTTTTCCCATTCCTCTGGAGTGTTTGCCACCCACTGTCCATATTGAAAAATATTATGGAAGGTGGGTTCTTTGCTGGCGATCCACGGGATTCTGGCGATCATGAATTCAAGCAGGTCGTATGAGCCCAGCCGCCGATCGTAATCTCCTTGAATAGGCATCAGACCGATATCTAGGGTGAGCAAAACATTCACCCAATCTTCAAAATTTTCGGGTGCAAAGAATTTCAGTTGATCTTTGTCGATCTTTGCGGACTCGATCATGTCCATGCCGGAAACGACAAATTTCACCCGGGGATGATTCTGGCAGACGTTTTCCATGGCGGTCAGCAGCCCGCTGTCTTCCAGGCTTTCCCGTTCCACCCGGCTGCCTGTTCCGATCCAGATCTCGTCGCCGTGAGTTTGATGCGCGGCAGGGTAGTGGTGGGTGTTGATGTAATCCATCACCTTGTGGACCGTGGTGTGGGTTGACCAATCGTCGGCGAGGCGAAGCGAAGGGACCGTGGCGGCATCCACCATGGCAAGCCCCCACTTGAATTGCTCGATCGGCGGCGGGTCGATGACAGATTCCTCATCAAGATCGAGCCCTTCCAGTGGAAATCCCTCATACCAAAATAATCCGGCTGGATTCGATGGATTGAGGTGATCGACCGACTGATCGAAATCTACGATCACTTTCTTGTCGCGGGCCTTCCAATATTGAGTGGCGGTCAGCACCGGTCCATACAGATACCGATAGATGACCAGCAGGTCAGATTCGCCGCATACTTTTTGAGCCAGCGGCGTGTTCTTGGCAAACGTGGTCATATCGAGCAGGTAAGCCCGATGGTTTCCAGTTCGGTTGATTGCGTCTGCCATGTTTCGGCACCTGACCTGTATTCTGATCTGGTCTGCCGGTATATTGGCAAAGATATAAGTGACGATCACTTCAAAACTCCGATCACAATTGTGAAGGTATCGTTCTATCAACAGACAGCAGGTTCACCGGCGAATGAACAGCCTGATGAATGACTTCAAGCCACGCCTTTCCTGATTGCTTCATCTCTCTCGCTTTGGCGGCCATCCTTCCTTCTCTGCCCAGCCTGCGGCGGAGTTCTTCATCCATGACCAAATGCCTGAGGTTCAGGTGCCACTCGTCCATGGTTTCAGAAACGACCCCGCCCATTTGCCAGCCCTTAAAGGATTGAATGGGAGAGGATACCCACGGGATGCCTTTTGCGCCCGCTTCCATCAAGATCGTATCTGGGAGCGAAAGGTTATATGGGGTGTTGCACAGCGGCACGAGCAGAACATCCACCTGACCCAGTTGGTAGGGGAACTCTTCCTGCGCGACAGCCGGCAGATACATTCTGCGGTTTTCAGGCAGCCCTTCGAACAGGCGGTATGCCTGCGGGTTGCCAATGATCACGATGCGTGTGTTATGGAATTCGCGGATGATGCGAATGATGAAGCGCCGAATCAAGATCAGGTCTTCGATCTGACCGTTCGTTCCCATCCAACCGATGTTGATGGTGTTGCGCGGTTGGGGGTCTTTGTGCCAGAGCTTGTTCTGATCCGACCAGCCATCAGGGATCACGCGCACATCCTGCACCAGATTTTTTAACGACTCAGCGTGGACATCAGAAGGCACCGTCACCATGCGTGCCAGTGAAAGGGCAGAGGTGTAGGCGTTGCTTCTGATGCGAGTGCCGAGCCCGCGGGTGTTGTATTCGGGGTGGGAGATGGGTTGTTTGTCGAAGTCTGTGTCCAGATCCAGAATGATCGGGACATTTGCCAAAGACAGCGCAGACAGGCTTTCGATCAACGCTGGCTTTAAGTGCGGATCGCTTGTGATGACAACGTCTGGCGCAGCATCGCGGTTGGGGATGAACTCCCGCTTCTCTGAAACCTGGCAGCCCAGCGCTTCCAACGCCGACTTGAGCAGGGTCATCCGCCCGGGAATGTGCTCTGGCTCTGGCAGCAGGAACATGATATTGCCCTTGAATGGCGCGTGATTTTGCGCCCCCGCGCTTTCTGAGCCGCTGCTTTCTCCATCTCTGGCAGCGAGTTGATAGTCGATGTTCAGTTGCAGTCCGCGAAGTGACTCTGCCAACTCTGGTTTGCCGTCGGCGTATGCCTGCCGAATGTTCAATTCGATCAACGCTGGAAGGAGTTCATCGATCTCATCGAGACGGCTGGAAACCAACTCTGCGGGGCTTTCACTGTTGATGATCTTTTCCAACAGGTCGGCTGCCCGCAGGATGTCGCTTTCGCTGATCTCCTGCGATTTGCCGGTCAGCCGTTGAAGTAAGCGGGTGACCGCGGTGATCTCGGTGGGGATGGGTTCTTCCAGACCGGCATCGCCCATCTCTTCGGCTAGATTCACCTGGCGTTGAATGACCTTGTTATCTGGGTCAAATCTCAAAGCCTGCTGGTACAGTTTCTTGGCAGTTTTGCCGTCTCCGCTGGCGAGATAAAAATTCCCAAGGATGTGAAGTGTTTCCACATCTTCCGGGTAATCCATCAGGATCTTGCTGAATACATCCAGCGCATCGGATAAACGGTTCTCGTTCAGGTAGGTCTTGCCTAGGATTTTTCTGACTTTTAGCTCTGGTTGCATGACGTTACCCATTGAAAATAAGATGCATCACGTCTTTGTCATGGCATGATGGTTCGGCGCTTATGTGTAGATCGAGGTTAGTATAGTGTATGCCCACCTCTTCTCAAATAAATCATGACTGAATATTGCGTAAAGATAAGATAAACAATTAATGTGCAAATCATGTGATTTTTATGCGTCGTTTACTCACAGATTCCGCCTTCGATTTTAGAATGAGGGCACTATGATCACTCCCATTAATTCGCCATTTTCCGCGTACGGGCTTTCAGGGGCAAACTCTCAAACCACGAATACCGATTCCGCCACCTCCGAGTTCGTTGCCTCTTTCAAAGACATCATGTCCACCATGATGTTGTCCAGCGGCGGATCATCCATGGGGATGCAATCGGGTTCTTCCATGACGGACATGATGACCCCCTTGTTGATGATCATGCTGCTCGAGAAATTGGTGGAAATGCAAATGGATGGCAGCTCTTCAGAGACAAGCGGATCGCAGAACACCCTAAGTTTGAATCCGAAAACCGAACCCTCAGGGCGACCGGTGGGTGGCGTCTTAACTCAGGATTACCACCCCGGTCATAATGGATTGGACTTTGGGATCGTGGTTGGAACACCCGTGGAAACCACCATGGATGGCAAGGTGGCTTACGCCGGCTGGAACAATCAGGGATATGGGAATTTGGTCATTGTTGAGAACGGAGACTATAAGACGTATTACGCTCACCTTTCCAGCATCCCTGTTTCTGTGGGAGATACGGTCGCCGCAGGCACGACCATCGGGCTTTCCGGGAACACTGGCAACTCCACGGGTCCGCACTTGCATTACGAGATCCGCAAGAACAATGTGCCCATTGACCCGACCGCTGCCACTCTTGGCGCGTAACCATTAACACCCCCATTACACTCCCTGCCTAGCATGGATATCTTAAAACTGTTCCGGCAAATTCTAGACGACCGATCTAGCATCAGGTTGTTGAACATTTACAAGGGACTGCCCATCACCCACGAAACAAAACTTGTGGCGGTGGGGAATTCAGATATTCAAGTGCCGGGGAATCGCAGTCACATCGCCTGCTTGTATTATCAGGGCGAGTCTTTTCTGCAAAGCAGCGCCCTGCCAAACATCGTCCGCTCTACTGTGAAAAGCCTGAACCTCGCGCAAGATTACGCGATCCTCACAGATTTTGAGGTCGCCGGAACGATGATCGGCAAACGCGAGCAGATCCGGGTTGAGCCGGACGATACGCTGATTGCCTCCATTCAGTTCAGAGGCTCAGCCTTTGAGTTCATGGGCTCGCTGGCAGATGTCTCTGTCAGCGGCGTGAGTCTGTTGTTCGAAGATTTTCTATTCCCAACCCGCCTGGTACAGCCTGGAACTGAGTTTCAAATGAGTCTCAGCATCCCAGATTTTGTAGCGCGGAAAATGAAAAAGATCCCCCCGCGAACAGGCAGTGATGTGCGGAAGTTCCCCGCTCCGGTACGCCCCTACTCGGCGAACGGGCAGGAAGGGCAAATTGTCATTAAAGCCGGCGGAAGGGTCGTCTCGATTCGTCCGGAGGCCGATTCAAAGCGCTATCGTATGAGCGCCCAGGTATTCTTCAAAGATCTAAGCCGCATGGTGATCCTTCAATACATATCGCACCGTCAGGCAGAGATCATCAACGACCTTCGAATTCTTTCTGAGGATTTATACAACCGTAAAGATTTTCTTCGTTAACGCGCGGCATCAGGTGATCTTATGAGCTTTCCCGGCCCGCTATCCATTACGCCGATCAACTACAACTCGGCCGACCAATTGGTTGGCCTGCGTGCGTTTCAGCGCATCACTGCTCAGGTGGTTTCGGTGGCCGGTACCACCGCTGTGCTTGAAGTGGACGGGCATCCTGTGGTGGCCCAGCTCACCTCAGCCGATCAATCCAACACCCTCGCCTCAAAAAGCACCGCCCAATTCATCGTCACCCAACTGACCGACAATTCCATCACCCTAAAACTGGTACAGAACGAAACGTCCCAGCCTGCTCAGGCGGGCGTCCCTGCCAACGAACCTGAACTGGCAGAGCGCATGTTGGCGAGTAACAACCTTCCCGCCACAGCCGCCAACCTCATGTTGACCCGATCCCTGCTCAAGCAGCAGCTCCCTGTCACACCGGAACTGCTCAAGGAATTGCAGAACGCCCTTTCAGATGTCGGCACATGGGGAGAAGCAGACGCCGACCTGGCCGCGGCGATGAAATCTGCCGGCTTGCCTGTGACAAGTAAAAGCCTCGCTCTTGCCGCGCGACAGCCTGCTCAAACAGCCCAGGCATTATCCAGCCTGATGGCAGCCCTCTCCCAATCGGCAGCGCAGGGACTTCCCGAAGAGCTCATGCAGAAATTACGGTCGAACTTGCAGACCTTGAATTCGATCATACTCAAAGCAGACGGCGAACCATCTCAACTGGCAGACCAGCTCAAAGCGTGGGTTGATGCGTTTGGCCAGTCGCTGGAAAATGCGTTGATGGGGCAGATGCAAAACCCAGAAACAGCGTTAACAGAAAAAGGACTCGCATCCCTTGTAAAACTACAGGAGATGCTGGAGCAATTGGGGCGCAAGGATACAGCTCGCCAGGTGAGGGAATTTCTCACCGATGTGCGGCGCGAACAATTAATGAATGCGAGATCCGAAGGCTCACGGCAGGAAGACTGGCTGCAACTGGGCTTTGTGGTTCAAAATGCCGCGCAGCAAGCGCAGGAAAAATTCTCGTCTGCGAGGCTGCGCATCGCGCGCGAACATCAAGCCAATGCGGTCAACCCGGCCAATACCCGTCTCATCCTGCAAGTGGACCTGACACTGACCGAGACCGTGGAAGTTGATCTTTCCTTTGCAGGCACGCAGGTGCGCACCGCCATCACCAGCCCAGACCCTCAGTGGTGTCAGCATGCTCAAGATGAATTGCCCGCATTGACAGAAGCGCTGAACTCACTTGGTTATTCGATCAAAGATTTCCAAGTGGAAATGCTAACCCCACAGCCATTCAGCAAACTACAAAGCGGCACCGGCGACATCAATTGGATGACGGTCAATATCGAGGTTTGAAATGTCATACCGAAGATTCAAGGTCAAGCCAGCAACCAACAGCGAATCCGCGCCGCTGACGGCTGCGGCATTACAGTACGATGCCGGCAAAGACGGCGCTCCACGGGTGGTTGCGATCGGACAGCGCAAAGTTGCAGAGCAGATCCTTGCTGAAGCTAAAAAACACAACATCACGATCTATGAAGATACCGCATTGACCTACGCCCTTTCCACGGTAAACCTTGGCGAGGAGATCCCTCCCGAGTTGTATCAGGTGGTGGCGCAGGTATTGGCTTATGTATACCGGGTGACCGAACATCGCAACGAGCGATGATCTTTTCTGGCTGACCGCAAAACAAGCCCGAGGGCTTCACAAAATAAAAAAATCCCCGATGCCAAACGGCATCGGGGATTTTGGTTTTACAAATTAGCGCTTGAGGTTCACAAGTTCCTGCAGGATCTCATCCGAGGTGGTGATCACACGAGACGATGCCTGGAAGCCGCGTTGGGCGAGGATCATGTTCGTAAACTCTTGCGCCATGTCCACGTTGGAGGCTTCGAGGTGACCGGCTGCGATCGAACCGCGACCGCCGCTGGATGCCGCGCCGATCTCAGGCTCACCTGAGTTTAGTCCTGCCACGAAGGTGGTGTCCTGGCTTTTTACCAAACCGTTGGGGTTGGTGAAGCGAGCGAGCGCCAGTTGACCGAGCAGTTCCGTCAGACCGTTCGAGTAGACGAGAGAGACCTGCCCATTGGCGGGGGAGACGTACACATCGGTCACTGAGCCGGCTGCCAAACCATCCTGACTGGTGATCGTGGCGGTGGTGACGGCGGTCAGTTGGGTCATCCCATTGAAGTCAAAGGTCACGGGGATCGGGCTGGTGGAGCCAGCCGACCCGGGGATGGTTGCCGGGGTGGTTACGGCTGGCGGGGTGGCGGCTGAGATCTGTCCACTCGCATCAAATGTGACCGTGCCGGTTCCGGTGCCAGCCACAGCCGGTGTAACAGAAGTATCCATCACCTGCCAGGTCCAGACGTTGGTCGGGGCGCCAGCCACACCGCCGCGGGTAAAGCGGACCGCGGCATTTTGCAGCGCACCAAGCGAGTCATAAACTGCGATCGAGACGGTGGTCGTCCCGCCGCCGTCGGTGCTGGCGCTCAGGTTACCGCCGAGCAGTACGTTTCCGGTTGCGCGGGCAAGCGATTTGGTGGAGTCCACTTGAATATCATCCACGGGTGCATTCGTGTCCACGGTGCCGGTGGTGCTTGCCGCCCAACCCTGGGCGCGCATGCCGCTGGCCGCGTTGACGAGGAAACCTTCAGCGTCCAGACCCATTGAGCCTTCGCGTGAATAGCGGCGTCCGGCATCCTGTCCGTAGATGAAGAAGCCATCGCCTTCGATGCTCAAGTCCAGATTGCGGCCTGTGCTCTGCAGAGTACCTTGTGTGAAATCGGGGGAGACAAAACCCATGCCAACGCCGAGACCGATCTGAGTGGGGTTGATACCGCCGGTGGTTGCAGAGGGAGCCGCGCCGGGCGACATCATCTGAGCGAACTGATCCTGGAACAAAACACGGCTGGATTTGTAACCCGTGGTATTGGCGTTCGCGAGGTTATTGGAAACGACATCGAGATATTTCTGGTGCAGGTTCAAAGAACTGATAGCGGTGAACATTGAGCGAATCATGATATTTTCTCCTATTGGTTGTTTCAGGCTTCCTCCAGGAGGGCCGGCCTGAATTGAATTGTGAGATTGACGAACGAACTATCCTTTGATATCGATCGAGGATTTTTGATCCACGTTTGCAGGGTCGGCAAAAACGACACTGTCGATCTGGGTGAACACACCTTCGCCGCGCTGATCCTTATCCAGCGCCGTGATGACCGTGCGGCTTTGGACGTTGACAATGAAAGCCAGGTCGTCCACCATCACCAGCGAAGACTTCCCGCCGCGTTTCTCTGCCTTATCAATCGCGTCTGAAAGGCGGTTCACGTTATCGCTGTTCAGGTTGATATCGCGGCTTTGCAGGCGGTTCTGTGCGTGGTTGGAGAAACGCACGCGTTGTACATTTTCAAGGGTCTGCAGAAAACTGATCCCATCGGTGGCGGCTGTGCTCACGGTATTGGATGCGGTCGTGTTTGCCTGCGCTGCGGTTTGCGCGCCGACCCCGCTTACCCGTCCAAGTTGGACCTGGAACGCATCAGCCATGATCATTCTCCTTTAACTTCGACCACATCAAGCAGGTCGATCACTTCATCGCCGATGCGGATCTGCGGGTTATCCACTTCGGTCACCACGCCTTCCACCACGCCTTCGATCACTTTTCCATCTGCGCGGTTGGCCTTCACGACCTTGCCGACGAGGCTTGCCAAATACGCGGTCTGACTCATCGTCGATACGTTCTGCATCGATGAGTTGATGCCGCGCAATTCCTGCAGCGAGTTCAACTGCGAGAACTGCGACATCATCTCCGCGTTATCCATCGGCTCCAGCGGATTCTGATGTGTCAACTGTGCCAGCAGGATCTGCATGAACTGGCCGGAATCAAGTTCGTTGCTGGCTGTGTTCGCCGCGGGTGAATTGTTCGCGGCGACTTGGTAGGTGCTGAGTACATTATTTACTTCCATGCGTTATCTCCTTTGCTTTGAATTTTTCAAACTAAATAATCGATCTCACCGGTCGAACCGATCCGTTGCGGGCGTGCCTGCTCGTTTACTGGCGCGGGCTGCGGCGCTTCCCGTCGTGGATTTTGAACGAATTGCTGGCTCTGTTTGAAACCACCTCCTTCATGAGTGGGTTGATGCTGCTGGCTGATGTTCAGATTCGTTAACTGCACCCCCGCCTCTTTCAAAGACTGGCGGAGTTGATTCGCCTGTGATTCAAGCAGTTGGCTCGTGCCCGTATGCTCGGTGAAGAAACTCACGCTCACTCCCTGGGCGGTGTGGGTCATCTGCACTTCGATCGCTCCCAATTCCTCCGGGTTCAGCCGGATGCGAATGGAAGTCTCGCCGCTTTTTACACGGGTCTTCATCTGGCTTGTGATCTGCCCGACCACATCCATATTGGCGGGGTCGATCTTGTCATTCGAAGAATGTTCCACCATTTTTTCGCTGGTCAAACTTTTTTCCACTGAAGTGAGAGCGGGCACTGGCTCCACGGATTCCTTCTCAACCTCTTTGGCGGATGCCTTCACTTCGAGCGGAGCGGACTCAACAGCTTTGACCTCGGCTGGGATATTCTCCCGGTTTAAGACAACCGGTTCATCCTTAACCGTCGGCTTGAAGCCGCTTTCAGATATTTTCTCTGCTGGTTCATTCTCCGCTTTTAGGTCCTTCGCCGGCAGTTCTACTTTCTTCATCGGCAGGGGAGATTCCACATCAGCCGGGGAGGATGGCGAAACATTGTTTTGCTTTTGCTCAACAGCGACAGTTGCCATGCTGGTCGTTCTTTGACCTTCATCTTGCGGTTGTGCTTCAAACCCGGTGACCTTTGGCAAGGGAGCAGTTGTCTGGGCAGCGGGTTCTTCTTCAACGCTGGCTTTTATTTCTTTACCGGCGCTGACTTTCGATTTGACATTGGCTTCCGTAAATTCGCTCGCCGGAACTTCAGCGGGTTGAGCGGCTTTACCCTGCGGGCGGACGACCTTCTCTTCACTGGCAACTTCATTCACATTTGCCTTGGGCTGAGTTTGGGGAAGTGTCATTTTGGGTTGCCCATCTGCAGGCTTGTTGACGCTTGCCGCCTGAGTTTGTGCCTTGGAGGCTGGTACAGGGCGGTCATCATCGAACACTGCTTTGCTCTGTTCCGGCACAGCAGGTTGCGTTTCCATGGCGCGGGTATCAACTGGTTTGGTCTTCACTTCTTCTGTTGCTTTGATCGTGGGCATCGGGTTGACCATCTTTGGTTGCCCGGCAGAATTTGGTTCCATGTTGGCTGCGGACTCGAAAGTGATAACAGGTTTATTTGATGATGAATTTTTTTGCTCAACATCAACAGGCGCGGGGGCTTGTGCTTGTGCCTGAACGGTCTGGCTGGTCATTGCCGCCGCATTTGAGATTGGCTTTTCAATGCTCACCGGGATCTGCTGCGGGGTGACAGGTCGTTGTTCTGCTGTGACCATTTCAACCGGCTGCGAAGATTTGGCGGCGGGTTGCTTCATTGCGCGAAACGGCTTGGCTTCAGCAGGCAGATCATTGCCTTGCTTCATCATGCCCTGGGTTTGTTCAGGCTTGGGCATTTCAGTTTCAAAGACATCGGTCTTTTGAACGGAGAATTCCTTGCCAGACACAAGTGACTGAGCCGCCTGCGGATTTTTTTGCGGCGAGGTGAGTGGCTGAAGGCTGGAGGGAGGTTGGGTCACTCGGGCAGGGTCAACCGCCGTGACGGTTGATGCGCCTGTCGAAGCAGAGGTCGTTTCACTTGAGTGCTGAGTCTCTGAAGCGAGTTCCACGATTGCTGACGGGGTGGTCACAAAGAGAGCCGCGAGAGGCAGGGCGTTGGTTTCCTGCTCCTGCTTTAATTTCTTTTCTTCGCTCTTCAAGACTTCTCCGAACGAAAGCGCAGTTTCAGAGTCGCGTGATGCGGTTGTGCCAGTTGCGCCTTCAAGAGCGGTGGGCGGAATGGTGGGGGGGAGGATGAGAGACATCATTATCTTGCCAGTGTTTTGAGAAGTAACAATTTTTTAGAGACGGCCTGGCTGATCGCCTGATACTGAATGCCAGCTTCAGACATGTCTGCCAATTCAAGATCGATATCCACATTGTTCTGGTCGGCGCGCAGTGTGCCGCCCGGGCGCAGCTCAGACTGAAAGAACATTCCCTGTTCGGCTGTGGTGAGATGATCTTCATCGGTGACCTTCATCGGCAGAAGGTGGTGGTTATCCACCAGCCGAGTCAGGGTTTCCTGAAAATCAACGACCTCTGCCTGGTATCCGGGGGTGTCGATGTTGGCAATGTTGCGGCTGATGGCTTGTTGCTTAAGGCTCAACCCATTGAGCGCGGCTTTCGCCGTGATAGAGGAGATATCAGAAAAAAGGGAATCGCTCATTTCATGCCTGCCATTCATTACTGGAGTTGAAGTAACCCAATACACGATTGACGTACGTTTGTGTTTCCTGATAAGGCGGGATGCCGTTGTATTTATCCACAGCACCCGGACCGGCGTTATATGCTGCGACTGCCAGATGGACGTTGCCGTTGTAGCGGTCTAATAATTGACTGAGGAAGCGTGTGCCGCCTTCGATGTTTTGCGCCGGGTCGAGCGAATTGCTCACGCCGAGCCAATCAGCGGTGGAAGGCATAAGCTGCATTAATCCCTGCGCGCCGGCAGAGGAGACCGCATTGGGATTGAAGTTTGACTCAGCCTTGATGACCGCCTGCACCAGCCCCGGGGCAACGTTGTATTTTTGAGCAGCCTGATTTATGAGGCTGGAAAAATCTCCGTTGACGGGTTCCCCGCTTGTAGTTAAGGCAGACTCGCTGTTTTGTCCCTTGGTCTCGATCCGGCTTAGCAGTTTCTCAAGCAGTGAGAACATGAGATTCTGCATGACAGATTGGATCTGACCGGTGAAGAAGGAGTTATCCATGATGGGTTACGCTCCGTTCTGGCTGCGGAATGCGCGGGCGATGTAAATGTCATCCTGCGCCTGCGATTCGATCTGAATCTGCTCGGCTACATACACTTCGTGGCGTTTGCGCTTCAAGATCTCCAGGGTCTCCTCGGCCTGTTTGGCTTGTACCAATTTCATGCGGGTCTCTTCGATCTCTCTGGCTTGCTTCTTGAGTTCGAGCACGACCACTTCAATGTGCTTATTGATCTGCAGGATGTTCAAGCGCAGGAGGTTGATCTCGACCATGTCCATGTCGCCGGTTTGAGCTGCGCTTAATTGCCCGAGCAGGCTTTCCTGGTAGTGCTTGAGCGAAGTGTGCAAGTCCTGGGTTTCCTGGTGGATGGCCGTCAACTTCCCCAGTTCGATCTCCAATAGTTCCACTTTTCCGTGGCGGAGATCCAAAACATTTTGCAGTGAAAATTTGGGTGACATCATGTCTTACCTCGATTAGTTGACGGCTGAGATCTGGCTGATCTCGCTCATAAATTGGATGGTGCTGTTGAATGCGCTGACTTCGGAACGTCCTTGCTGCAGGAAGCGATTGAGTTCAGGGATCACGAGCAGGGCGGTATCGGCTTCGGGGTCAGAACCTTTGACATATGCGCCGATATTGACGAGGTCGCGAAACTTTTCGTAGACCGCGAGATTTTTGCGGGCAAAGGCGGCGAGCTGTAAATGCTCTTTGGTGGTCAACGCCGGCATCACGCGGCTGACGCTGTTGAGCACGTCGATGGCGGGGTAATGATTTCGTGCGGCCAGGGTTCGGCTGAGGATGATGTGTCCGTCGAGAATGCCGCGCACCGCATCACAGATCGGTTCATTGAAATCATCGCCTTCCACCAGCACGGTGAAGAAACCGGTGATCGATCCTGTTTCGCCTTTTCCTGCGCGTTCAAGCAGTTTGGGAAGCAGGGCAAAGACCGAGGGTGTGTACCCTTTGCTGGCGGGCGGCTCGCCGATCGAAAGACCGATCTCACGCTGCGCCATCGCAAAGCGGGTGACCGAGTCCATCATGAACATCACATCCATGCCTTCGTCGCGGAAGTATTCTGCAACGGTCATGGCGACCGAGGCAGCCTTCAAGCGCATCAATGCGGGCTGGTCGGATGTGGAGACGATGATGACCGAGCGCGCCAGACCTTCAGGCCCGAGATCTCTTTCCAAAAATTCGCGTACTTCACGTCCGCGTTCGCCGATCAGGGCGATGACGGAAATGTCGCTTTCAGAGTTTCGGGCGATCGAGCCAAGCAGGGTGCTTTTTCCCACACCGCTGCCCGCGAAGATACCCATGCGTTGTCCCTTGCCGCAGGTCAGCATGCCATCGATGACCCGCACCCCGGTCACCAGCGGCTCTTCGATCGCGGCGCGTTGAAGTGGGTGAGGCGGAGTCTGGTTGATGGAAGCATGGCTTGAGTGCTTGAGCGGACCCTTGCCATCGATCGGTTCTCCCAACCCGTTCAGAACACGTCCAATGAGCGACCGCCCGACCGGAGCCTTGAAGGTTTGCGAAACCGAGCGGACGACACTATCGGGCTGGATCCCTTCCATATTTCCCAGTGGCATGAGCAGCATGCGGTTGTTGCGGAAGCCGATGGCTTCTGCCAGAAGCACAGATTTATTGCTGGTCTGGATCTCGCAGACCTCGCCGATCTGGCAGTTCAGCCCCATGGTTTCCACGGTCAGGCCAACGACCTGCACAACTTTCCCCGTGATCGATAACGGGTTGAGCTGCGTAAGCGCGTTGCGAAAGCGTGAAAGGTCAGGGCTGACTTTTTCCATGATCTACTCTTCGGGAGTGTCCGTTTCATCCAGTGATTTCAAGATGGCGTTGAGTTGTGTTTCCACGCGTCCATCCACTGTTCCAATGTTTCCTTTGATCAGGCATCCGCCCGGGGTAATGCTGTTGGACGCAATGACCTTCACCGGTTCTCCGTGGATCAACATTTGTTGTTCGCTCCAGTAGGAGTCCAGTAATCTTGCATCGTTGGGGTTGAGGAAGACCTTTAATGCTCCAAGTCCGTGAGCGTTTTCCATGACACGGCTCAAGTTTGCATGCAAGGCCTGGGCATTTAGCTTCGCGCCTTCGCCGAACATCTTGTTGGAAATATCCTTCAGCATGTCGATCAGGACCTGCTCGCCCTGGGCGAAGAATTCCTGCTTCCAATTTTCGATCTCTTCGACCGTGCTGTGTACAGCCTTGAGCGCGTCTTCGATCTCGGTGCGGGCTTCACGTTGTCCCTGCTGAAAGCCTGCCTGCTTTTGCTCTTGGATCTCAGCCTCAGCCTGCAGCAGGATGTCATCTGCTTCGGCTTGCGCGGCAAGGATGATCTCTTCCGCTTGATGACGGGCACGTTCAATGAGCAGTGCGGTCTCGTCTTCTTCCAACTGCTGTGAAGACGGCTGGTTCGAAACCGGAGCCGGGCTTTGCACCTTCCATGTCCGATCGAAGGGAGTGTCTGTGACTTCGATGAAGTTCCACTCCGCCGGGCTAACTTTCGCTTGCGCCTGTCCCAACTGACCGGGCTTCCACGAAGCGAACTTAATATTCTTCGACTTCACAGCCTTTCCGGTTGCAGCGGCTTTGGTTTTCAGCTCATTGACGTCCAGGTTTTGGAAGATGGAAAGAATATCTTCCTTGTTGATCTTTTGCTCGTTGACGGTCGCGTCTTCATCGAACTCCGGCGGATTCCACGCGGCAGGGGTTTCGTTCTGATTCGCTTTATACAATGACTTCATTTTCCCCTCCGCCGCCTGCGATGACGATCTCACCCGATTCTTCCAGCGATCGGCAAACATCCACGATCTTCCTTTGGGCCGTATAAACATTCTTGGCCAACTGCGGACCCAGAATGTCGATCTCTTCTTTCAAGTTTTCGCGCGCGCGTTCCGAGAGATTGGAAAAGACCTTCTCTCTCAAACGATCCGGCGCGCCTTTGAGCGCGAGAGCCAAGTCAGCCTTGTTGATGTCTCGCAGCACACGCTGCATGGCTCGGTCATCGAGTTTGATCACATCGTCAAAGGTGAACATGTTGGCGCGGATCTCTTCCACCAGTTTGGCATTAGTCGTTTCCAACGCATCAAAAATGGATTTTTGCGCGCCGCGGTCCACCTGGTTGAGCACCTTCACCAAAAAGGTCACGCCGCCCGTGGCACGAAAATCCGCTTCATTGATGACGCTGGAGAGTTTGCTCTTCAGGCTTTTTTCCACCTGTTGAACGACTTGCGGAGAGACCCGGTCCATGGCAGCGAGCCGCAAGGTCACTTCGATCTGGATGTCCTTGGGCATGCTCGTTAGAATATCGGCTGCGACCTTGGCTTCGAGATACGAAAGCACAAGAGCGATGGTTTGCGGCATTTCCTCCTGAAGCAGCGATGCCACTTCAGTGGTGTTTGCGTTCTTCAACATTTCAAAGGACGAAAGCTGCTGATGAACAGAGATGCGTTCAAGGATCTCTGTTCCTCTGCGCGGACCGACAGCGCGGGCCAAAAGCTGGCGGGAATATTCGATGCCGCCGCGCATTTCGGAAGTGTCTGACATGCTGAGTTCGCAGGCTTCGCGCAGAGCCTCACGCCGTACTTCCGGCGAGACCATGCCTGGCTTGCCAAGCACCATCAGCACCTGTTCGATCTCACCCTCATTCAGGTACTGAAGCACCCGGGAAGACCGATCCACGCCAAGCCCAAGAAGGAGGGCTGATGCTTTCTCTATGCCGGTGGTCATGACTTCTTCCCTTCGTTCAGCCAGATCTGAATGATCTCAGCAACGGTCGCGGGATTCTCTTCAGTGAGTCGGGTAATGATCCGGGCATTCTGTTCTTCATCAGATGAGCGGGCGGTCTTGGACCGAAGCTGAACCACGACATCTTCATTGCTTTCCACTTTGGAGCTCATGGGCATTACGCTGCCAGCGCCGCCATCTTTTTCGGCAAGGCGGGAGAGCGCTTGCGACAGGTCATCTTGCAGTTTCATGGCTGCTACCTTGTAGTCAGGCTCACCAAGGGCTGAGACTTCTCCCACGGGCAGCATCACGGGCTTCCAGGTTTCCTTGGATGCGTTGCGTGTGTTGTTGATCAACCGCAGGATGAAGAAGAGCAGAGCGAGAACCACCAGCCCCGCCGCAACGCCGGCGCCGATGCGCAGGTAAAGTTCCTGCTGCTGTTGTTGAGCAAGCTCGGTGCTGAGTGCATCCAGTGCGGTGCGGTCGAACGCGAAGGATTCCACAGCTACCTGATCGCCGCGGGTGGTGTCAATGCCGGCTGCAACCTGCACTGCAGATCGAATGATCTCCATTTGCGCGGCGTCGCTGATGTTATCCACCATGACAGAAACTGAAATGCGGCTGACCTTGCCCGGCGCGCTGACTTCGTGCGACTGGACCTGGCTGACCTCATAGTTCAAAGTTTCTTCACTGCGCTGGTAACTTTCAGAACCAGAGCCGGTGGTGGTTGCAACGGGTGTGGGCAGGTTTGATGTGGCGCCCGGAACACCTCCGGTCGTGCCGCCGCTGCTCGAGACTTCGTTGATCACCTGCGAACTGCGGATCGCCACCTCGGTGGGGGAGTATGTGTTCGAGGTGACTTCGCGTTGTGTCCAGTCCATTTCAACGGTGGCTTGCACAACCGAACGATTGGGACCGAGGATCTTATCCAGAATGGCTTGCACTTTTTTCTGCACTTCGAGCGCGTACGCATTCTCGATCGAACGCTGCTCATCCTTCATGGACATGTTCATTTCGTTTTCAGAGCTTTCGCCTGAAGCCAGCAGGTTGCCGTTGCCATCAACCACCACTACGTTTTCCGGCTTCAGTCCTTCCACACTGCTTGCGATCAAATGCGTGATCGCGCGTACCTGCGAGTCGTCCAAAACCTCGCCAGGGTTGATCTGCATGGTCACAGATGCCGTGGCAAGTGATTGGACCGAAGTGAGCAGGCTCTTCTCAGGGATCACCAAATGGACACGCACTGCCTTCACGGCTTTTATGCTGCCAATGGTCCGCTCCAACTCGCCTTCAATGGCGCGCTGATAATTTACTTTTTGTGAGAATTCCGTCATCCCCAGCATGGAACTACCGCTGAACAACTCGTACCCAACCGTGCTTGATTGGGGCAATCCTTCACGAGCCATCAATAAACGTGTGGTGTACACCTGGTCACTCGGCACCTCAATGGTGCCGCTGCTCTTAAGCTGATAAGTGATGTTGTTATCATCCAACTTCTGAACGATTTGAGCCGCATCTTCTTCACTGAGACCCGTGTACGCTACAGAGTAGCTCGGGGTATTTGCCCAGCCTACCAGCACCGGGGTCAGGATCAGCATGGACAATACAAGCGCAGCCATGGTGATCTGTTTCCCAAGGCTTTGCTTTTTCCATAACGTCACGAATTGTTGTTGAACATTGGTAAGCATAGAGTAAGTCCCGAATGTTTATTAGACTTGCATTCTCATGATCTCGCGATAGGCTTCAACCAGCTTGTCGCGGATGCCGAGCGCTACATTGAAATTCACATTGTTCTCTTCCATTGCAATCATTACCGTGTGCAGGTCCACGTCTTCGCCGCGTGCCATTTGCTCAACAAGGCTGTCTGTATTCAGTTGAGATTGATTGAGTGTGTTGAGCATTTCTTCAAACGACTTCGTGATCTGCTGGGTGTTGCTGCTGGCAGAAGGTTTCTGCGTGGCATTAATATCTTGAATGACCGGGATGGGGCTGGAATTAATTGGGGAAATTGCCATGATTACCTGCCGATCTCAAGCGCTTTGAGCGCCATGCGTTTTGAAGCTTCCACAGAAGCGAGGTTCGCTTCATAAGAACGGGTGGCAGAGAGCATGTTGGTCATTTCAACCACGATGTCTACATTGGGAAGGGTGACAAAACCTTCAGCGTCGGCATCGGGGTGGGTCGGGTCGTACACCCTCGGACCTGTTTCAGTATCCGTTGTGACCTCAGCCACTTTGACGCCGCCCTGCAGGCTGGTGCCATCCTGTTTGCGGCGGGCAGCCACCAGTTTAGGCAGAAAATCATTTTGTTCTTCCGGCAGGAAGACCACATCCTGGCGTTGATAGGCGCCGCCTTTTTCGGTGCGGGTGGTCTGTGCGTTGGCGATATTGTTCGAGATCAGGTCCAAGCGCATTCGCTGTGCCGTCAGCCCAGATAAACCAATTCGGAGGGAATTCCAGAAACTCATAATCTTCTCCTTAGTCGGTTCGATATTATCAAAGGAGGGGTTTTGCCACAGTAAAAGCAGTGTGAAGTTAAAATAAATTTTGTGTGAATAAAAATAAAGCGCCTATTTCCTTTCGGAAAGGCGCTTTGTTATCTTTTGGGCTTTTTTCGAGAAAAAATCGGCGAATTATGTCAAAATATTGCCGAAGGATGTTGAGTAGGTGGGGGCGACGGTCACAACCTGGCGGGCGGAGATCTTTTCTTCTGTGGCGATCCAGGCGCTGCGCAGCTCGGAGAGGGTGGAGATCGCAGAGTTGTAATCACCTTTGCGGATGCAGTCGAGGCACCATTGATACAGGCGGAATAGACCGGCAGCGACTTCGGGGTAGTCAAGGTCAAGGGCATCGCGCAGAGCGCTGATGGTCTTGATCGCTTTTCCGAAATCCTGTTGTTCACACGAGCGGATCGCCAGATCGTAGGTCATGATGACGAGGCGCAGCGGGCTGGCGTTCATTACATCCTGTTGCCGATATTGGTTGCGATAAGCTGTTTGAAACATGGTCTAAATCCTCGATTTTTTCGCGAATGCTATTTTTTATTCTTACACATTCAGTTTCGGCTATGCCGTGCCGAACTTGAGTAAAGCTGCATTAATTCGGCATAAAATTTATTTTTGATTTTTTCCTACACAGTCATGAAATTTAAAGCAAAGACATAGAGCCGCAGGGGTGCATTGCGTGACCTTGCGTGATGTGCCTGCTCGCCAGTGGGGTGCTGATCGTATCAAATGGTGAGCTTTAACAGATCGCTGATCTGGAGTTTTTGAAGTTCATTGGATGGGATGGAGCGCAAAACCTTTTTGGTTTTTCTGTCCACCAGAAATACGGTGACATTGTTTGTCGCTTCATCCACGCGGAAATGGATGGAGACGTTCGCCAGGCTGGCGAGCTCGTTGGAAGCTTTCTTCGTCTCGACCTGCGTACTGGCTTTGTGCGCTGCATCACTCACGCGGACCTGCGCGGCTGATTCTGCCTGTGCCGCCAGCGCCCGTGAGATGGCGCTGCCATCCGAAAGCTGTACTCCACTGATTGGTTTTATGGATGATTCGTTCATGGTTCACGATCCTTCCAGCCTTGAAAAATTTTCAAGATATGGATGTTGGAATCTTCAGGTCAATTTTCTAGCCCGAGGTGTTTACGTTCGAGCCGAGGTTGATGCCGAACATGGTGGCGGTGTTGCCAAGGTCAACCAGTTGAGCCTGATATTCAATGTATTGGTTGTACAGGGATTGCTTGCGAATTTCGAGCGAGGCATTGTATTTGGCAATGCGCTGATCGTAATCCTTGCTTTGGGTCTCAAAGGAACTCAAGGATTTTGTAAGCAGTCCGCTGGTGCCGGTGTAGCGTGAAAGCATGGTGTTCATTTCGCCCATGCCTGCATCCAACAGGGCGGTGACATCCGCCTTGTTGTTCTTGATCGCATCGCTGAACTTGGTGCTGTCCAGGGTCAGCTTCATATCCTTATCGAAGGATAGACCGACTTCTTCAAGTCGTTTGTAATTTCCGGTGTTCGTGTAACTGCGGCTCATGCGGTAGAGCATGTCTGAGCGGAAATTGCTGAAGACGGTTTCACCGCTGAGTGGGCCGCGGGTGTAGGTGGTCTTGCCGTTCTCGGTCTTGGATGTGGATGCCATCTTGTCTTTCAGATGTGTGATGGATGCGTTGAATTTTGTAACCAACGCGTTCATCAATCCGAGGGCTTTATCGTTGTTCGCGGTGACGCTCAATCTGGCGCTCTTGCCTTCTGCGTCGCCAGCCAGATTGATGGTGAGCCCATCGACCACATCGGTCAAGTTGGCGTTGCTGGCGCGGGAGACGTTCATCCCGTTGACTGTGAACTCGGCATTCTGCGCGCTTTGCAGCAGGGTGTTGAAGCCCAGGCTCGCTCCATCGGTATAGATCATGGAGTGGTTCGCGCCGGTCTGCGAGGAGGTGAGTACCAATTGGTTGGAAACGATCGAAGCTCTGAAATCATGCCCTTCAGGTTGAAGAGCGGCGTTGATCGAGGCGACGATGCTTCGCTGGGTATCGCTGGTGCTGATCGAGATGGATGTGCCTTTGGCGGTGTAGTAGAAACTTGTGGTTTCCAATCCGCCGGATTTGTTCAGGGTGAGCGATTGTCCGCGCCCTGTATCGAACACACCATCGTTCATGGTCTGCCATTCAGAGGTGTAGCCGGTGGAGCCGTCAGACTTGCGGATCGAGACCGCGTTGCCGTCGGCATCGACCAGGCGGAACTGGCGCACACTGGATGAGTCGCGCACTTGCAGGGTGTATGTGCCGGTGCCAAGTTCCTTTTGACCGGTGGCTGCCGAAATGGCAGAGGCGGCTGTCAGGGAGGTGGATGCGACAAAGTCCGCGTACACGCCGGGTTCGGTTTCTGTTTGCAGATTGGCTGTGCCCGTTCCTCCCATCCAGAAGGTTCCGCTCTTGTTAAGGGCGATATCCGGGCTGGCTGCGGCAGCGGTTGCGCGGCTGTGAGCCTTGGCAAGCTTGGAGACATAAAAATCATAATCGGTTGCGGCGGCTGTTTCGCTGGTCTTGCTGATCGTGAGCACAGTTGAGCCGCTGGTGGCAGGGACCACGCTGGATTTTGATGTGCTGGTGAGACCATAGGTGGACTGGGAACTGATCAGAGCCTGCATCGCGCTTTGCAGCGCATCGAGGTTGGTCTTCACATCCGTGTACACACCCTTGCGAACTTCGATACTATCCTTTAAAACCTGGATCCGCTTAAGCGGCGCACTTTCAGACTCGATCTGTGTCTTGATCGCTGTCTGAAATGGAACTGCCAGGTTCTTGATCGAGGCATCTATGGATGTGATCGTTGTTGCCATGGTTCACCTTCGTTTTGTTTGGGCCGCCTCAAGAAATTACTTTACCTTGAAGGGTTGTTGGGGAGGCGCCGGAGGCGCCTCCCCAATGAATTCGTACCGCTTGCTATGAAGGTCCCGTCATCCTAGCGGAAGAGGCTGAGGAGGTTCTGCGGAGCCTGGTTGGCTTGCGCGAGCATCGCGATCGCCGTCTGTTGCAGGATGGAGAACTTCGAAGCGTTCATCTGTTCTTCAGCCATGTTGGCGTTCATAATGCGGTTGTAAGAAGCTTCCACGTTGACCTGGGCTGTAGCGACTGAGTCTTCCTTGAAGGTCAAGCGAGCCATCAGAGAACCGAGGTCAGAGATCGCGCTGGTGACCTTGTCGAGAGCGTTGTTCGCTGTGGTCATGTAAGCACCAGCCTTGGAAGCGGATGACACGTCCACGAGGTAGCGATTGTCCGCTTTGTAGGTGAAGGCAGCCTTGTTACCAACAGACACACTTGCAACTGCGTTCAGGCGGATGGTCGCGCCGCGACCGGAGTTGTAATCGGATGCTGATGTGCCGTCAGCGGTTGTGTAGGCATACGTTCCAGTCTGGGTCCCAGCGGCGTTCTTGGCAATTTCCATCGCCACGCCGGAGCCGTCATTCAACTCAACCTTGGCCTGTCCTTGCTTGATGTACTCGTACTCCATGGTCTGACCGACCACGAGACCGTTGCGACCACTGACGAGGGTCAATTCAACACCGAGGTGGTGGTTGAGAGCGGTGGCACTGTCTTGCACGATCATCGTGCCTGCAGCATCTGCCAAAGATTGACCGCTGACTGTCACTGAGCCACTGGTGCCCCAGGTATTGTTATCCAGGTTTTCAACCTTGTAAGAGATCGTGTCAAGAGTATCATCCTTGCCGGTGATCGTCACACGGAAGTGACCAGATGCTTCAGCCGCGGCTGTGCCGGTGGTGGCGGTGGAGAGACCAGAGACGCCGGTCAAGAGAGCGGTGGAGGCGGTCGCAGAACCGTGGGTGGCATCGGTCGCCTTGCCCAAAACCTCGAAGGAGTATCCACCGGTCGTAAGCTTGGTCATGTTGCCCAAGGTTCCGCCCTGAACAACCTGAGCGCCTGCGCCAACATTGACGAAACCAGTGTCTGCACTTGTCACTGCAACCGCATCACCAACCTGGTTGGCGGAGAGGTTCAAACCAGCGGGGGCGAGGTTGGAAGCCATGCTCCAGGTCGTGGTTTCGCCTTCATCCACACCGGTCTGGAATTGCTTGGTGCCGGTGGTGATGTCGAGCAGTTTCACGCCGTTCCATTTGGTCTGGTCAACGATGTCTTGCAGCTGTTGAGCATAGGACGAAAGCTGGGTCTGGATCGTAGAGCGCTCTGAAGAACCGAGCGTATCGGAAGCAGCCTGCTCAGCCTTATTGCGCATTTGCACGATGATGTCGGTCATCTTGCTCAAGCCGCCTTCGGCGACGGAGAGCATGTTCTTGGCATCACCGATGTTGTCGAGCGTAACTTTCAAACCTTCCGAGCGGGCAAGCATCTTGGTGGCGATGGTCAAGCCGGCGGGGTCATCGGAAGCGCTGTTGATGCGCTTGCCGGTCGAGAGACGAGTCTGATGGGTCGCCAGTTTGGCGTTGATACCAGTCAGAGAGTTGAGGGAATTCAGAGCGCCGATATTTGAAGCAATGCGGGTGACATCTACAGTAGCCATTTCAAACCTCCATGTTTGAATTATAGGTAGGGGATCCTTCCCCTATTTTTTTGATTTTGACGATTGGTCTTGCAATTTGTTGCGGATACGGACTTTTATGACGATGTGGTGGGTTTTCCGGGCGATCTACGCGATAAGCACCTCCTTAGTGCCTTTCTGAAATATTCAATTTTTCGATCATGTTTCTAGTTTCGGCAGACCCCCACTTTACTTGAGGGCTAGTCGTAAATACCGCATTAAATTTACCTTGCATAATCACAAACCTGGCTGAAAAAAACCCTTCTTGATATATAATCACTGAAAAAACAGGAGAACAAACCATGCTCACAGATATGTCAGACAGAACGAAAACGGCCCTGCAAGTGGTTTTTGTGCTGGCACTTGTGGGCGGAGCGGTTGCCTTTTTAACTTCTTTGGGGGTTTTTGCACCATCTGAGGGCAGCCGCCTTGTTTTTTTTGAAGTGAAGGCATCAGGCGGATATGCCAACATTACCCTGCGGGCTGGTGACGTGGTGATCGATAAACCGTCCACGGTGACCGTTCCCTGGTCGAAGACACTCCGAATCGACAGCGGCACGGAAGTGTATCTAACCGCTTCAAACCCATCAGAGACGGGTGAACTGAGCTGCCGCATCCTGCTGGATAACGGTCCCTGGAAATTGGAGAAGATCAACGCTCCGAAGAATGGTGTGGCCTGCGCAGGGATCGTTCCTTAACCGGCTCAAGAATTTGGGGTTTCAAAGGCTGCAGGGATGGCGATTTGAGGCGTTTTCAGATTGGTTTGCAGGTTTTCACGCAGTGAAAGGTGAATGGTCAGCGATCCCGCTTCTGTGGTCAGAGGCACCACCAGGCGCGGATATTCAAGGGTGGAGATCGAAGCGCCTTTGCCGATCAATAAAGACGGCGTCGAAATGTTTGACTCGAAGCCAGCCTCAGCCAGTCTCATGCTCGCCTGACCGGTGATGACATTCCCCAATTCGGCAATGCCGCTCTGGGCAAGCGAATTTAACCCGTCAAATTTTTCCCCCATTAATGCAGAAGCAAATTGAATAGCTGATTCCTTCGACATGCTATAGAAGACCGTTCCGTCCACAGCGCCGACCAGTGAAATGATGACGGTCGCATCATCGGTGCGATAGGGACCGCTTTCCAGTTTCAACTCTCCGCGCTCAACCGGTCCATGCAACTCCATGTGCAGGATGTCATGGGCGGCGGTGACAAAAGGGTTTAGAAACTTAACATTCATGTTTCACTCCTGTTTATCCGGTGGTGAGGGGCGGCAATGAAGCATCCTGCGGAGTTGCAGAGGCTTTGATCGAGGAAATGAAATTATCGGCAAGGTGAGCTTCGCCGGTCTTCTTCTCGCGCAAGGCGAGGTGAACGGTCAGGACGCCGTACTGGGTTTCAAGCGGAACCACAACACGTGGAAAATCAAGAGTGGAGATCTCAACTCCGTTGCCGTTCAAGACCGTGGGGGTCGAAATGTTCGATTTGAACCCCGCTTCCGAAAAGCGGATGGTGGCCTGCCCGCTAATCACATTTCCCAATTCCGCCACGCCGCTTTGGGCGAGTGCGTTAAATTCCTTGAATTCCTGCCCGAGGATCTTGGATACCATGTTCAAGCAGGTCACAGTGGACATGCCATACATGACCACGCCATAAACATCGCCGATCAGATTGATGAAAACAGTAATGTCGTCTGAGGTCAGCGATGACTGTTGAAGGGTGATATCCTTGCGAACAGGGTTGGCCGCCACTTCTGTTTTTAGCACTTCAATGGCTGCCTGGATAAACGGGTTTAGAAATTTCACATCCACATTTCACCTCCATAAAGGTATGAGGACTTCCCAAATGGGATTTTTTTGAAAGATTTTTTATTGCCGATCACTGGTTTTCTATAAAGCTTTTCTGTAAAAAGAGATCCCAAAATTTTCAAAGCCGAATTTTGATGACCCTGAGATGATCTCGGTGCCCCCAACAAAAAGGACACCCCCGGGCTTTAAAGCTTTGCAGAACTTTTCATACAACACATCTTTTGACTCTGTCGTAAAGTAGATCACCACATTGCGGCAAACGATCAGGTCAAAATTATTTTCAAAGGGCTCTTCCAGGAGGTTTTGCTCTTGAAAGCGAATATTCCTTTGCAATTTCTCGTTCGCAAAGTGCGGGGCAATGGGGGAGACGTACTTCTGGCGCTGGGCAGGGGTAAGGTTGCGAATATCTTCCGGGGAGTACGGTCCGCGTGCCTTGGCTTTCAACAGAGCGCCGCGGTCCAGGTCAGACGCCAGAATGGAATACTTCTGGTTGGGCGCGGCTTCGTCCATGAGGATGGCCAGGGTGTAGGCTTCGGCTCCGGTAGAGCAGCCCGCGCTCCATAATTTCATGGGACCACCTCCGCAATTTTTTAGCAGATAAGGCAAAATGTCTTTGCGGACATTGTCCCAGCGGTTCAGGTCGCGAAAGAATTCGGTCACGTTGATGGTAAGGTAATTGCGGAA
Source organism: Candidatus Villigracilis vicinus (assembly GCF_016702885.1). Lineage (NCBI taxonomy): Bacteria > Bacillati > Chloroflexota > Anaerolineae > Anaerolineales > Candidatus Villigracilaceae > Candidatus Villigracilis > Candidatus Villigracilis vicinus. The sequence goes on from NZ_JADJDD010000001.1 coordinate 77,082, forward strand.
GCGTTCCATCTCGGCGTCATCGGTCACCACCAGATTGAAATAATCCTTCCAATTGGAGATGCGCGAGCGGACGAGCCAGGAGTCCAGGCGGCGCTTCATTTGCTCTTCTTTATAATTTTCAAGGTCGATCTTGAGCGTGCGTTTGATCGATGTTTTTACCTGTGAATAAACTTCAGCATCCATAACTATTTTCCTTACCTTGTTGATGTCAATTCGCGGATCGCGTTCTCAATGCCTTTTGCGATCTGGGGGCGCGGCAGGACGATGCTAGCCGCCCCGGCTTCAACCACACTGCGGGGCATGCCCCAAACAATGCAGGTACTTTCATCTTCTGCGATCACATATCCGCCGGCGCTGTGCAGGATGGATGTTCCGATCGCGCCATCACTGCCCATGCCGGTCAGTATCACGCCGATCATATTCCTGCCAAAATGCTTGTTCAGCGAATTGAGGGTCACATCCACTGCGGGGCGCACCCCGTGCACGGCGGGTTTCTGGTTGAGCACAACTTTCTCGTCTTCGTCAAAGGTCATGTGAAAGCCGCCGGGGGCGAGCAATACCTGGCCAACCATGAGTGCGTCGCCGGGCTCTGCTTCCTTCACTTTTAGCTGCGAGATGGTGTTGAGCCTTTCTGAGAGCGAGCGTGTAAATCCTGCCGGCATGTGCTGCACAATGACCACCGGTGAGGGCAGGTTGGCAGGCAACGCGGGGACTACTTCGCTCAACGCTCCAGGCCCGCCCGTAGAGGAACCTATCAGAATAACCGGAGCCTGCTTCGAGTACGGTCGGACCGCTTTGTCTCCCTGGCTGGATGCCGAAGGGGAGGATGTTTTGAGAAGATAGGAAGTGGCATGTTTGACACGAGCCTTCGCCGCATGTTTGATCTTGGCGATGATCTCGCTCATTGCGGTGCGGATCTCAAGGCGGTTGTCGGGTTTGGGAATGAAATCCACCGCGCCGTACATCAGAGCTTGAATGGTTTCTGACGCGCCTTCTTTGGTGAGGCTGCTGACCATGATGACCGGCCGCGGGAAGTTTTTCATGATCTCGCGCAAGGTGGAAAGACCGTCCAGATGGGGCATTTCCACATCAAGGGTAATGACATCCGGCTGCAATTGCGGGATGAGACGCAGGGCTTCCCTGCCGTTGCTGGCGGAACCGACAACCTGAATTTCGGGGTCTTCGTTGAGCTGCTGGATGATGGAGAATCGCATGAACGCGGAATCATCCACGACCATCACACGCAGCGATTTGGGGATATTGCCGTTGTCGGTCATATTTGCTCTATGCCAGCAGCTTTGTGATCGCCTTCATTACGCGGTCCTGTTCGAAGGGCTTCACAACAAAATCCTTTGCGCCCGATTTGACAGCTTCGAGCACGACAGATTCCTGCCCCAGCGCTGTGAGCATGATGACCCGCGCCTTGGGGTCGAACCCGACGATCTCTTTGAGCGCCGTCAGCCCGTCCATTTCCGGCATGGTGACGTCCATCAGCACGATGTCGGGGTGGAGTTCCTTGTAGCTTGAAACAGCCTTGAGTCCGTTCTCTGCCTGGAAGACTTCGTAGCCGTCGGTGCTGAGCATTTTGGTCAGGCGCACCCGCAGAAATTCTGCATCATCCACGATCAATACTTTTGCCATACTGTTACTCCTTCAGTTTTATATGTCATGTTCTTTTTCGCCGATGACGCGCACGGTGACGCGGTTATCGGCGACGTAAACGCGGACGGTCCGCCCGGTGTTTCCACCCACTTCTTCGGCGGCGACCTTTAAGTTCAAGCGCTGGAAGGTGATGCGCGCTTTTTCGATATTCCGCGTTCCGATATCGAAAGTGTTCGTGTGTCCGGGTGCGATAAGAATGTTGGCGCCGCCGACCATGCGAACCACGATGCGGCTTTTATTCGCCCCTTCCTTCAACATTCCTGCCAGCAGGTTCTCAATGCCCCAATCCACATATTTGAAACTTGTGACCGGGTCCACTTTTTCTGAGCCGTTTACGCTTTCTGGCAATACTGCATGGACCAACCCCGCCACGTGAATGGCAGGATCGATCATGGAGATTCCCAAACAGGAACCCAACCCATAGGCCACGAGGATGTCTTGCGGGTCGCGGCTGATGGCTTTTTCGCCCAAGCCCAAAGTGATCGTATTGTTCATGGAGTGGTCTTCTTTTGTAATAACTGTCCGAGGGCTTTCATATCCGGAATGATCCAAAAGTCCGTTTCCACTATACGGGGACCATCCATAAAGTTAGTGTGTACCAGGAGAACGTGTTCATTGACGCCTCCCGCGGTTGCCACCACAATATCGAGGATCGCGCCAACCATATCCACCATCACGGCGGGCGGGCTGGGACGGAAACTCGCATTTACCGATTTCGCAATGGAATTCAAAAAGAAGGAGGTGCATAAATTCCCGAGCTCTCCCAGAGCCGATCTTTCGACCGAGCCAAGGGTTTTGGTAACGCCCTTATCCACACCCATCAACAGGTCCGCCAGTTCGAGTGCCTTGGTGTAGGGGATGATCATCATGATCTGCCCGACCATGTCGCCTTCAAAGCGCAGGTACACGCCCACGGCATCATCTTCCAACCCGCCCACGATCTTGGGAATGTTCAACAGCGGGATCAATTCCAGTTTTGGGTTGCTGACTTCGATGCTGCGTCCCACCATCCCTGAGAATCCGACCGCCGCGTTCTTTATGCCTTCACCTGTAATGGTCGTCAGCATTTTCATTAGTTCCTGATCGAACTGTGCTGTATCCTTTATCATAAATTTTTCCTTGGTTTAGATTCCGGCTAATTTGAACAGACCGAACACATCCACGATCAAGGCCACCTGACCTTCACCGAGGATGGCTGCGCTTGAAATGCCGGGGATATCTCCGATGAAAGCGCCGAGCGGTTTCACCACCACATCTTCTTCGCCTACAAGTTCATCCACCACCAGCCCGATGCGCTGCTTGCCAGATTGCACCACCACTGCAAAGGTGTCTTGCGTGCCGGCTTCGATCTTTGGCAGAGAAAAGACCTCAGAGATCTTCACCAGTGACAGCACGCTTTCTCTCAGCATGGTGACCGGTTTTTGGTACACGTATTTGATCTCGCTTTTCTTGAGCAGGAAGGTCTCGGTGATCATGACCAGCGGGATCGCGAAAGTGGTCTGCCTGACCTTGACCAGCAGGGAGGGGACGATCGCCAGGGTGAGCGGCAGGGTGATGATGAAAGATGTGCCGCGCCCAAGATGAGTTTCCACGCTGATCGAGCCGTTGATGCGTTGAATATTGTTGTTCACGATATCCAACCCAACGCCGCGCCCGGAAATATCCGTCACCTTTTGAGCGGTGGAAAGTCCCGCCATGAACATCAGGTCAACCGATTGTTCCTCAGTTAAGAGAGCGGCTTCCTCCGGGGTGATCATCCCTTTTTCCACGGCGCTTGCTCGCAGCTTGGCGGCATTGATCCCGCCGCCGTCATCTTCGACGGTCAGAATGATGCGCCCCTGTTCGTGGCGGGCTGTGAGAGTGATCGTGCCGCGCTCAGGTTTGCCAGCCGCAAGGCGGTCACTTGGAGATTCGACTCCATGATCCACCGAGTTCCGCACAAGATGGATCAACGGGTCATTGATCTCCTCGAGCATGGATCTGTCCATTTCGGTTTTTTCGCCGCGGATGACGATATCGATCTTCTTGCCGACCTTGCGAGACATATCGTGTACCATGCGCGGGAACTTCCCAAAGACGCTTGAAAGCGGAAGCATGCGGATGTGCATGACTTCTTCCTGAAGTTCGTCTGTGATGCGCCCAAGGTGCAGGATGGTCTCTGAGATCTTGTCGTAATTGCTGTTCATGCGGGTCAGGCGGCTGTGGATCTGTTTTAAGTGATTGCGGTCTGTGATCAATTCCCCGACCAGGTTCACAAGATTGTCGAGCCGTTCCACGTTCATGCGGATCGTCATATCTGTGTTGCGCCTGCCGAACGGATTATGAGCCCGTCTTTCACCCGAGATATCTTTTGCCCACGCAGATTGTTTTCCCGCGGCGGGGGTGGCTGCGGGGCTTTCAGCCTGCTCCGCTTGAGGTTCAGGGACTGAAGCCTCTGCTTCATCTGCAAGCACAGACTTGCCGTTGATGTAGATCTCATTCACCCCCGAGATCCTCATGAGCGCCGAGCGGATCTCTTCAAAATCCTGCTCGCTGCGTACCACCGCCGAGAAATCTTCAATGGCGGTCGAAGACTCGATCTCGGCCTGGGTGGGTTTCATTTCTTGAATTTCGCCCACATCCTGCAGCGCCATCATGAGCTGGAATGCGCGCGCGGCAGATGCCATGCTCTTGATATCGATCTTCGCCCGCACATGGAATGTGCCTTTGGGAGCATCGACCTTCAAGTTCGCGCTGCTATCCACTGCGGCTTGCTGCTGATTCGACACCTGACCTGCAGCCGGGGCTTTCTCATCAGCGCCGATCAAATCCTTCAGCGCGATGACGATGTCGTTCATATCCACATCGCATGTCTGCGATTCGCTGACCTCGTTCCGCAGCATACGGAGGTGATCCACGGCGTCCAGACAGACATTGATCAATCGGCTGTTGATCTGAATGGTATTCTTGCGGACACCGTCCAGCACTGTTTCCATTGCGTGGGTCAGGTCTGTCATGCGTTGATGACCGATCATGCCAGACATGCCCTTAATGGTATGGGCGGCCCGAAAAACGATTTGCAGAAGCTCAGGGTCGGCCTCGCCGCGCTCAAGACGGATCAGGCTGTCATCCAAGGCTTGCAAATGTTCATCGACTTCCGCCAAAAAGATCGGCAATTCTTCTTCGTTGATATCAAAAATGATTTCCATAGACGGGTCCCGTGAATTCTCTACTATCTCACCGCCAAAGTTAACACACCACCCTCCTTTTGACTGTAAACCTGCCGTAAAGAGAAACCAAAAAACGGATAAATAAATTAATTCTGCAAAAATAAAAAACGCCCCGCTGAAAGGGGGCGTTTTTCAAAATGTTGTCTAAACCGGATTTTCGCTCGTGGAGGGCTCTTCCACCGCCACATCCACGGTTTCTTCTGCCAGTAGTTTCCGCAATTGTTCAAGTTTTTCAGACTTTTTGTCTTCTGCCAGTAATTCCTGGATCTTTTCCTGTGATTTTACAGCCTGAAAGACCTCATGCCGCAGAATCGTCAACTCGCGCGGGGCGTCGATGCCGATCTTGATACGATCGCCTTCAATGTCAAGAATGGTGACTACGATGTTGTCACCGATGGTGATGCTTTCGTTGATCTTGCGAGAGATGACCAGCATGGATGGCTCCGATCGAATGGGGGTTAGCGCAAATAATCGAAGAGACTGAGGGCTGAGATCGCGCGCTGGCTGACTTCCAGAACGGCTTCATAAGTGGTCTGTTGATTTGCCAGCAGGGCTATGCCTTCCGCCATGTTGGCATCTTCCTTTTCGGAGAGCAGGCTCTTCGTCTCCAGTTTGACCGACTCAAGGAAGTTCGCCGCCGATTCGACCTGCCGCATCCTTGCGCCATTGGAGGTGCGGTATTGGTCGAGCGTCTCAAGTGAAGATTTTAATCCCGTTAGCACGGATTGCAAAGTTAATGGGTCGGTGGCCGGGTTCCCTGTATCGGTGATGTTGTTCTGGGTCAGGGCGTTCGTGGCCAGGATCAGGTTTTGCAAAAAGCCCAAAATCGCCTGATCGCCGCGCACGTTCAAGGTCACCGCTTGATCGGGTCCGAGGTTGCGCTGCATGTTGCCGGTGTCTCCAGTGTAGGCCACCGTCTTGGGTGTAAATGGGTTGCCTTGAAAGTCCAGCAGGGGAGCGGCGGCATTGCTCAACACAAAGGATTTTTGATTCACCTGATAACCAGAGAAGATATATTGCCCGTTGACCGAAGTATTGCCGATCTCGACCGCTTCATCGACCAGGGTTCGCATCTCGGCGGCCAGCGAACTGGCCCGCTCATTTCCCGAGAGCGAATCGTTGAGTCCACGCAGGACAAGGTTGTTCGCGCGGTTGGCTACCTGCTCCAGTTTTTCAAAAGCGCTGTCACTGGTGGTCATCCAATTTCGGGTGTTTTCTGCGGTGCTTGAGTAGGACTCAAGGGTTTGCAGATGCGAGCGCAAACTTAAACTTGCAGATGCATTTGTGGGGTCTTCAGATGCCGCCTGAAATTGTTTTCCGGTGGAGAGCTTGCCCTGCAATTTACTTACTCTTTCCAGATTATCTGCCATGTTCTTAATGGCGTTCTCCGTGGCCATCATGTGTGTGATTCTCATTTTATCTCCTCAGGCTAAAGCCCGACCCGCCCCATGCGGTTGATGACCAGATCGAGCAGGTCGTCGTACGCGGTCATCACTCGAGCGGCGGCTTGATATGCCTTCTGTGCCTTTGCCATGTTCGCGGCTTCTTCGTCCAGAGAAACTCCAGACACCGATTCGCGTTGGTTTCCCAAAGCCTGGACGATCAGCCCATGCTGATAGGAATTGTTTGTTGCCCGGTTGGTGAGAACTCCCAGCTCAGTGACCTGGGAATTGTAGAACTCGTTCAGGGTGGCTGTGCCGCCCTTCATCCCTTTGACCGATTTCAGCCCGGCGATCTGCAGGGCGATGGTGTTATTCCCGATCTGGTTGGCTGCGCTGGATGTGGCGATGCTCGCGGCATCCAACAGCGGATTAACCGAAATGCTCATGGCATCGGTGCCGTTGAAGAATGGAATGTTGGTGGCGTTGTTCAAGCCGTAACCGGTCTGATGGAAGGTATTGACTTGAGTGATCAACCCATTGGCCAGGGTGCTCAACCCGCCCAACTGATTCACCAGTGTGCCATCGCGCGCGTCCAAGGTACCTTTCAGTTCTCCGCTAGGCGGGTCAAGTTTCTGTCCGTCGCTCCAATGCACATCCACTACGCTGGTGTCTACCGGGTTGGTACGTGTCTCCAGTTTGAAGGTGTCGTGCCCGACCACCAAAACATGTCCCCCGATCGTAACCAGAGTCTCGCCGTTCTTTTGGTCTGTTGAAACCGCGCCGGTGATTTTTGCGAGACGGTCGAGAGCCAGGTCGCGCTTGTCGAGCAGGTCGTTGGGTTGTTCACCGACCGAGATGACCCGCGCAATATTTTCGTTCAACTGGGCGATCTGACTTGCCAGCGAGTTGACCTCTTCCACCTGCCCAAAGACCGTCAGGTTTTGGTCAGTGCGCATCTGGTTGATCTGAGCAGCGCGGCGGTTGATGCCGGTTGCGAGTGTGTTCGCATCGTCCAACAAGATCGAACGCAGGCTGTTGTTGGTGGGGTCGTTTGAAAGCGCTTCCCATCCCGACCAGAATTGATCGAGTTTCGGGATCACGCCGTCATCTGAAATTTCAGCCAGTGCTGATTCCAATTGCGAGAGAATGCCGCTTTGCGCCTCCCAATTTCCGGCTTCGGACGAAACGGCGCGGTAGCGCCTGTCGAAGAACGAAACACTAAAACGCTCGATCCGGTCAACGGTGACGCCGTTGCCGTGCTGCCCGGCACCTGTGCGGTATTCCGCGCCGCTGATCGAATTTGGTGTTTCAGCCGTGAGCAGTGCAGCCTGTCGGCGATAGCCCGGCGTGCTGGCGTTGGCAATGTTGTGTTCGGTGATTTCCAGAACCTGCGAATGAGCCAGGACTGCCTGAAGTGCTGTGGTGATTCCGGAGGAAATGGTTGGCATGTGAAAATCCTATGCGCGTCTTTCCACGCCGAGACCTGCCACGGGTTCCTGATGCTTGATCCCATCTTTGGGAGAGCGGTACCCGGCCTCGGGTTGAAAAATATCGATGAGGAAGGATTGCGTGGCTTTGAGCCAATCCAATTTTGTGATGGCAAGCGCCTGACTGGCATGGTTCAATTCGCGCGCCTGGCTGGTGATCGTATAAATGCCATCGGTCAGATTCTTGATGCGTCTTGCATCTTCAGGTTTTAAGTGGGGCAGAAGCGCCTGAATGGAAGTCTGCTCGAGGTGAATGCCGAGCGAGAGTGAAAGCCCCTGAACGACCTGCCTGCATTTGTCTTCGAGCACGCTGATCTTATCGAGTAGAACTTCCTTGTCCTCCACGATCTGCAGGATCTGATCGGGTTCGTTCAGCAGAGATACCCGCTCCTTTTTTGAAAGTGTCAGCATTTCCTGCAACGCTCGAAAGAGCATCACAAGAACCTGTTCCAGTTCATATTTGTTTTTTGTGAATTCATCTTGATTTACCATCGCAGGAGTCCTTGAAACCTAATTACTTGGGAAACATTTTCGATAGCAGTTTTCGGGCGAGTTCGCCGATCTGAATGGAGTAATCGCCGCTTTGCACCTGCTGTTTGAGCAGGGCAAGCCGCTCGTTCTCCACTTCTTCGGTGTTTCCGAGAGCGGCGCGGGCTTTAGCCAGTAAACGCGCATTTTCAGACATTTCCACTTTATCCTGCCCGCCAAGAGTCGACTCGGTCTCGTTGAGCTCTTCCCTTCTCTCAACGGGGCTGGTGTTTTCGGTGGGTTTTGTGGAAAGCGGTTGAATTCCAGTAGGTTCGATTTTCATGGGTAGGGTTCTCCTGCAAGGTAAATGGACTCACAATACCATTATCGGCTATTTTCCTGAAAACATTAAGCCTTGCGAAGGTTAATTGCCTCTGAGATCATCGTGTCGGTCTGCTGGAAGGCCTTAAGCGACATGGTCAGGTTGCGCTGAAGGGCGATCAGGCGGGTCAATTCCTGACCGAGATCCACGTTGGAATTCTCGATCTTGTAGCCGCTGATGGTGCCAAAATTCTCCGAGCCGGCGTCGCCGGTTTGTGCCGCGCCTGAAACATCAGATTCAAGCAGGATATTGCTGCCGTTGTCGGTTAATCCGCTGGGGTTGGTGAAGCGGGTGAGTTGGACAGTCCCCGCTTCGACGGTGGCTCCTTCTGCGTCCACGGCGGTGACCGTGCCGTTGGCGGTGATGTTTATGTTGGTCATACCTTCGGCGATCTCACCATCCCAAACGAGCGGGTAGCCATTGGCATTGACGAGATTTCGGTCTGCATCAAGTGCAAAGCGACCGTCGCGCGTGTAGCCGATCGTCCCATCGGGCAGGGTGAGGCTAAAATATCCCTCGCCCTGTATCGCCCAATCGAGCGCGCTGGATGAGGTCTTCAAAGTGCCTTGAGTGGTCAGCATTTGAGTGCTGCTCATCAGGGTGCCTTCCTTCAATTGTTCGTTGAGCATTTCTTGAAAGTTGGAGCGGGTGGCCTTGTAGCCGGCTGTATTGACATTTGCAAGATTGCTGCTGGTCACATCCAGGTCAACCATGTGGCTGAGGATATCCTGACGGGAAATGTTGAGCGTGTGAAAAAGATAAGACGGCATGAGAACTCCTTATCCGATCCTGCCGAGGGAGGCAATGGTTCTGCCCAGCAGTTCGTCTTGATTTTGAACCAGCTTTTGCGCCGCTTCGTATGAGCGCCCCACTTCCACCAACTGGGTCATCAATTGTGAGACGTTGGCATTGGATGATTCTAGATAGCCTTGAACCACCTGCGTTACCCCTTCACCGGTCGAAGCGGCGGGACCTGTGAACAGGTTGCCTTCGGTGTGCTGCAATTCCGCTTCGGGGTCGTCAAAGATGCCAATGCCGAGGGTTGCAACTTCGGTGCCATTCACGCTGAGAATTCCCTCCAAAGAAACAGAGACCTCTCCATCGGGAAGTTCGATCGGCTGCCCCGCATCATCGAGGACTTGAAATCCATCCACGGTGACGAGGGTGTTATCTGCGTCCCGTAGAAAGCGTCCGTCGCGGGTGTAGCGGTTGCCGTCAGGGGTTTTGACCGTGAAGAAGCCGTTGCCCTGCAGGGCAAAATCCAATGAGTTGCCGGTGTTCTGCATGGCGCCTTGTCCGTAATCCACGAATTCCTGACCGATCTGTGTGCCGAGACCCATGTTACCAACATACTCGATCGGGCTGGCTTGCAAGTTTCCATTGGAGTAGGCGGCCTGGTCCTGCATGAAGCCGGTGGCTGTGGTGAGGATCTGCTTGAAGCCGGGGGTCTGCACATTGGAAATGTTATGGCTGAGCACCTGCTGACGGGTGGCATTCATTACCATGGCTGAAACTGCGGAATAAAGTCCTTTGATCATGATGGCGTCTCCTTACCTGTTCTTCTGAAAACTCAATACCAGCTGCACTTCTTCGCGGCTCATGCTGAACTGGCGGGCGATGTCCACATCTGACATGTTGGCTTCAGACATTGCGCCGATCAGCCGGTTTCGTTCTAGCACAGATGTGATCGAATCGGTGCCCTGGGTCGGCTGTCCTGCTTTCTCCTGTGAAATGCTGAGGAGGGTTTTGAAATCGGACTGTCCCATTACGCCAGTGGAGGGCGGGGTGGTGGTTTGCGGCGGGTTGGCTACCAGTCCGCGCATTTCCTCGACCAGCGGGGTCATGCGCTTTGCCTGCGTTTGGCGGTTCTGAGCCAACGCAGTCTCGCGTGCCAGTTGAAGCACGTACAGGGAATCTTCGAGGGATACTTTTGGAATGTTATTCATGCTTCATGATCGCTTTCAGTGAGACGAGTGCGCGGGCGTGCAGCTGGCAGACACGCGACTCGGTGATATCCAAAACTTTGCCGATCTCCTTGAAGGTTAACTCATCGTTGTAATACAGGGAGAGTACCAACTGCTCGCGCTCATCCAGATCATGGATGGCGTTCATCATTTCGTTGGCCATGTCCTTTTCTTCGAGAATGTCGAGCGGGTTGGCTTGGTGTTCGTCGCCATATTTTTCATGAAGCGGCACATCGCTCTCGCCCTGGTCGCCTTCCATCATCATATCCAGTGAGACCAGCACACGGTTCGTGTCTGCCAATCCCTGCTGCACATCCTCCACGTTGGTTCCGAGATGCTCTGCGATCTCGCCCTCGGTGGGCTCGCGGAAATTCTCAGACCAAAGCGTGGTAATGGACTTCTGGATCATCCGTGAGCGTTTGCGGGCTGAGCGCGGCATCCAATCGGTGGTGCGAAGGTAGTCCATTACCTTGCCGCGGATGCGCAGGCTCGCGTAGGTGCTGAACTTTGTGTTGAACTTCGGGTCATAGTGGTCTACCGCTTCGATCAACCCCATCAGTCCTTGATGGGCAAGGTCTTCGTAGTCGCTTCCTTTTTCCTGGGTAATGCCCATTCGTCCCAACAGGTAATGTACAAGCGGAACCGATTGCAAGACCAGTTTTTCCCGAAGTTCGGGAGAACGGTTCGCAAAGAACTCCTCTAAAATACCTGTTGATTCAATCTGCATGACCATGATCTTTTATTTCACCTCTGACAATGCGGGGGCTTCCAATTCCTTGGTTTCTTTGGGTTCAACTGGTTCCACAGGTTTCTTCACTTCCCTTGAAGGTTTCATGCCAGATGCAACCTGATGCGCGATCAAAAAGAGCAGCCCGCCCAGGATCAGCAGGGAAATGCTGGTGCGGACCACGAAATCGATCAGGCTTGTTCCGGTTACCAGCGAAACGCTGACGATCGTGAAGAACACAATGACCAGAATGACGACCGAAAGCGTGACGGTAAATTCCACCAGCAGCGGCGCGTGCGCTGTGTTCTTTTCCTTTTTGGCTTTGGGTTTCTCCACCTTCTTTGCCTTTTTGGCATTCTTGGCGGGATCCTGTCGTTCGAGAGGGAGTTCGTTTTCAGCCACGGGACCCTCTCTTTTTTACTTGTTCCACTCTTTGCCGAACAAGGCAGAGACAAGCCGCATCGGGTCAGCGGTTTCAAGGTTGCGGGAGGTTTCCCTGCCGCTGGTAAAGTAGGCCAAAGGAGTATTGCTCTTGCGCGCAAAGTTATAGATGCCGCCGAAGGTGTAGGTCTCATCCAGTTTGGTGATGATCAGCCCGTCAATGTTGAAGACCCCAAGCGATGCCGAGAGTTGATGAAGATCGGCTTCCTTGGTGGTGGCGGGAGCCACCAGATAGGTGCAGCGTGAAGGCATCTCCGAAATCAAAGCGCCAAGCTCGATCATCTGTTTTTCGTTGCAGGGGTTGTATCCCGGGGTATCCACCAGAAACAGATCGTTCGCCTGCTCGCCGTTAAAAACTTCTTTCAGATCCTGCGGCGTGTAAACCAGTTTCAGGTCCAGACCCAAAGCAGAGGTGTAGGCTTTCGCTTCGGCGATCGCGCCGGTGCGGACGGTATCCGCGCAGACCCAGGTGACCGACTTGTGCAGTCCCTGCCTGAAGAACAAAGCCAGCTTGGCGATCACGCTGGTCTTGCCGCTTCCGCTTGCGCCCACCACAGCCACCACATTGTTCGACACAAACGCCCCCGCTCCTTTTTGCACTCGAAGCTCCGCGCCCATTAATTGCACGATCGACCGCTTGCTGGCTTCAACATCTGCGAGAGTGGAGGGGCTGAGAGTCTCGGCTGAAAGTTCCATCAGACGCTCGATGAGCGAAGACTCAACGCCCTGTTGGGTCAACTGTTGTTGGATCTTCTTCAGCGCCGGAGGAGAGTAGCGGTCATTCGACGGGGCGGTTGGTTCTGTCATTCGGACGGTTTCAGTCACCGGGGCGGGTTGACCCGAAAGCGGGTTCAGATTCAATTTGATGGGCGGAGGCAGCTTCGCAGTTTTCTTCTTGGCCGGGATATCCCACTCGATCTCGGGAATTTCTTCGGCAACTTCCAGAGACGGAGGCATCTGCATTGGAGGCTGGGGCTTGCGCACCTGAGGTTCATCGTTCGGTGAGACCGCCACCACTTCAACCGCCGACTTCTTCCACGGATTCCAGATCGGGCCCGCTGGCACTTCGCGCATGGAAACCACAATGGCATCTGCGCCAAGTTCCTGCTGCACCAACTGCAGGGTTTGAATGGTTGATTCGGATTTGAAAGTTTTCGTGATCATGTAAACCTCTTATGCGGTGTCGTTAATCGAGTTTGACCATGCCATGCGCTTTGACTTTTGTACCATGCCCGACTTCGGAAAATGCCATGACGATCAAATTGGAAAGCGATTGATCCACCAGTCGCCGAAATGCGAGCCGCAGTTCACGCGGACAGATGAGAATTGGGAAGTGACCAAGCTGCGCGAGAGCTTCCATTTGCTCGCCGGTCTTGAGCAGGATCTTTTGCGCCATGCCGGCATCAATGCCAAAGCCGGGGCTGCCTTCAGAGTTGATGAGCGATGCGCGCAGGGTGGTTTCCAATTGCGGCGCGAGAGTGAAGACATGCAGGGTGTTCGCTTCGTCCTTGTATTGACCGGAAATGGTCTGTGCCATGCTCTGGCGCACGGCCTCAGCCAGAATATGCGGGTCGCGGGTCATGGTGGCGTTGTTGGCGAGCACTTCCAAAATTCCGCTCAGGTCGCGGATGGGAACTCGTTCACGAAGCAGGTTGCGAAGCACGCTCTGAATTTCTCCCAGGTTGAGGAGTTCAGGAGTGACCCCTTCCACCGAGGCGGGAGCCTTTTGTCGAAGCTGGTTGATCATTTCCTGCACGAGCTGGCGGCTGAGCAATTCTGAAGCGTTGCCGCGCACGACTTCGGTCAGGTGGGTGCAGATGACCGAGAGCGGGGTCACAACGGTGTAACCTTTTGACTCGGCTAGATTCTGTTCGTTGCTGCCGATCCAAATGGCGGGAAGACCGAAAGCAGGCTCTGAGGTGGGAATGCCCTGAAGCGGATCTTCGGCGTCTGAGCCGGGGATGGCCATTACACGGTCGAGCATGATCTCGCTGGCGGCAACTTCCTGCCCGCGGACCTTGATGCGGTACGATTGCGGCGGCAGGCGCAGGTTATCGCGGATGCGCACCACAGGAAGGATGAAGCCCATTTCACTCATCAGTTGGCGGCGGATGCTGGTGATGCGCCGCAGGAGGTTATCCTGATTGTCTTCATCGATGATCGGGATCAGGCTGTAGCCGATCTCCAGTTCGATCGGGTCCACCACCACCAATTCCAGCATCTGTTCGGGAGTTTCTGGTTCGGCCGGGCGGGTGGGCAGCAGAGAGGTGGTCTCCTGGGCTGCAACTTCTTGTGCCTGCTCACGATTGACAAAAAAGGCTGCGGCTCCCAGACCAAAGCTCACGAGTACAAATGGCAGGGTGGGGAGCCCGGGTACGAGGGTCATCAGCCCGACCACACCCGCGCCAACGGCCAGCACATTAAAGTTCGAGATCTGCCCCGAGACTTCGGTGCCAAGAGAGGACTCGGAAGTGGACCGGGTGACGATGAGACCGGCGGCGGCGGAGACCAGCAGCGAAGGGATCTGGATCGCCAAGCCCGCACCGATGGTAAGCAGAACGTAGGTTTGCAGGGCGGTGGTCAGGTCCATGCCGCGCTGCAGCACACCGATCACAAAACCGCCGATGATATTGACCAGCATGATGATGATGGCGGCTATGCCGTCACCGCGCACGAACTTGCTCGCACCGTCCATCGCGCCGTAGAAGTCCGCTTCTGATTCGATGAATTTGCGGCGCTGGCGGGCCTGGTTCTCGTCAATGAGTCCCGCGTTGAGGTCTGCGTCGATGGGCCATTTGTTTGCCGGGCATCGCATCCAATGTGAAGCGGGCGGCTACTTCTGCCACACGTCCGGCGCCGCTGTTGATGACAACGAACTGAATGATCATCAGGATCAGGAAGATGACCACGCCGACCACATAATTTCCGCCGACGATGAGATTGCCAAAGGTGTTGATAATCTGTCCCGCTTCACCGCTCAAGAGGATCAGGCGGCTGACCGAAACATTGATGCCCAGGCGGAAGAGGGTAATCAGAAGGAGCACGGTGGGGAAGACCGAGAACTCCATTGGTTGCTTGATGAACATTGTCAACAACACGATGCCAATCGAAGCGGCGATGCTCATGGCCACGGCCAGGTCCACGAGGAAGGCGGGCAATGGGATGAGCAGCATGCCGACCAGAACGACCAGGCTGACCGCCATGACGATATCTTTCGAGCGCAGCAAATTTTGCAGAGCAGCGACGATCGGATTTTGAGCGGGGGCAATTGTGTTTGTGGTCATTCGCTATATCCAGTTATGAGTGTTGAGCGGATGCGGTCTTGGGCGTAAAGGCTGCTTTGCCGCGTAGTTTGTAAACGTAAGCCAGCACTTCGGCCATCGCCAGATACAGGTCCGAGGAGATCTCCTGACCAATGTCGATGGTCTTGTAGATGGCGCGCGCGAGCGGGATATTTTGCACCACGGGGATGCGATTCTCCTTCGCGATCTTCACGATCTTCTCAGCAACGTGATACGGTCCCTTGGCAAGGACCTTCGGCGCTTTCATACCTTCGTGATATTCAATGGCGATCGCAAGGTGGGTCGGGTTGGTCACGACCACGGTGGCCTTGGGGACGTTAGCCATCATTCGCCCGCGCGCCATTCGGCGCTGCATGCTGCGGATGCGGCTCTTCAACATCGGGTCGCCCTCGGAGCGTTTCATTTCCTGTTTGATATCGTCCTTGCTCATGCGCAGGTTCTTGTACAAATCCCAGCGTTGATAGGCATAATCTGCGACCGCGATGACCAGGTACATGCTGCCGACACGGACGCTGAGCGAGCCGCAAATTTCCACGAACGTATCCACTGAGGTCTTGAAGTCAAACTGGGTGAGCGAGGCGAGCTGTAAAAACCGCGAGCGTAGAAAACTGTATGCCACCCAGGAGACCCAGCCGATCTTCAGGAGTGACCGCAGCAGTTCGATCAGCCCGTGAGTGGAGAAGATCCGCTTGAAGCCTTCGAGCGGGTTGATGCGTTTCGCGTCGAACCCGATCTTTTTTCCGGCCCACAAGAATTCGGTCTGCCCGAGGGTGGTGACCGCTCCCGCCAGCATCAGCCCGACCATGATCAAGATCAAGGTCGGCAGAATGGCAGACCCAAAGTTGAAGACCATTCCGCGCAGTGATTCAACGGTCACTTCCACGGTGGGGAGTTTTGCAATGGTTTCCACGATCACGGCTTCAAAGTTCATAGCCAATTGTTTGCCGGGTCCGCGCAGCAGGTAGGCCCCAGAAAGGATCACAACCGCAGTGATCAATTCCTGACTGCGGACAACTTGTCCTTCTTCGCGGGCTTCCTGCAGCCGATGGGGGGTTGGGGCTTCGGTCTTATCCGTCATGGGGTCTCGTCAGTTCACGAACGCGATCATGCTTTCTGCCATGTTCTTGAAAAGGGATGACAGATACGGGAGGATGGCGGCGAAGGTCATTCCCATGGCGATCAATGCCACAACGACTTTGACGGGAAGTCCCAAGAAATAGACTTGCACCTGCGGAGCGACCCTTGCCAGCAAGCCAAGAGTGAGATCGGTCAGGATGAGCGCGGCAATAACGGGCATGGCCATGTGGATGCCCGCGGCGATAAAAATGCTTGTAGCTTTCAAAAGGGATTGCATTCCATCGAAGGGCAGGCTTCCGTTCAGTGGGACCACTTCAAAGGTGTTTTGAATGGCGATCAGCACGAGGTGATGCCCGTTGATGACAAGGAAGATCATGGTGGCGGTCATCACGAAGATCTGGTCGAAAGCCGAGCCTGAATCTCCGAGCGAGGGGTTGAAGATGCGGCTGGATTCAAAACCGCTTCCCATTCCCATGGCCGAGCCGGCGATCTGGATCGCCCCAAAGGCCAGGTCGGCGGCAAAGCCGATGATCGTTCCGATGAGGATCTCTTTGCCAATGGCCAGCCCAAACGTAAAAGTCCCGATCGCAACGGCTTCTGGTGAGAGCGGCTGCCATGGGATCAGTACGAAGGCGAATATCAGTCCCAGACCAATACGGACCTGTGACGGAATGGCTTGCCCGCCGAACACAGGCACGTGAATAATGATGGCCATGATGCGGGTGAAGGCCAAAAAGAACAACTGCGCCTGGGCAACAGAAATAGTCATAGAAAGTCACGTATCCTTGAGGCGATAATACTAGAAGCCTCTTTTTATGTCCGTAAATGAGGGGTGAAGCAAAACTAAAGATGGCGTAAATTTCCCCGTTTGTGCGCCAGGTGCAAAAATATCGTTCCAGCCCGCTTTTTGGGGCTTAATTTATTGAGTTTATTTGAAGGAGGGCAGGGTCATGCGGACCTTGCAGCCGGACTCCGAATCAAGGATATTCACATCGCCGCGGCAGGCTCTGGCCACCGCGCGGGCGATCGTCAGCCCGACCCCGAGTCCATTGTAGGCGCGGGAATCTCCCTGGTCTACCTGGAAGTACCGATCGAATACTTTTTCGCGCAGTTCCCTTGGGATGAAGGACCCCTCGTTTTCCACGGTCAGGCTGCAGCCGCCCAGCCCGTGCTTTCGTATGGCGATCATTACCTTTGCGCCTTCCGGGCTGAACTTGCAGGCGTTATCCACCAAATGTGAAATGGCTTTCAGACAGGCTTCTTGCGGAAGGTAGGTTGTCAGCCCGCTCTCAATGGACATTAGGATGTTAAGTTTTTTATGCTCATACTGTGCGCAAATATGCCGGATGTAATCCTCTACATCCACGTCCAGACCGGCGGGGTTTGTCAGCGGGGTGATCCCGCCTTGATCTATATCGTTCAATATGATCATGTCTTCCACCAGGGAGGATAGCTTTTGAGCGCTGCTTAAACTGCTTTCGAGATACCAATCGAGGTTTTCGGTTGACCCTTTAAATTTCTCCCGCATGGCCATTTCCATGTTTGCAAGGATGACCGTGAGCGGGGTGCGGAATTCATGTCCCAGATTGGCCGAGATGCTGTGTCGCATCTTTTCAAGCGCGGCTTCCATATCCCGCTGACCGTGGCGGTATCCGATGTCGTTCCGGCGCAAGATGGCTTCGACCCGCGAGGTCAACTCATCGATGTTAAACGGCTTGGTCACATAATCATCTGCACCTTGCTGCAGACCGGCGATCTTATCTGCGCCGAGCGTGCGCGCGGTTAAAAAAATAAAGGGAACGTCTGCTGTGGCTTCATCACCCAGCATCATGTTTTTCACCTGAAACCCATTGGGGGGAGGCATCATGACGTCGCAAATGATAATGTCTGGGTGAATATCCTTTGCCAGTTGAATGCCTTCATTCCCATTGGCGGCAGAAATGACTTCATACCCTTTGCGAGCCATGACGGCTTTAAGCCCGATCAATAATTTGGGATCGTCATCGATCAGGAGCATCTTTTTTTTGAGGGTTGGTTTGGCGGTTTCAGGCATGGGTGGACCCTAAAATTTTGGATTTTGCTATTGAAAATATCCGCTGGCCGATTTGAAACTGGTGTGAATGCGAGAGACAAGCAGGTCGGGGTCCAGCGGCTTCACGAGGAATCCGGCAGCCCCCATTTTAGCCGCTTTATGCACAACTTCGGGGAAAGCCAGGGAAGAAATGAAAAAGACCTTTGTCCGGCTGAGCAGGACCTCGGAATTTAACTGTTCGATCAGATCGAGCCCGTTCCACCCGGGAAGATGTGTATCGATCAACAAGACATCCGGCGTATTCTCCATCAACCTCTCTCGCAGCGCGAGGGGCTGGTCGCAGATGATCGGATTCATACGGTGGCGGATCAATGCAAGTTTAATGAGATCACATTGCAAGGCGTTGGGCTCAAGGATCAGGACGGATAGGTTTTCGCGTTTCATGGGTTATTCGGCTTTCGCAAAGTTGGGGAAGATGCCAGATGCTTTCATTTTAACCTTAAGATTGGCAACGTCTTGTGGGGTCAGTTTTAGAATGGTCAAAGATTCAGGATGGGCTTGGAAGCTTAGAAGTTCGGAGCGGTTGACCTGATAATCTTCAGAGAATGAGTTCGCCAGGTTTACAATGGCAGGCAGGCGTTGATTGATGCGGGCCAGAGACGGCGCGTGATGGAATTGGATCGCATCCACAAGGGTGACAGGGAAGTTCCAGTGTTCCGCGATCAACCCGCCCACCCGGGCGTGGTCAATGCCGATCAGCTTTTCTTCGACCTGCCAAAGTTGCAAATGATACCTTTGAACATAATCTGCGATGCCGGCGTAATTGGAAAGCACTGCCTGATCGAGCAGCAGTTTGCCGATATCGTGTAACAGTCCGGCCACGTAGGCTTGTTCCGAGTCTTGATACCGCAGGGCTTGAGACAGCCATTCGGAAGTGACTCCCACCATCAACGAATGATGCCATAGTTCGCCAGCGCCCAGTTGATAACCGCTCAATCCGCGCCCCATCAGGCTTGTGGCAGAGGAGGTCATCAGTGTGGATTTGAGTCTGCGCAGACCGATGTGCATGATGGCTTCGGTGAGGGAAGAGCAGGTGCGGGCGTATCCCAAGGAGACCGAGTTCGAGGTTTGCAAGACCAGAGCGGTCAACACCTGATCGAGCCCGATCATCCCGGCCAAAGACTCGATCGTCACATTCGGCTTATCCACCTCCCTGAGGATCTGGGAGACGTTGGAAGGCATGGGTTTTAGCCTTGAAACAGATCGAATGATTTCTTCAACACGAATGGGCATGATATCCTTCGTTCGTTTAGTGGACGAGGCTGGGCAGGCTGATGAATAGCGAGTGGGTAAAGGTCATCGCGTGCTGCAACATCCATGACCCAAGAAGCAGCAAAATAAGAATAATGCCGATCAGCTTTGGAATAAAGATCAATGTAGATTCGTTGATCTGGGTCGCGGCTTGCACTAGGCTGACAAGGCTGCCGACGATCAGGCTGATCAACAGGATCGGTCCGGCAAGAATGAGCGACATGACGATCGCATTTTGTCCAAGGGTGAGTACATAGGTTTCGGTCATTGTGATTCCTCACTAGCCGCCGGCAAAACTGAGCACAAGGCTTTGCACGAGCAGATACCAGCCATCCACCATCACGAACAGCAGCAACTTGAAGGGCAGAGAGACAAGAGACGGCGGAAGCATCATCATACCCAGCGACAGCAGAATGCTTGATACAACAAGGTCGATCACCAGAAAGGGAATGTAGATCACGAAGCCCATGGCGAAAGCGGTCCTCAACTCACTAATGACAAAGGCCGGGAAGAGGGACACAGAGGGAATATCTTCAAGGGTGGAGGGCTGAGCTTCATTCCCAAGATCGATGAATAATTGAATATCCTTTTCACGGGTCTGCTTGAACATGAACTCACGGATCGGAAGCTGCGCCGCTTTCAGTGCTGTCGCCTGATCCATCTGTTCGTTCAGGTACGGCTGAATGGCGGTTTCATCCATTTGTTTGTACACCGGCGCCATGATAAAGAAGGTCAGCAGCAGAGATAAGCCGATGATGACCTGATTGGGCGGTACCGTGGGGGTGCCGATGGCGTTGCGTACCATTGAAAGCACGATCACGATGCGGGTGAAGGACGTGGCAAGGATCAGCACCGTGGGCGCGAGCGAGAGCACGGTCATGAGCACAAGCAGCTGCACACCCGAAGTCACCTGCTTGGGTTCGGGAGCCTGCCCATCCACGGTCAATGAGACGCCGGGCACGGCCGAGCAGCTGCTGAGGAACAATCCCAGAAGCATGGCCAGGATGATGAAATATCTTTTTTTCAGGTTGCGGCGTTTGGGGAGCGATGGTGCTTTCATGGTGAGCTTATTCCTTGGCTTGCGCGTTTTCAGCCGGGAGATTAAAGGACCGGAACATGGACCCAAAATCCAGGATCGGCTGGGGCTGGTTTTCTTCTGCGAGAACAGGAGAGAGGTTGTCTTCGATGGGGGAGATCAAAGCGACGTTCTGGTCAGTGGCGCCGATCAACAGTTTTTGCTCGCCGATCACCACCAGATGAATGGCTTGCTTGGGAGAAAGCCGAATGGTCTCCACCAAGCGCATTTGCCGGGCGGGCTTTCCACTGGAGCCTGTTTGCAGCCAGCGGCGGAAGATCAGAGCACTGCCGACAATGAGCAGGAGCACCACCATCAGCTTGACGAACGCGCTGATGAAATAGAAAGTGGTCGAGCCGAGAGGGTCTTGAGCAACACCCGAGGTGCCTCCCATGCTCATGAGAGCCGCGGTGGCAAGCACCCCGATCACGGTTAACCCCGCCGTGAGCTTTTGCTTGCTGCTGCTGTTATCGATCCACTTTCGGATGCCGGCCAGGACCTGGTTCATAGAAGCGAAGCCTTCTCATGATTGGGTGAGACCATTTCGGTGATGCGGACGCCGAATTTGTCATCGACCACCACCACTTCGCCGCGCGCCACGATCCGGTCGTTGACGAAGATATCCACGGGGTCGCCGGCGAGTCGATCCAATTCCACCACAGAGCCGTGCTGCAGCTCGAGGATCTGCGCCAGCTTCATGCGCGTGCGCCCGAGTTCAACGGTCACACGCAGGGTGACATCCAGCAGAAGGTCAATGTTCGATTCGCTGGGGGAGCCGGCCGGGGCTGAAGGCTGCTTTTCGGCGATGGCTTCGGTCGTCTTGCCAACGGGCTTTTCCTGGGTTTCGGTAATGATATCGTCCATTAGATTTTTTCCTTATCAATAACCTTGCGGATTTTCTTCATTTTCACGATAGACACGGGTGATCTGCACTCCGAGTCGTTTGCGGGATTTCCCAACCCGCCCATAGAACTGTTTTTTATTTGCCACTTTGATGACCAGCGGGCTGTCTATGCTGGTATCCAGTTCGATCACATCGCCGATCGAGAGTCCCATTAACTCCTGCAGGGAAAGGTCCACGGAGCCGAGAATGACGGTGACGGGAACAATGGCTCTCAAGGTCGATTGGATCGCCATCTGGCGCGCCACCGGGTCTTGTTGATGTTCCTTGCGTCCCGCGATCCAGATGTGCGGGTTGAGCACTTCGGTGATGGGCTTCAGCGTGTTGAAAGGAATGACGATGCTCATGGTGCCGGTGATGCCTTGAATGTTGAGCTCAAGGGTTAGGAGCAAAACCCTTTCATTGCCCATCATCATCTGCACCCAGTGCTGGTTGATCGTGCTGTCTTCCAATGAAGGCTCAAGCGAAGCGACCTTGCTCCATGCGCCTTTCATATCGCCCAGCATATGTTCCACCATGCCTCGCAGCAGCGATTGGTCGATCTCTGTCAATGCCCGCTCGGTGAAACGTCCTTCGATCTTTCCGCCCAGGCGCTGCTCCAGGATCAGGTAACTGACGTTGAGGCTCATGGTCAACACCATGTGTCCCGGCAGGGGAGCCAGCGAGATCAAGTGGAACAATGTGTTGGCAGGGAAGTCCTTGATGAAATCGTGAAAGCGTCCCTGTTCAATGTGGACAAGACGCGGGCGGACGTTGGTTCGCAGGAAAGTGGGCAGAGATGTGGTGAGGCGTTCGCTCAGGTCTTCATGCACCAATTCCACCGCGCGCATTTGATCCTTCGAGAAGCGCGCCGGCGACCAGAAGTTATAAGGCTGCACCTTCTTTTCACGTTTGCCGTCCAGCCCTGCAGATTCTCCTGATGGGTTTAACTTCTCAGATACGTTCACATTATCTTCGCCGGCTTTCTGGTCGAAGTTAATGGCTCCGGATAACAGGGCGTCAATTTCTGATTGAGCTAACATGGCTACTGGACCACAAATTCTGTAAAGTAGATCGAAATGATATGCAGGTCGGGCATTTTCTGCGCAAGAATTTCCTGGATCTCCAGGCGTAATTTTTCCTTGCCTTCGGCGGTGTAAAGCTCCTCGTAGGTCTTTGTGGAGAGCAGGGTGATGACCGTATCGTCCATGATGGGAAGCCGTGAGTTGAGCTTGTTGTTGAACTCGGTCAGGTACGCGTTCTTTTCCTCTTCGGGCAGGGATTCATATTCCGGTTCGTCTGGCGCAAATTCCACCACCACGGTCACTCGGATGTACTTCCGTCCGCCGGGGTCCATCAGGTTGATGATCTTGGTGGACATGTTGAGCATGATGCCATCGCCAGGTTTGAATTCCTCGGCTGCGGCGGCTGCTTCATGCGTGGTTGCTTCCGCTTCTGCTGCCGGGGCTTCGGTGGCGACGTGCGCTTCAGGCGTGGTGAACGCGGTTTCGTAATCGTAGACCAGCCGGAACGGTTTGGGAAGTTCATCTGGCGCAAAGACGACATAAGCGGTGACCAGCGAGAGGATCGCGGTGATCATCAAAATAACTTGAGTGATTACGTTGAGAACTTTCAGGATTTTATCTAACATAAGCTGTGCTCCAAAAATTTCCGGTTCCCTGTTTTGGGGTTATGGAATAATGCCCGGAGAAGAAAGGTTGATGATCTCACTTTCAACTTTGTAGACAATGATGATCTCAACCCGGGCGTTGAGATTTCTATGCTCGTCTGAATCGTTCGGGAAGACCGGCGCGTATTCACCCTGCCCCGAGATGATCAATCGCTCAGGGGCAATGCCGGAGCCGATCAAATATTTCGCGACCGAGGTGGCGCGTGCCAGTGAGAGTTCCCAGTTGCTCGGGTAAAGCGGATTTGTGGATGGTATGTTATTCGTATGCCCGACGATGCGGACTTTGTTGTCGATCGGGCGCAGCATATCCACAATGGTATTGAGTACCTGCAAGGAGTCAGGAGGCAGATCCGATTGATCGTTCGCGAATACCAGCTTCTCGCTGAGCGAGATCAATACGCCTTCGATGTTGGTCTGCACGCTCACCTGGTTTCCGAGGTTCTGCGATGAGAGCATGGCGGTCAATTGCCCGGCGACTTCTTCCGATTGAGTGGGACCTTCAGGGATGCCGGGAACAACGATCGGCTTGGAGGTTCCGTCTTCGCTTGTGCCTCCGGCTTGGTTGATCTGGCTGTCCACGACTTGCGAAGCGCCGCCAACTGAGAATGCTGTCCGCATGCTCTCGGCGAGCTGCTTGTATTTCTCAACATTGACCTGACCCATCGAGTACAGCACCACGAAAAGCACCATCAGCAGGGTGATGAAGTCGGCATAGCTGACGAGCCAACGCTCATCATGATGCTCTTCATGTTCTTCTTTGCGGTGTGCCATGGGTTAAGCCTGTGCCCTTCCGGCATTTCCGGCCGGAGCCTTGCCTTCAGCCTTGGCATCCGCGTCGCCTTTGTTCTCAGATGGAGGCAGATAAGCCATGAGCTTGTCACGTACGACGCGCGGATTTTCGCCCGCTTGAATGGATACGATCCCTTCCAACTGCATGTAACGGTTATGGGCTTCTTCTTCACTCTTAGCCTTGAGTTTTCCAGCCACTGGGAGGTAGATCAGGTTCGCGGTGAGCAGACCCCACAGAGTCGCCAAAAAGGCGGAAGCGATTGCTTCGCCTAGCGCAGCAGGATTGTCTAATTGTTTCAACACGCTGATCAGACCCATGACCGTACCGATGATGCCGAAGGTGGGGGCGAACGCGCCTGCCGCGGTGAAGAAGCCAATGCCTTGCTTGTGACGGGTGCGCATCTGGTCCACGGTGTTTTCAAGGATCGCAGATACCTGTTCAGGTTCCACGCCGTCCACCACCATCATGAGTCCCTTTTTGAGGAATTTGTCCGTCAGTTTTCTGCTGTCTTCTTCCAAAGCAAGAAGCCCTTCACGGCGGGCCTTGTCTGCCAGCTTTGTGAGGAGTTCAATATCTGCCTTTGTGTTGAACTTGTTGGTCTTGAAGGCCTGCATGATGTACACAGGCAACTTGAGCCCGACCTTCAATGGGGAGGTGATGACCGTCGCTCCGATGGATCCGCCGAAGATGAGGATGATCGCGGCAGGAGCGGCAAACAGTTCAGCGGGCGAGCCGCCATCCAGGATCAGCGCGGTCATGATCGCGGTGATCGCCAATACCAGACCTACAATCGTTGCAATATCCATAAAGTACTCCTGAATTTCCTGTGCCTGCGTGGTTTCCGTTAATCCATCTTTTGAAGATCAAAAGGGACCAGAGTCTTTCTGCGATATTCGATGAAGCGCTCTGCGATCTGCTCTGGCGTATCCATGACGATCAGCTTCTTGCTATTGATCAGGGTAACGACCGTGTCTGGAGTTGCTTCCACGGTCTGGATCAATTCCGGATTAATAAAGAAGGTTTTGCCATTTGGACGGGTGAGAATGATCACGGGTTGTTCCTTAAGCAGGACGGGGGTTTTGTCGGAGTAAATTTAGCATACCCCCGGGGGTTCTCATGTAAAGAGGCCGTGAAAGGAATATAAATATTGGCTAAAAATATTTAGCCAACGCGAATTCCCCCGATTTTTAATTGAAAAGGCTAAAAACGCAGATCAGGCGTCTCTTGCCAGTTTTTGCGCCAGAATGGAGACCGATTGTGAGATGGTCTGCTTGTAGAAAAATTCCATGGTGGCGGGCGGTCGCTGGGTGACAACGGGACCGGTCGTTTTTCCCCAAACGAGTTTGTTGCTCGTATCAAACCAGTCATTTCCATCGCCGCCAGCGCGGACCACATCTCCCAGGGGCGTTGAGCTTGCCCGGGTTTCACCATCCAGGTACACGGTCGTGGAGAACAAGCCGCTCTCAGGCGAAAAGTCTTCAGAAGCCTGCCCCAAGCCGCGAACATGCTGCGACCCTTTGAAGATATCCACCTGTTCGATGATCCCTGCATCCTTGGCTTTGAAGGTGACGCGGGTGCCATCGCTCAGCATGAAAGTGGTGACATCGTCGCTCGCTTTCAGATCTTTGAAATCTCCGTCGTTGCTGCCTTCCAGATCGCTCACATCCACATGCGGGTCACCCCAAACGGTCGTACTTTTGTTGCTCCATTTATCGAGGATGGTAAAGGTCGATCCATCGGCGAACTTGAAAAGATAACGGTCTGACTCAGCGTAGCGTTGGTTATGAACCACCAGACCTTCGATGGGTGTGTTGGGACGATAGCTGAATTCCATCTCGATCTCAACGCTTTGTTCTTCCTGAACGACCACTTGTGTCTGGCGGGTCTGCCCCGATCTTTTTTCATGCAGGTCGGCAAGACGGATATTGACATTCTCGATCGGCGGCAGGGGAGCGCTCTCCTGCTTTTGGGCATCCTTGGCAGAATCGCTGATCAATGCCTGATCTTCTTCCATGTAGTCCAGTGCAGATTTGCCGTCTACATTTTTCCCCTTGCGGCGCGCTTCAGAATCCCTTGCCATTTCCATCAGACGATGGGCTGCCATCAGGTTGGACATTTCGGTCGATGCGATCGCGCTCATAACTGCCTCCGGAGAATCTTTTCACTCCAATACAAGCATCGACAGAAAAAAGAAAAACTTGAGGGCTGGATGAAGATCTCCCACCCGGTTTGCATTTTTATGAAATCCCCAAAAGCGAATCGCCCCCGAACGGGGGCGAGGTTGCAATTAAATTTACATTAACTCAGTTCAGGCAGACTCTACTTAAAAGATTCCCTGTTGACGGCGGATCTGCAAAATGAAATTGTTGATGGTTTCCATGGTGTGGGGCGCGCTGCCCGGAACAACCGAGAAACCTGGAGCCCAAAAGTCGAGAGACAGGTTCTTCCGCTTGAACCGCGGATAGTACTCGAAGATCTTTTGTGAAGTTTGCTGGCAGGTGACCTTGATGACCTTTGCTGGATTTGCAGTGATGGGAACGGTGACCAGCCAGTGAAGATACCCGGGGCGAATAGTGATGGAATTTAGCCGCCACCCATAAGAGATGCAGACTTCCTTCAACCAAATCTCCAGGTCTTTAACGACATCACCAGAGAGATAGTGATCGCTAAATCGGGGAAGCAGCAGGCAGGAGTAGGTCAGCTCGTTCGTAATCTGCGGAAACGATTCAACCTCAACGGGCGGGGCTGCCGTGGGCAGGTCCGTGTTGACCGGCTTTTCCTCTTCAACGACCGGGCTCAGAGCAGGAGTGGCTTGGGGAATGACCACAGAAACAGAAATGGGCAGAGGTTCAGGGGATACGGTCTCTGTATTCCCAGGTTCAACTTCCAATTGGTCTGTGTCAGTGGATGAGTATTCGAATGAGTTCACAAATACCTCGAATCGTGGACGGAAAGGTTGTCCGACAACCCCTAGTATAGTCTTTTCCTTAATTTACCGCGTAAAAAGCAGGTGAATTTTTTACGTTTAAATTCATGGCTTTTTAACGACTTCTTCCCTCTATTTTTATTATGGAATCCTGCGATTTCCATAAAATAACTTACATCACGCCAGCACACCTGTGTCGCTGCCGAATGATCAACGAAAGGAGAACACCATGACTGAAGAAGAAAAGATCATATCCTATATTGCGAATTGCAAATGCTGCCTGCTTGCGGACGCGATGAAGACCTGCACGCAGTGCGTCTTCAATATTGGGCTGGCTGAAAAAATTGACCAGACCGAGTGGATACCGCTGCCGGTTCAAATTCCGGTCATGATGTTCGAGCCGGCTTGATCATGTGGAAGCTCAACCACCCGTTGGTTGGGCTTTTTGCATAAAAAAGATTTACAGGAATTTAACGGTTTCTTCTCTTGATTTTTATTATGAAAAAAAATTCCATTCATACAATGGGATTAATTTGGCAGGCGTCTGTTTCTGCGCTGATTAAGTTTTGCCGGAATCTTTGACTGAAGCCTGATCACTGAAATACCCACAAAGGAGATCGTGCAAATGAATTTTCTCAACAACTTGAAGACAAGTGTGAAACTGATCGGCAGTTTTTTGATCATCGCCATTATGACTGCTGCAGTGGGGGTTATCGGGATCGTTTACATCCGCCAGATCGATGCGGCGGATACCCGTTTGTACAAGAACAATACCGTGCCCATCAGTCAGCTGGCTGACCTGTCTGTCTCTTTTCAGCGGACACGGGTCAATCTGCGTGATATGCTCCTAACCCCGGATACCAAAGAAGGTCAGAAATATATCAACACCATCAATGAACTGGCCGGCGAGATCGATACAACCTCGGCTGAATACGAGAAGCTGATCCTCACCGACGAAATGAGAAAGTTATATGATGATTATCAGGCGGCCTATGAAGAATTTGTCGGCTACCGTGATCGCATCGTGGATCTGTACACCGCGGGTAAAAGCGATGAAGCCCTTTTGTTAATGCGCGGCGATGCTTTTGCCAGCGCAAAGGCGGTTGAGGCAAGCATTGATGCGATGGAAGTAATGAAGGTTACGCAAGCCGGTGAGACCGCCGATGGAAATACTGCGGCCGCCGATCAAGCCACAACGATCATGATCGTTGTGGCTGTAGTGGCTGTGGTGCTCGCCATGGGATTTGGTCTGGTCATTGCCAACAGCATCGCCAACCCGTTGGCGATCGTGACAAGAATGTCCAACCTGCTTTCGGTGGGTGACCTGGTCCGTGATGTGAGCGATGCTGAAAAAGACAAGGTACGCCTGCGCAAGGATGAGATCGGCGCGATCGGCAAAGCTTTCGATGCCTTGATCAATTACATGCAGGGGATGGGCGCCGCCGCCACATCCATTGCCGGTAACGACCTGACCGTGATGGTCAAACCCAATTCTGAAAAAGATGAACTTGGAAATGCCTTCGCCAAGATGATCGCCGGACTGCGTGATGCAGTTGGACAGGTCGCTTCGAGCGCCAACGCGGTCTCTGCCGCGGCAGCGCAGTTGGCTTCTGCTTCGGAACAATCTGGAGACGCCACCAGACAGATCGCCACTACCATTCAACAAGTGGCCCAGGGAATTACCCAGCAGACCACCGGCGTGACCAAGACCTCTGCCTCGGTGGAGCAAATGAACCGCGCGATCGAAGGTGTGGCAAAGGGCGCTCAGGAACAGGCTTCTGCGATCAGCAAGGCCTCGCAGGTCACCTCACGCATCAGCACCGCCATTGAACAGGTTGCCAGCAATGCCCAATCTGTCACCAGAGATTCCGCTGAAGCGGCGAGCTATTCACGCAACGGCGCGAAGACCGTGCAGGAAACGATTGCCGGTATGGAAGCCATCCGCACCAAGGTGGGACTCTCCGCGACCAAGGTGGAAGAGATGGGTGTGCGCTCCGAAGAGATTGGCGCGATCGTGGAAACCATCGAAGACATCGCCAGCCAGACCAATCTGTTGGCTCTCAATGCCGCGATTGAAGCCGCCCGCGCAGGTGAACAGGGTAAGGGCTTTGCTGTGGTGGCTGATGAAGTTCGCAAACTTGCCGAACGTTCCAGCCTTGCCACCAAAGAGATCGCTACATTGATCAAGGGCATTCAGAAGACGGTCAATGAAGCGGTGGGTGCCATGAAAGACTCAGCCAGTGAAGTGGAAGCCGGCGTGTTACGCGCCAATTCTGCTGGCGAGGTGCTGAAGAACATCCTCGTTGCGGCTGAATCGGTTTACAAGCAGGCTGAAGATGCAGGCGGCGCCGCGGCCAAGGTAAGCGCAGCGGCCACGGAACTCGTAGAAGCAGTGGATGCGGTCTCTGCGGTCATTGAAGAGAACACCGCGGCCACTGAAGAAATGGCGGCGAATTCATCAGAGTTGACCCAGTCGATCGAGAACATCGCCAGCGTCAGCGAAGAGAATAGCGCGTCTGTTGAAGAAGTCTCTGCTTCCACAGAGGAAGTCTCCGCTCAGGTGGAAGAAGTCTCCGCTTCGGCTACATCCATGATGGATATGGCCCGCCAGCTCGCACAGATCGTTTCCCGCTTCAAGCTGGGTACCGAATCGACCAAATAAATTGAGAGGGAGGGTTTCCCAGAAATTGGAAATCCTCCCATCAAATTCGCTGCAAAGATCTGGAGATAAAACATGGAACAGCAACTTGTGGTTTTTGAACTCGCCAATGAATTTTACGGGATCAATATCGCGCTGGTCGAGAGCATCATCAAGGTGCAGGCGATCACGCAGCTCCCGCAAACGCCCAAATACGTGAAAGGTGTTACGAACTTGCGCGGCAGCGTATTACCGGTGATCGACCTCCGGACCCGCTTTGCGTTAGAGACCAAGGAAGATACCCGGCAGACCCGCATCATCATTGTTACGATGGGCACGGTCAAAGTAGGTGTGGTAGTGGATGGTGTTTCGGAGGTGTTGAGGATCTCGGACGAATCGATCGAGCCTTTGCCCCCGCTGGTTAACTCGGTGGATTCGGCTTTTCTGAAGGGCATCGTGCGCCTTGAAAACCGCCTGATCATTTTGTTGGAGTTGAGCAAGGTTTTGAATCTTGAAGAACAGAAATCTTTGGAAGCTCTGGTTGTGTAGTCACTGAGCGCAATTTTGCAGCGTTAACAAGCGAAATTGGGGGCGGTCTGACAGATCCTTGTGTTGGTGTTTGAATGTCAGGAGCCTTCAGCATTGAAGGACGGTTCGTATGGATCGAATTTTGGGCAATTTGTCCATTGGTCTGAAATTGGGTGGAAGTTTTTTCATCATCGTTTTGATCATGGCCGCTTCCATTACTTTCGGCTATTTTGATCTTAGCCAGTTGAATCAGGGAATGGTGAGCATGTATGCCGATCACACCATTCCCATTCAAAATCTGGGCGAAGCGAAGGCTCTCCTCGGACAGATAAAAAGCAACGTGCAGTTGTACCTGCAGATTCCCGAACCCAAGGCGGCAGACAGCCAGAGCGATCTGCAATGCGGGGTTTGCCATGTTTCAGAGACCACCGGCGAGCACCACCTCAAGGAAGGTGTTGAGGCAGGGGATATCAACCGCTGCGTGGCTTGTCATTCGGAGCAGGCAAAGGATCTACAGCACGGGCGGTCAACGACCGATATGACCAACGTGCAGGATTGCGCCGTGTGTCACCCGGCCGATGTGATCCAAAAACAACATGATCAGGTCGAGAAAAACATCAGAGCTGAAGTGGCTCGTATCAACGAGATCATTTTGGAATACCGCAGCAATCCGTTTTTGACCGCCGAAGAGAAAAATGAACTCGCTGTTTTCGACGCAGCGTGGGAGAGCTATCAAGCGATCATTAATGACCTGATCATAAAAGCCGGTGATGGAGAATCACAAGATTCCCTGCATCGGGTGGTGGGCGGAGACGCCCTCATCAGTCAGGGCGAAGTTGAAAATTCGATCAATCATCTGGTCGTTCTTAATCAGGACCTCGCGAATCTATCCCAGCAGGAAGCTAATCGTACCTTTGACTCTTCATCCGTTCGGATGTTGATCACGGGTATTTTGGGAGTCCTCATTTCTGCCTGGTTGGGATTTGTCATTACCAAAAACATCCGTACCCCCGTCCATGCGATGGCCAGTGGATTGCAGAACTTGCGCGTAGGCGATCTGCATTGGAATATTTCAGATGAGGTGAAAGAAAACATCGTCCGCCGTTCAGACGAAATGGGGATCGCCGGAGAAGGCTTCAACAGCACAGTGCAGTATTTGCAGGAAATGGCCGGCTTTGCAAGCCAGATCGCATCTGGAGATTTGACCGTTCAAGTCACTCCGCGCAGCGATGCAGATGAACTGGGACTCGCATTTTCGAGCATGGTGGAGAACCTTCAAAGTCTGATCAGAAAAATGGCGCAGAATGCAGATGAGTTGACTCTCGCATCGAGTTCTCTCGCCATGGCTTCCAGCCAATCGGGCGATGCGGCGAATCAGATCGCTGCCACCACCCAGCAGGTGACGACAGGCATTATTCAGCAAGCCGAAGGTGTGTCTAAAACTGCTGGTTCGGTCGAGCAATTGAATCGCGCCATTGACGGGGTGGCCCGTGGGGCGCAGGAACAGGCGCAGGCCATCGGCAGGGCTTCCCTTGTCACATCGAATATCAGCACCGCCATAGAGCAGGTCACACAAAATGCTCAAGCCGTTACCCGCGACTCGGCCAATGCGGCCAGTCATACGCGTGACGGCGCCAGAACGGTCAAAGAAACCATCATGGGCATGGAAGTGATCCGCGGCAAGGTGGAGCTTTCCTCTTCAAAGGTCAAGGAAATGGGAGCGCGCTCAGAAGAGATCGGAACCATTCTGGAGACCATTGAAGACATTGCCGGGCAGACTAATCTGTTGGCTTTGAACGCTGCCATTGAAGCCGCCCGCGCTGGAGAGCAGGGCAAGGGCTTCGCCGTGGTTGCAGATGAGGTTCGCAAACTGGCAGAGCGCTCAAGCCTGGCCACCAAAGAGATCGCGAGTTTGATCCAGGGAATTCAACGCACTGTGGGTGAAGCCGTGAACGCTATGAAAGAATCCGCGGATGAAGTGAATGCCGGTGTGTCACGCGCCAATTCGGCGGGCATGATGCTCGATGATATTCTGGCTTCGGCTGAGTCTGTTTACAAGCAGGCAGAAGATGCCGGGCGCGCCGCCGCGAAGGTCAGCGCCGCGGCATCAGAACTTGTGGAATCTGTGGATGCGGTCTCTGCCGTGATCGAAGAAAATACCGCGGCAACAGAGGAAATGGACGCAAACTCTTCTGAGCTAACCCAGTCGATCGAGAACATTTCCCGGATCGGCGAAACCAATACTGCATCCATTGAGCAGGTGGCAGCCATGACCGAAGATGTCTCAGCCCAGGTGGAGGAAGTCTCTGCTTCTGCCAACTCGCTGATGGAGATGGCCAAACAGTTGGCTCACGAGATCGCCCGATTTAAGTTTCAAAAATAATTTGCAGTTTATTGATAGGACTTGAAGATCGTAAAACGTCAAAACCAGAGGTAATACCATGAACACAACCCAGCCCATCGAATCAAGCATTCGCATCCCGCTCCGATATTCATTTCTTGGCAAGCTGCTGCTGATCCTTTTATTGATCGGTACACTTCCGATCCTTGTTAATTCCATTGTCAGCTATTACGTTGCCAAGTCCGCTTTGGATAATGCCGCCGATGTGAATCTGCAGGTTGTGGAAAGGGATCAGATCACTTTTCTTTCTTCATGGGCGAACGAAAGAAGGCAGGATATCGTAACCCTTGCCGGCGTAGCCAGGATCTCATCCATGGACCCGGTGACTGCCGATGCTGCGATCAAACAGTATTACCACCTGTGGGGCAATTACGAGACGATATTCCTTACAGGTTTGGATGGGAAGACCATTGCCATCTCCAACGACATACCGCTGGATGTTCATGAACGTGAATATTTCAAAGAAGCGATCACCGGCCGGGTGGTTATCTCTGAGCCGCTGGTTTCCAAAGCCACCGGGAACACGATCATTGTTTTTGCATCGCCTGTCAGGTCCAAGGATGGGCTGATCATGGGCGTGATCGGAGAGACGATCACCATCAATTCCATCACCCAACTGCTTGTCAAAAATCGAACAGGCAAGACATCTGAAAGCTACCTGCTTAACTCCGATGGCTATTTTGTCACTTCACCCCGCTTTGTGATCGAGATGCGCGAAAAGGGAATGATCAAAGAGACTGCCGAATTGGTGTATCAGCTTGAGACGGTTGCAAGCAAAGAACTGCAAGCCGCCAGATCGGGCAACGGAATTTATGACAACTATGTGGGCAAGGAAGTGATCGGGAGGTACACATGGCTTTCTGATTTGAACCTTGGTTTGGTGACCGAGGTGCAGACTTCCGAGGCGTACGCTCCCGCCACGAGACTTGCCAATATCAGCCTTATCATGATCGTCAGTTCAATTTTCTTGATCGGGCTGGTTGCTTTTCTTATCGCCCGCGGGATCACTCGTCCGATCCGGGCGATGGCGGAGACAGCCAATAAACTCGCGATGGGTGACATTGATCAGACTCTTAACTACGTCAGCCGGGACGAGTATGGTGTGCTTGCCGATTCCATTCGTCAAATCGTTGGCTATCAAAAAGAAATGGCCGATGCAGCTAACTTGATCTCAAAGGGGAATCTCACGGGGCATATCCAACCTAAGTCCGAAAGAGATGTTTTGGGGCAGGCCTTCAAGGATATGATCGAAAGCCTGCATTCTGCCGTTCAACGGGTGGCGGAAAGCGCAAACACACTTACGCTCGCCTCTGATCAGTTGGCGATCTCTGCCGACCAGGCAGGACAGGCTACAACCCAGATCGCCACTACCGTTCAGCAGGTGGCGCGCGGAATCACGATGGAAACAGAATCAGTGACCCATACCGCCAGCTCGGTGGAGCAGATGTCGCAGACGATCACGACCGTGACTCGCGGTGCGCAGGCTCAGGCTGCATCTGTTACCACAGCGACATCGATCACCAGCCAGATTAACGAGACCATTCAGCAGGTGGCCGGGAATGCCCAGGCGGTGACCACGGTCTCTGCCGGCGCAGCTGAAGCTGCCCGCGCAGGTTCCAAGACCGTGACGGGAACGGTCAAAGGCATGGAGCAGATCAAGTCCAAGGTTCAATTATCCGCCCAGCGGGTGGCTCAAATGGGTGTGCTTTCAGACCAGATCGATGTGATCCTCGAAACCATCGAAGACATTGCCAGCCAGACCAACCTGCTTGCTTTGAATGCCGCCATTGAAGCGGCGCGCGCCGGAGTGCATGGTAAAGGCTTTGCCGTGGTTGCCGATGAGGTTCGCAAACTCGCCGAACGGGCGGGGAATGCCACCAAGGAGATCGGCGGGCTGATCAAGAACATTCAGCGCACCGTTTCAGAAGCGGTGGTTGCCATGGATGAAGGCGGGGAGGAAGTAGCCAACGGAGTGAAGCTTGCCAATGAAGCAGGCAAGGCTCTTGAAGATATTCTCAAAGCCGCGGAAGAAGTGTACCGGCAGGCCGAGCAGGCGAACAGCGGCGCGGCGAAGATGAGAACCGCTTCAGGGCAGTTGGTCGTTTCAATGGAGGATGTCGGCGG
Organism: Candidatus Villigracilis vicinus; assembly: GCF_016702885.1. Classification (NCBI taxonomy): domain Bacteria; kingdom Bacillati; phylum Chloroflexota; class Anaerolineae; order Anaerolineales; family Candidatus Villigracilaceae; genus Candidatus Villigracilis; species Candidatus Villigracilis vicinus. The sequence continues at coordinate 111,578 of NZ_JADJDD010000001.1, forward strand.
CGTGGCGCAGGGGAACGTCAGTGCAATGGATGTGATGAGCACCGGGATGTCTGAAATGACGCGCGCCATCGAGAATATTGCGGCAGTCTCCGAACAGAATAGCGCGGCGATCGAAGAGGTCAGCGCCTCGACCGAGGAGATGAGCGCCCAAGTGGGTGAGGTCACCGCCTCGGCTCAATCCCTCCGCAACATGGCAAGATCGCTGCAGGAAATTGTCCAACAATTTAAACTAAACTAAAAAACTTACAACCGAAGATGGTGGTGGTCCATTTCTGACCGCATATTAGCATTGACGCACTTCGATTCGATGTGCTAAACTGAAAATGCTTTCATATCTCTTTCATGAGAATTATATGCCCAGAAAAAAGACTCCCACCATTTATGATGTAGCAGAATTATCTGGCGTAAGTATTTCCACCATTTCACGCGTTCTTAATGCTCCCGATAAAGTGAATGCCGAAACCCACAAACGGGTGATCGAGGCGATCGACAAGCTGGGGTTTATGCCCAAAGCGGAAGCACGCGCCCGTGCCATGCGTAACACGGGAAGGATCGGGGTTCTCACTCCGTTCTTTACCGCCCCGTCGTTCGTGCAGAGGTTGAGGGGTGTTGCCTCGGCTTTATCAAAGGCCAACTACGAACTGGTGGTGTACACGGTCGAATCGGCCGCTCAATTGGAAAACTACTTCGCTTCCATTCCCCTTACCAGCAACCTAGATGGACTGATCATCATGTCTTTGTCCATTAGCGAAGAGAATGCCCACCGCCTGACCAAATACAACATCCCGGCTGTCCTCATCGAATATCCGCACCCCACTCTCAGCAGTGTGGAGATCGACGATGTGGAAGGCGGGCGCATTGCGGCAGACTACCTTATCAAAAAGGGACATCGCCGTATCGCTTTCCTTGGCGACACCGACCTGCCCGAGTATGCCATTCACCCTGTCAGCCTGCGCCTTTCGGGATTCCGGCAGTCGCTTCAAAATGCGGGCATTGAGATCCCCGATGAATTTGTCCGCCTGGCCCCCTACACCCAGGAGCAGACCCTGCGTGTGGCCAATGAATTGCTCAACCTGCCCAACCCGCCGACCGCCATTTTTGCTGCAACCGATTTCCAGGCATTGGGGGTGCTCAAAGCCGCGCGCACGATGAAAGTGCAGGTGCCCGAGCAGCTTGCCATTGTGGGTTTCGATGACCTCGACCTTGCCGACTATACCGACCTGACCACCATCCGACAGCACCTCGATGAGTCGGGCCGCTTGGCCGTGGAAATTCTGCTCTCGCGCATCGACGATCCCTCCCGCCCGGCGCAGCACATTCACCTACCGCTTACGCTCATTGAGCGTCAAACCGCATAAATGAATTGATGAAAGAAGAATGCAGAATGATGAATGGCTTTGAAATTCATCTTTCTGCATTCTCTATTTTCCATCCTTACAGAGGTTCTCATGCCTATTCACACTTCCCCCAACTACTGGATCCTTGAAACACGTCACAGCGCCTACGCCTTTGGTCTCAACAAATCCAACCTGCTCTCGCATTGTTACTGGGGCAAACGTCTGCCCTTCGTCAAGGATTATCCCGCGCCTTTCGAACCGTCAGGCTGGGCATCTACGGATGGATACGATCATTTCATCCCTGAAGAATATCCTGGCTATGCGGGCACCAAATATACTGACCCGACTCTCAAAGTAACCTTCGCTGATGGTGTGCGGGATGTAGTTCTTTCTCTTGTGGATTTTAAAACCGGCGGCTCACCCCAGCCGGAGCTTGCCCTGCGCTTCAAAGACTCAGCCTACCCGCTGCAGTTGACTCTCCATTACCGCATCCATGAAGAATATGACCTGATCGAACGCTGGGTCACGCTCGAAAACCTCGGCACCGAATCCATCTCAGTCGAGCGCGCCTTCTCCGCCAAGTGGACCTTCCCTCACGGAAACGGCTACTCACTCACACACATGTATGGGCGTCACATTGACGAGTTCAACATGCAGCGCGAAATACTCACACCCGGCTTAAAGGTCATTGAAAGCCGCCGCATCATCCCAAGTCATCGCGCCGTGCCTTGGTTCACGGTTGAAAGAGAGGCTAGCGAAAATCACGGTGACGTGTTCTTCGGCACCCTCGCTTGGAGCGGCAATTTCAAGATCACCGCCGAAGTGACCGAGTATGCGTCCACCCGCCTGAGCATCGGGCTCAACGATTGGGACTTCGCCTGGCAACTCAAGCCGAATGAACCGCTCGTTACACCTTCTGCTATTTCCGGCTACACCCCGAACGGATTCGGCGACGCCAGCCGCATCTTCCATGATTATGTGCGCAATGAACTCCTGCCGCATGGCAAAGTGCTGCACAAGATCCTTTACAACTCATGGGAAGCGACTCTCTTCAACGTGGACGAAACCTCGCAAGCCAACCTTGCCGAGATCGCCGCGAACATGGGCGTGGAACTCTTCGTCATGGACGATGGCTGGTTCCATAACCGCAACTGGGACAATGCCGGTCTGGGCGATTGGTTCCCAGATGCGAAAAAATTCCCGAACGGGCTCGGCGGCTTGATCAAACGAGTCAACGACCTCGGCATGGACTTTGGCTTATGGGTCGAGCCGGAGATGGTCAACCCCGATAGCGACTTGTACCGCGCTCATCCCGATTGGGTGATTCACTTCCCGACCCGTGCGCGCACCGAAGCCCGCAATCAACTCATCCTCAACATGGCGCGCGTCGATGTGCAAGATTACATCATCACCACACTCGATAAAATTCTCAGCGAGAACAACATCGCCTTCATCAAATGGGACATGAACCGTCCCGCCAGTGAACCGGGTTGGCAAGATGCGCCCGGTGACCCGCGTGAGTTGTGGGTGCGCTATGTCTATGGCTTGTATCGCGTGTGGGGTGAACTGCGTCGGCGGCACCCGAATGTGATTTGGCAAAGCTGCGCCAGCGGCGGCGGACGACCCGATTTCGGCATCCTGCAATTTGCCGATCAGGTTTGGGTCAGTGATAACACTGAAGCGACCAAGCGTCTTTCCATTCAAGAAGGCTTCTCGCAATTCATGCCTGCCATCACCATGGAAGCCTGGGTCACCGATTGGGGCAAAGAGACTGTGCCGCTTGAGTTTCGTTTTCATGTGAGCATGTGCGGTTCTCTCGGCGTAGGCGGAAACTTACTGGAATGGAATCAGGCTGAACGTCAGATGGGAGCCGATTGCATTGAGTTGTATAAATCGATCCGGCACATCATCCAATTTGGTGACCAGTATCGCCTCATCGCGCCGCAAAAAAATAATTACTCGGCGGTGCAATACATCAGCAAGGACAAAAGCGAAGGCGTGTTGTTCGTCTTTCGTACGCTCATCCCCGACCCGTTCCGTTTCCCTGTGATCCATTTGCGCGGGCTCGACCCCGAAGCCTTATACAGCATCGAAGGTTTTGATCAACCCCGCTCTGGCTTGGCATGGATGGAAGCGGGGGTGCGGGTGGAGTTGAAGAATCTGCAAAGCAAGGTGATAAGAATCACCCGCCTCACTCAAAGCTGAAACCCGCCTCTCCTCACAAATCATTCCCGACCCCAAAAATTCCCTCTTGACTCTTGATGGGGAAGGTGCTATATTACGTGAATGAAAGTGCTTTCACGATAACACTTTCATTCCCTTCTCAATGTTTACTTAGGTGTTTGCATTGAGAAGGGGTGTAAGAAAAAATGTGTTTGGCCAACTGTAAAATTTTTTCAAAACAAAAGAGGAGAACAATGAATAAGAAATCCCTGTTATGGTCTGTTATGAGCCTGTTCGTTCTGGCCTCCATGCTGCTTGCGGCATGTGGTGGCGGCGCTGTCGCCACTGAAGCTCCTGCTGCAACCGAAGCTCCCGCCGCTACAGAAGCTCCTGCTGCTGCAACCGAAGCTCCCGCCGCTGAAGAAGCCTCCGCGCTTCCTGAAGGCGATGGCAAAGTTGAGATCTTTGGCGGATATGGCGAAGCTCAGGCTGCTGCCTTCCAACAGGCTCTTACCGAGTTCGGTGAAGCCAATGGTATTGAAGTCACCTTCACTTCCCTCGCCAGCTTCGACACCGACATCAAAGTGAAGATCGAAGCCGGTCAGGAACCCGATATTGCCATGTGGCCTCAGCCCGGTGGTTTGAAGGGCTTGGTTGATGTGCTCGTTCCGTTGGACGAAGTCATTGACGTGAGCATTCCTCAGTCCACTTTGGTGCCCGGTTGGGACACTCTGGCTGTTGTGGATGGCAAGCTCTACGGACTTCCAGTTTCTGCCAATCAGAAATCCCTCGTTTTCTACAACCCCTCCGCTTTTGAAGCTGCGGGTTACGCTGTGCCGACCACTGAAGCCGAATTGGTTGCCCTTGAGGCTCAGATCATTGCAGATGGCGCCGGTTCTCCTTGGTGTGCTGGTATCGAATCTGGCGGCGCCACTGGCTGGCCCTTCACCGATTGGATGGAACAATATGTCCTCTCTTTGAACGGACCGGAAGTGTACGCTCAGTGGATTTCTGGCGAAGTTGACTTTGCTTCCCCTGAAATTACTGCTGCCGCCGATCTCATTGCCGCCCGCCTTCTCGCTGAAGGTCAGGTAAATGGTGGTGGTGTTGCCATGGCGACCACCAGCTTCGGTGACAACGCTGCCTTGTTCGCCAATGGTGCTGCTGAAGGTCAATGCTTCATGCTGCGCCAGGGTTCCTTCATCGTTTCCTTCATGCCCGAAGATATTCAGGCTGAAGTCAAAGCTGGTGACTATAGCCACCTCGATGTCTTCCCGATCCCCACTCCTGAAGGTGGTCAGGCTGGCGTGATCGGTGGTGGTGACCTCGCTGCTGTCTTCCAGGGTCACGTGGACCAGGATGTTGCCAAGGTTGCAGCCTTTATCTTCAGCCCCGAAGTGTTGAAGTACCAGGTTGCCACCGGTGACCTCTCCCCGCACAAGACCTTCGACTCCTCCCTCTACCCGAACGAAATGCAGAAGAAGATCGGTGAAGCTCTTGCCAGTGCTGCAGTTTTCGGCTTCGACGCCTCCGATCAGATGCCCGCTGAAGTGAACGCTGAGTTCTGGGCTGCCGGTACCGACTATGTTGCCGGTCGCGCCACCTGGGCTGAAGCTGCCGAACGCATTGACAGCAAGTACCCGTAATCGTACTGTAACTAGGTAAAATAGTGGCACCGGCTCTTGGTCTAATGTGGAGTCGGTGCCACGATCTTTTAGCACTCGCTCAATAAAAAAACGGCTGAATGCCGGTGAAGCCCCCTAAAAAATGGAGATTGAGAAATGAGCGATTTAATCTTTGGTTTGGTTTCCATTGTGATTGGTGTGGCAGCTAGTTATGGGGTATTTTGGCTGCTTAATTTTCTGCTTTCCCTTCTGCCAGAGCGCATTTATCGTAAGGTCAACTGGATGGCTTTCCTGCTGCCAGCTGCACTATTGGTGATCCTTGTTCTTGTGGCTCCTCTTGTTCAAACAGTGACTTGGTCGTTCAAGAGCGACAATGCCAAGGAATGGGTGGGATTCAAGAATTACGTTGAAATTTTTACCGATGAAGTAAAACCCGACAAAATTGAAGTAAAAAAGGAAGAAGGGGCTGTTTTTGTAGCGGATGATCGTATTTTGGATGACCGTTTTATGGACATCCTGCTCAACAACTTGTTGTGGGTGTTGGTTGTACCTGCTGCTACAGTTATTGTTGGCACGGCAACAGCCACCCTGACCAATCAGGTGGGACCAAAGCGCGAAAGAGTATTTAAGTCCTTGATTTTTATGCCCATGGCGATCAGTTTTGTGGCGGCTTCGACCATTTGGGCTTATTTTTACTCGTTTGTTCCGCCTGGCCGCCCGGAAGTTGGTTTATTAAATGCATTGGTACAGCTCTTTGGTGGAGATGCTCAACCCTGGCTGACCATTGATAAGGGACGCTTGAACTCATTCCTGCTTATGGTAGTCATCATCTGGCTGCAGGGTGGGTATGCCATGGTAGTCATTTCAGCCGCAATAAAAAATGTTCCTGTAGAGACCCTCGAAGCTGCACAACTGGATGGCGCGAATTCATGGCAGGTTTTCTTCAGAGTGGTCCTTCCGCAGGTTTGGGGAACGGTCATGTCGGTCTTCGTGACGATCCTGATCATGGTCATGAAGATCTTCGACATTGTGCTCTCCATGACACGTGGTAACTTCACCACCAGTGTGCTCGCCTTTGAATGGTACAAAGAGTTCTTTGAGAATTCCAATCTCGGCCCTGCCTCTGCAGTGGTGACCATTCTGGTTGTATTGATCGCGCCTTTGATGTGGCTGCAAATTCGGACAGTGCGACAACAGGAGTCTTTGCGATGAACAAGGTTAACCACTTCCTTCGAAGGACGAGTCTGGGCAGCACAATTGCCATGCTTATTTTGGTGGCAGTATGGTCTGCGCCTACCCTTGGGTTGTTGATCACCTCCCTACGTCCGCGTGACCTCGCTGAAGTCTCTCCCTGGTGGGAGGCGTTAGCTGCCCCGCTCACTACCCCATGGACATTTGAAGCCTATCAGAACTCACTCGCAAGCGGCATGTTGGACTCGTTGGTAAACACCATTGCAGTGGCTGTCCCTTCCACCATTTTGCCGTTGATGATTGCCGCCAATGCTGCATTTGCATTCACCTTTTTGAACTTCAAAGGCAAGGAGTTCTTCTTTGCACTGTTGGTGGCATTGATGGTGATCCCGTTGCAATCCTCCCTTATTCCGGTACTGCGTGGAATGGTCTGGTTGCAACGCACCTTTGATATTGAATTGACCGGTACTTACGTCAGCGCATGGATCGTGCATAGCGCCTTCTCGATGCCATTGGCGATCTACACGTTGCGTAATTACATGATGACCCTGCCCAAGGAACTGATCGAAGCCGCCACTGTGGATGGTGCCAGCTATTACCAGATCTTCTGGAAATTGGTCTTGCCCATGTCCATGCCTGCGCTCGCTTCTTTTGCGATCTTCCAATTCCTATGGGTATGGAATGATTATCTGATCGCCTTCATCTTCGTAGGTGAGCAAAAAGCGGTGATGACCTATCGTTTGCTCAGGCTTCTGGGTCAATATGGAGAAGGCTGGCAGGATGTGGCGGCTGGCTCTTTCGTCTCCTTGATCATTCCGTTGATCGTTTTCTTCAGCTTGCAGCGCTTTATTGTTCGCGGTTTGCTGGCAGGCTCAGTCAAAGGCTAAACTTTCCGAATGGACAAGTGGACTGGGCAACCAGTCCACTTTTTATATATGACGAATTCTCTCTGGTACAAGAACGCAGTTTTTTATGAAATTTCTGTCCGCGCATTTAAGGATAGCGATGGCGATGGTCACGGCGATCTACAAGGTCTGACCGAGAAGCTCGACTATCTCAAAGACCTTGGTGTGGACTGCATTTGGATCATGCCGATCTACCCGTCACCATTGCGCGACGATGGCTATGACATTGCCGACTATTACAGCGTGGATAAAACCTATGGGTCGCTAGACCAGCTCAAGACTTTGATTGAAGCGGCGCATCAGCGCGGCATCCGTATCATCACGGACCTGGTGCTGAATCACACTTCTGATGAGCATCCTTGGTTCCAGTCTGCGCGGGCTGATAAGAACTCGCCTTATCGTGATTATTACGTTTGGAACGACGACGATAAAAAATATGCGGGCGTGCGCATCATCTTTCAGGATGTGGAAACATCGAATTGGACGTGGGACGAAAAAGCCGTGCAGTATTTCTGGCATCGTTTTTATTCCACTCAACCCGATTTGAACTTTGATAACCCCAACGTGCAGGACGAAATGTTGAATGTGGTGCGCTTTTGGTTGAGCATGGGCATTGACGGGTTCCGTGTGGATGCGCCTACCTATCTTTTTGAACGTGAAGGCACCAATTGCGAAAGCCTGCCCGAAACGCATGCCTACCTCAAGCGCATGCGCCGCATGATAGATGCAGATTTTCCCAACGCGATCATGCTTGCAGAGAGCAACCAGTGGCCCCGCGAGTTGATCCAGTACTTTGACAATGGCGATGAATTCCACATGGCATTTCACTTCCCGCTCATGCCGCGCATCTATTTGGCGCTGGCGCAGGGTGATGCGAGTGCCATTGTAAAGATCCTGAACGACACACCTGTCATCCCTGCCAACTGCCAGTGGACAACCTTCCTGCGTAACCACGATGAGTTGACCTTGGAAATGGTGACTGATGAAGAACGCAAGTTGATGTGGCGTGAATATGCGCCCGAAGAAAAGATGATTCTCAATTTGGGCATTCGCCGCCGATTGGCGCCCATTTTGAACAATGATCGCCGGAAGATCGAGTTGGTCAATTCGTTGTTGTTCACCCTGCCCGGTTCGCCCATCCTTTATTATGGCGATGAGATCGGCATGGGCGATAACCTCAACCTGCCAGACCGTCATGGTGTGCGCACGCCCATGCAATGGGATGATTCTTTGCATGCTGGTTTTTCCGCTGGTACACCTTTCACTGAAATGGTACAAGGCGACTATCACTATCTAAAGGTGAACGTTGCCGACCAGATGAAGTCACAGCATTCTTTGCTGCGAACCATACAGAAAATGATATCTCTGCGCAAACAGTACGCGGCGTTGGGCGGGAATCAATTGGAATGGGTCGAGACCGATAACCCGGCGGTGTTGGCATACCTGCGCGGACAAGGCGATGAGGCGATCCTTGTGCTCAATAACTTGAGCGAGCATGTTCAAGTGGCGCACATTCCTGCAGAATATCAAACAAGCGGACAAAATTTATTTGAAGACCGTCCATATATTTTGAATGCGCATGTCAGCTTGCAACCGTATTCCTATCTTTGGATCAAACTCTAGAAATGAGCGACTCTTACCGCCCCGCCTTTCACTTTACTCCGCTGTCCATGTGGTTGAACGACCCCAATGGACTGGTTTACTATGCTGGCGAGTATCATCTCTTCTATCAATATCATCCGCATAGCACGGTCTGGGGACCGATGCACTGGGGGCATGCGGTCAGCAAAGACCTCATTTATTGGGAACACCTGCCCATTGCGCTCTACCCCGATGAAAATGGATTGATCTTCTCCGGCAGCGCAGTGATTGATTGGAATAACACCGCCGGGTTTGGCAAAGAGGCAATGGTTGCCATCTTTACCTACAACAACCATACCTACGACGATAAAAAGCGCGTCGAAGATCAGAACATTGCTTACAGCACAGACCACGGACTCACATGGACGAAGTACGCAGGCAACCCGGTCGTGCCGCACCCCGGCAACCTGACCGACTTCCGCGACCCGAAAGTTTTCTGGCATAAAGATCACTGGGTGATGGCGCTTGCCGCAGGCGACTGGGTGCTCTTCTATATTTCACCCGATCTCAAACATTGGGAATCAAGCGGATCCTTTGGCGGCGGATACGGTTCCACCTCAGGCGTTTGGGAGACTCCAGACCTTTTCCAACTCCCGCTCAACGGCTCAGACTCACGCTGGGTGCTGACCGTTGGAGTTGGCAGCGGTGCCTACGCTGGCGGCTCAGGCACACAATACTTCGTCGGCGATTTCGATGGCAAAACATTTACTTCAGAGAACCCCAAAGAAACGGTTCTGTGGATGGATCATGGACCTGATTTCTATGCGCCTCAATCCTGGAACGACGAGCCGAATGGACGCCGCATTTCCATTGCATGGATGAGCAACTGGAGCTATGCGCGTGAGACTCCCACCGAAACCTGGCGCGGAATGTTAACCATGCCCCGCGAGTTATCACTCACCCAAACCTCCAATGGTTTGCGCCTGCTTCAGAAGCCTATCGTGGAATTGGCATATCTGCGCAGAGATCATATCCACTGGCAAGACGAAGTTATCACCCCGAAGCACAACTTGCTCGCAGGGATCCAAAGCCGATCACTGGAGATCGATGCGGAAATTGCCGTGCTTAACGCCACAAAAAGATTCGGTATCCGCATTTTCGTTGGAGAGGGAGAAGAAACGATCATCTACTACCAACCTGAAGAATCCCTGCTTTATCTCGATCGCTCTCGCTCGGGCCAGGTGGACTTTCATGAAGATTTTTCCCGGCTTCAATCTGTGCCGCTTTCGCCGGTCGGCGGCTCGATCCGCCTGCGAATATTGGTCGACCGCTGCTCGGTGGAAGTGTTTGCCAATGATGGCTCGGTGACTCTCACAGATTGTGTTTTTCCATCCGCCCAGAGTCATGGGCTGAAGTTTTTTGTAGAGGAAGGGTATCTTCACTTGAACTCGCTCGATATTTACTTTCTTGAACACGCAGATTTCAACATCACATCCATAAAATGACGGTCTTTATGAACAACTTCGATATCGAATCCAAACTTACCCTCCGGCGCCTGTTGCCTCGCCTTGAAAGAACTATGGCAGATCAAATTTCAAAGGATACCAAAGGCTGGGATGACTTTAAGAACCGTCTTCACCAGCATTTTGAATCTTTATTCAGATTGTATTTTACGATCTACAGCGACCGATATGACTTTTTCTTTCATCTCGAAGATCTGTTGCAGGGACTTGCGCTGGCGTGGTTCCAACGCCCTGCCGACTTGCGCGAACTGGATGCCAGCCGCGAAATGAATCCGCTTTGGTTTCAATCAAACCAAATGCTGGGCGGTGTCTGTTATGTTGATCTGTTTGCAGGGGATCTCGATGGCGTGCGATCCAAGATCCCATACTTTAAAGAACTGGGGATAACCTACCTTCATCTCATGCCGCTTTTCAAAGCCCCCGAAGGAGAAAATGACGGTGGTTATGCCGTCAGCAGTTATCGTGAAGTGCATCCCCCGCTTGGCACAATGGATGATCTCGAATCGCTCTCCCGTGAATTCCGCAATGCGGGGATCAGCCTTGTCGTGGATCTGGTATTCAACCACACCTCTGATGAGCATCTATGGGCGAAAGGAGCGAAGACCGGCGATGATGACTTTAACGATTTTTACCGCATCTTCCCCAACCGTGAGATGCCCGACCTCTACGAAAGGGATCTCAGGGAGATCTTTCCAGACGAGCACACTGGCGCGTTCACCTTTTTCCCCAACTTATTCAAAGAAGGCGGCTGGGTATGGACAACATTTCATTCCTATCAATGGGACTTGAACTATTCCAATCCTGCCGTGTTTAATCGCATGGCAGGGGAGATGTTATTCCTTGCAAATCAGGGCGTGGAGGTGATCCGCCTGGACGCGGTGGCCTTCATCTGGAAACAACTTGGGACCAATTGCGAAAATCTGCCGGGCGCGCACCTGCTGATACAAGCCTTCAATGCTGTTTCGCGGATCGCCTCACCTGCCTTATTGTTCAAATCTGAAGCCATCGTCCATCCCGATGATGTAGTGAAATATATTTCACCCGATGAATGTCAGCTTTCATATAATCCGCTTTTGATGGCCTTGTTATGGAACTCACTTGCAACCCGCAAAGTGGATTTGCTCTCGCAAGCTCTGTCTACCCGTTTCAATATCCATCCCGAAACGGCCTGGGTTAACTATGTTCGCGTCCATGACGACATTGGCTGGACGTTCTCTGATGAAGATGCGGCATCATTTGGAATTAATGGCAATGACCATCGCCGTTTTTTGAACGAATTTTATCGAGGGCGCTTTGAAGGCAGTTTTGCACGCGGGCTTCCCTTTCAGGAAAACCCCAAGACCGGCGATTGCCGTATCAGCGGCACATGCGCTTCACTGGCCGGGTTGGAGAAAGCGATCAATGAGGAAGGACCCGCCGAGATCGAACTTGCGATCCGCCGCATCCTTCTCATTCATGGTGTGATCCTCACTGCCGGCGGGATCCCGCTCATCTACCTTGGCGATGAGATCGCCACCCTCAACGACTATTCCTATCTGGATGATCCTTCTCACGCGCGCGACAGCCGCTGGGTGCACCGCCCGAAAGCAGATTGGGAAAAATACGCCAGGCGAAATGCCCCCCTGACCGTTGAAGGGCGTGTGTATCAGGGCTTGAGAAAACTGATCACGTTGCGCAAACAAAATGATGCATTTGCCGGCTATTCGCTGCAAACCATTTCAACCGGGAACGAGCACGTCCTTGGCTTTACAAGAATTTCTGCAAATAAGCGCGCCGTTATTTTTGCCAACTTTTCAGAAGAACCTCAAACTATTCCCGCCTGGATTCTTGAACAGAATTCAGTATCGCAGTTGAATTATTTGCACGGTTTTTCCGCAACTGAATTTTCAGGAACCCTCGCTCCTATGGATTTTTTGGTCTTCAGCGACTAGCACTTGTCCCGGAGAATCAGGAATCCAATAGCGCATGTAGAAGCTCCCAAGTCCCTGCCAGCGATGGGACAAATAACCTCTCCTCTGGCGAGTGCAGATCTCTGATCGTCGGTCCCATTGATATGGTATCCAGCCCGCCGCAACGCTCGCTGATGATTCCGCATTCGAGTCCGCCATGGGTGAGCTCGATCTTGGGGTCTTCTTCGACGATACCGCGATACGTGTCGACGCATTGCTTGAGGAGCGGAGATTCCATGTTCGGCTGCCAGGGCGGGAACATCTTCGTTCGCTCGGTCTTTGCGCCTGCCAGCCATGCGACAGTTTCGACTCGTCTGGTAATTTCATCCAATCTCGAAAAGACCGCGCTGCGATTTGTGGAGACAACGGACAGCCCGTCCTCTTTCAACTCCATCACGCCAATGTTATTGGACGTTTCGACGAAGGCGGGCATATCTGCAAACATGGATGTGACTCCATGCGGTAACGCCATCAGCAAGCGGATTGCCGCCTGCGTTTCAGCGGGGCTAATAGTGCGAACAGGCTCGCCGCTGAGTTCGTTCAGCGTGAGCACAAGCCCTGTCTCTGTTTTGGCGAGTTCACTTTGGATGGTGGCTTGAATGGCGGAAAATTTTTCCTTGCACAGTGTCGCCTTTTCTTTTACACAAACGAACACCGTTTCCGCGTCTCGTGGAATGGCATTGCGCGCCGTCCCGCCTTTGAGCGTGGACAGGCGAATTTCCATATCGCGTTGAATAAAGTCCAGTACGCGGGCGATGAGTTTATTGGCATTCGTGCGGAACTTGTTGATGTCTTCTCCAGAATGTCCGCCTTGCAAGCCGCGGACTTTCAACTCAAAAGCAACTTCATTCTGCTTTTGTGAATCCCATGTGACGGGCAAGGTCATATACACATTCCCACCGCCTGCACAGCCGACGGTGAACACGCCTTCGGTTTCGGAATCCACATTGATGAGCGTTTTGCCTGTGAGTAAGGCTGGGTCAAGAGTATCAGCGCCGACAAGACCCGACTCTTCTTCAACGGTCAGCAGCAACTCAAGCGGCGGATGTTTTACGGACTCATCTTCAACAAGCGACATCATCAACGCAATGCCAATGCCGTTGTCTGCACCGAGGGTGGTGCCATTGGCGCGAATCCAATCGCCATCACGGATGAGTTGAATGGGGTCTTTCGTGAAATCATGCGTAGACTCAAGCGTCTTCTGGCAGACCATGTCCATGTGACCTTGCAAAATTAACGTTGGGCGGTCTTCGTAGCCAGCGCTGGCAGGTGCATAGATGACGAGATTCCCCGCGGCGTCTGTCTTGGAGGTGCAGTTGTGTTCTGCCGCCCATTCGATAAGCCAGTTGCGAATCGCCGCTTCGTTCTTCGAACCACGTGGGATGGATGATACTTTTTCAAAATTCTTGAGGATGAGTTCGGTTGGGTTCATGATGATTTCCTGTATTCCGCTCTGTCGTTGAGTAATGTCATTGTCTTGCTATTGGGGCTGAAAGCAATCATCGAGTCGTCCATCAGACCTTTGAGATTCCAATGGGCGAGGAAGGTGTCGCCTTGCCAGTGTTCGAGCGTAGCGGTGTTGACTCCGTACTTCAAGTTGAGCGAGTCGTCTTTGATAATCACGGTCATTTCGCCGAAGAGGTCGTTGGAGAATGTCCCAGTGTAGGAATCTAGCTTGTTGGACGGAGGCAGGTTCGGGTCACGTTTGAGGCGCATTTCGTCCACCTGACCTTTGACTTGTGCCATGTATCCCTGCGCCACCATCTGAAATTCAGTTGACCAGTCGCGGTCTTTTTTGTCGAGCAGAATATCCGAAATCGCATAAAACAGCGCGGCGTGGGCGAGGGTTTGATGGACGTTGACCATGACGGCGAGCGCGAGTTTGCGCTGCGGAAAAAACGCGACGGCGGAATTGTAGCCAGGCATTTGACCGCCGTGCATGAGAACTTTTTCGCCGCGATAATCCATTGCCCACCAACCAAGCGCGTACGTCCAGAAGTGCGTGGCGGGTTGAAGATAGGCGAGCGGCGCGAGTTCGGAGTTGAGCACATCCTGCATGACGACTTGCGGCGTGGTGAGTTCGTTGAAAGTGTTGGGTTGCAAGAGCGGCGCGCCGTTGTTGAGTAATGCTTTGAGCCATTGCGCGAGGTCATTGGCGGAAGTATGAATCGAGCCAGCAGGTTCGTGCGTAAGTTTGAAATTTTCGATGGCGCTCATCTCGCCAAGAAAACGCACGCCCGCGGGATAAGTTTCATCGAGCACAGCGTGAGGTGAGGCGAAGTTTTTGTTATCGGTGATTCGGTCGTGTCCACTGAACGAGCGTGACATGTTCAGCGCATTGAAAATTCTTTCGGTGATGAAATCATCCCATGACTTGCCAGTGACCGCTTCGACGAGCAGACCTGCTATGCCATATTGCTGATTGGCGTAGTTGAAGCCTGTGCGAAAACCCACGGCAGGCTTGAGATATTTCATGCGACGCATGAGTTCGCGCTGGTCGTATCCGCGATGATAGTAGAGGCGTTGGGCACGTTCCAAGCCGAGACGATGACAGAGCAAGTCGCGCACGGTGACGTGACGAGCAACCCAATCATCATATAGTTCAAACTCAGGGATGTATTGGATAACAAGGTCATCCCATGACAGTTTGCCTTCATCCACCAACATGCCAATGAGCGCGGAGGTGAAGGCTTTTGTGGTGGAACCAATTGCAAAGATGGTATCGGCATTGACCGTTTCAGGCTTGCCCGCTTCGAGCACGCCATAGCCTTGCGTGAAAACATCGTCACCTTGCACTACAGCGACCGCCGCGCCAGGGATGTTCCATGCGGTGAGTGTTTTTGAAATTGTTTCGTTGAGTTGCTGTGTGTTCATTTGATTCCTTTTTTAAACACGAAGGGCACAAAGTACACAAAGGAAAACCAAAGATCTGATCTATTTCTTACTTCGTGCCCTTGGTGTCCTTTGTGTTTAATTGCTCTTATCGCCAAATCTTATCCACCGCGTCATAACTTCCAACGCGCAAGTCCGCTTTCATCTTCACCAACTTATGCTTTTCCACTCGTTCTGATGGCGTTCTCGGCAAGTCATCCGCATACTCGATAAACCTCGGTACTTTGAAATACGCCAACTGTTCACGCGCATGATCCAAAATGGACTCAGGTGAAGTGTTTTCTTTTGTGTATCCATCCTTCAACACGATATACGCCTTCACTTCTTCGCCGCGCAACTCATCAGGGACGGGCACTACCGCCGCCACTTTCACAGCGGGATGTTCCATCAGCACACCTTCCACTTCCACCGATGAAATATTTTCACCCGCGCGTCGAATCGTATCTTTCAAGCGCGCCTGCCAATGAAAATATCCCTTCGCATCTTTTGTGACCATGTCACCTGTATGTAGCCAGCCATTCTTCATGACCTCCGCCGTGGCTTCGGGTTTATTCCAATACCCCAACATCATCGGCTCACCGCGCAGAATCAACTCACCTACGCCGTCCTCGGGAACATCATTTCCATTTGCGTCTACCATGCGCGCTTCTTTCGTCGCAATCGGTTTACCCATCGCGCCGCTGCCCACGCTCGCTACATCCTCGAATGGAATTAACAAGTCCACGCCTGTTTCGGTCATGCCGAACGCTTCGCGCCACGGCACATTCCATCGTCGTTCAAACTCCGCATGAAACTTCGGATGAATCCCCGAGCACAAAATCATTTTTAATTTATGTCCGCGATCCAACGCAGGGTCTTCGGGCATCTTCAACAAAAAGAACGGCATCGTGCCAAGCATGTACAACACGGTCACATTGTGTTTGATGACCTCACCCCAAAAATGCGAAGGCGAAAATCTCGGCACAATCACCAACGGCGCGCCGCCGATCAAACACGACACCGTGTTCCACTGCGGATCCATGTAATAAAAAGGCTGTGCGGTCAGATCGCAATCCGCTGGCGTCAGCCCGAAATAATCCGCCGCCACCTGCCCGAGCATCATCCAATATTTTTGGGTCAACATGCAGCCCTTTGGAAAACCCGTCGTGCCCGATGTATATTGGATGTTGACCAAATCCTCCGCCGAAACATTGGATGACTCGAACGAGTCAGACGACTCATCCACCAAACGCATCCAATCGGACTTTGAGCCTGATTCAGTCACGAGAAGCGTTTCCTTCACCGACGGCAAGTGCGTGCGCACCCGCTCCCATTGCTCCAGATAATTTTCGTGGACGACAAAGAATCCCGCCTGCGAATCATCGAGCGTATAAGTCAGGTCATGGTCATGGTAGTTGATATTGACAGGCACAATGACCGCGCCCAACTTCGCCAGCGCAAACCAGACGATGGGGAAGTCCACGCCGTTGGGCAACATCACAGCCACGCGTTCGCCCTTCGTCACACCGACGGATTTCAGCGCATTCGCAGTTTTGTTTGCCCGTCGATTCGCTTCCACGAACGAAAGCGGCTTGTCTTCAAAGATGAACAACGGTTTCTCCCCAAACCGCTCTGCCGCGCTCTCTACCAAATGACCTAAACTCTTCCACTCCATGCACGCTTCTCCTTTGGCTTTTTAGACCTGACAGGTTTTTAAAACCTGTCAGGTCTTGTATTCATTTTTTCAACCGCTTCACAAACATCTCACTCAACTCACGGCTCGACTCTTGCAAATCCACTGCCTTCGGGTCAAACACCCATTGCAGCATGATTCCGTCAATTGCGCCTTGAATCACTGACGCCATACTCTGCTCATCGAACTTCGTAAATTCCTTCTGCTCTACACCAATGCGGAAAATTTTCTTGAGATGAGCACGGCACGGGTTATATGCCGAATCGCTGAAGGCTTTCTTCTCTTCAGGTGACGTAAAACTGCCCCATAAATCCACCAGCGCCACGAACTGCGAACGGTTCTGCGAAATGTACTCAAAACTGGCTTCGATATAGACGCGTAATTTAGCACTGCCTTTTGTCTCATCTTCCACCCGCCCGCGGATATACGCGCCTTGTCGATTCAGAATCGTATGAATGGCAGAGGTGATGAGGTCATGCTTACCATTGAAGTGATAGGCAATCAGTCCCTTGGTGATTCCCAGGCTCTTGGCAATCTCCGCAAAGGACGTTTGGGTATATCCATGCTCGGCAATTGTCTGCAACGCCGCGTCGATGATTTGTTTGCGGCGGGCTTCTTCAATGAAGGTCTTCTTCTCTTCTACAGGTTTACTTTTGGTTGGCATAGTTGCTGTCCTTTCACCATTCCACCATGAGTTTGGGCACGGCGCGAAATTCATGTCCATGCGGCGCGGAAGGGTGAGTTGATTTTAAGTGCAAATGCGGCAAACGCTCGAACAACACGCGCAAGCCGATCTCACCTTCAAGTCGCGCTAGTGCCGCACCAAGGCAGTGATGTCGTCCGCGGGCAAAGGCTAGATGGTGAGAAGCATTCGCTCGGTGGACGTCGAAGCGATCAGGGTCTTGGAAAAATTCAGGGTCGCGGTTGGCGGCTCCCAACATGCATTGAACGGTATCGCCTACAGCAAAATCCACGCCGCGGACGGTGATCGGCTGGGTCACATGGCGGGTGGCGGTCTGCACAGGAGATTCCCAGCGCAGGGTCTCTTCCACTGCGGATTTCATTAACTTGGCAGGGTCGCGTTTCACTTCGTCGAATTGATCGGGATGATTGAGCAATGCCCAAACCGTGTTTGAGAACATGGCAGCGGTTGTTTCCAACCCGCCGAAGATGATGACGAAGATATTCGAGATGATCTCGCGCTCGCTCAAGTTTGT
Source organism: Candidatus Villigracilis vicinus (assembly GCF_016702885.1). Lineage (NCBI taxonomy): Bacteria > Bacillati > Chloroflexota > Anaerolineae > Anaerolineales > Candidatus Villigracilaceae > Candidatus Villigracilis > Candidatus Villigracilis vicinus. Next base: position 129,633 of record NZ_JADJDD010000001.1, read on the forward strand.
GTTCGTATCATGGATGAGATGACTGAGCAGACTGTCGTCAGGCTCGGCGCGCAGACGGGCGATGTGCTCCGCAAGTTGTGTGCCAAATTCTTTTGCCGTTCGTTGACCACGCTCCCGCAACGCAGGGTCGTGACGGAAGTTGCTCAACGCGGCGGCGAAGTCATCGTACCAGTGACGCAGTTGACCAAAGTCCACGATAGGAACGCCGAGCGAAGCGGCGACGGCATACAACGCCATCGGGTCGGAGAAGGATTTGACCAAGTCCGTTTCTCTGTCTGCGATGAAGGTTTCGATCAGTTCATTGGCTTTTTGTTCAATGAAAGCAGTGGATGACGCACGTACTGCCTTTGGCACATACGCTCCTGCGAATGGATTGCGCATTCGTTGGTGCAGATCCCCTTCGGCAGATAACATCATCGTACCAAAGGTATCATCAAGAAGGGAATGCGGCGATTGAACGGTGAAGGCTTCCGCGTTATCAAGCACGGAAATGACATCATCGCGCCGAGTCACGTACCAGAGATTCACTTCGGGAACCCAGGTGACAGGCTCACGGTCAAGTAAGAGGCGGTAGTACGGATACGGGTCAAGGCTCAATGAGTCGAGAGTCAATGTTGAGCCGAGAGGGAAGCGGGAGAGGTCAGCCATCGAGCCCTCCCTGACAACGAAAATATTCGCGCAAGGCTTCGGGGTTCATCCCAGGGTAAATGCTGTTGCAAGACGAGATCATATATCCGCTTGTGCCGCCTTGCTCGTAACTGCGCCTCACATCAGCGCGGATAAGCTCAAGATTTGGCTCAAAGAATAGATTGATATCCACGTTACCGATCAAAATTAATTTATCGCCATATTGGGCTTTGACTTCATCCAACTTATTGCCAGATAAGGTTTCGAGTCCATGCACGCCAGCAAAGCCAGCCTCAACGGCGAAGGGCAGCAGCTTGTCCATCTTGCCATCGCTATGCCAGATAACAGGCACAGGAATTTCCCGCGCCACACGTTGATGATAGGGCAATACCAACTCGTGCCACATTTGCGGAGAGATCATCGAGCCACCGCGATGAGCAGCGTCATCGCCCATCACGATCAACTCCGCGCCAAGTTCTGCTGCGCGTTTGTAAATTTCAATACACCAATCTGTGCGCGCTTCCATCACAGCATGGACAAAGGACATATCCTTCTTGAACATGCGGAACATGTGCTCCATGCCCATTGCCATATAGGTTCCCATGAATGGACCGATATGCGTGCCGAAGAAAAGGCAAAGATGTGGATAATTCGTCCGAATGTCTGCCACCCGCTTCACGTCGAAGAAACGATCCGCGTAACTCAATGGCGGCGTGTACTGTTTGAGGTCATCCGCTGTTTGCACAGCACCGTAAAAATACATCCCCTTTTTCCATACACGCCCGAATTCATCCACGCCATCTTTCCAGGCGTTGCTATCTGTTGGAGTTTGGTATGGCATGAGGATTCCATCCTGTCCCAACTCGGCATATGCGCGATAAGGGTCAGTGACGCCGAGTTCATCGAACATGCCGTCGATCCAGACCTCGAAGCGAGGAACACGGTCTGGAGTTTTGCGTTGAAGCACAGCTTGAATTCGTTCGCGTGAGTTCATATTTAAAACCCTTATCCACGAAGTACACGAAGAAACACGAAGCTAAGTTTTTTATTCGTGTGCATTCGTGCCCTTCGTGGATTCCAACATCTTCGCCACAATCTCTTTGAACACTTTCGCCGCCACCATTTCAGTAACATCCGAAACATCTTGTGTTGGATTTAATTCCACCACATCCGCGCCGATGATGTTTGCATTGAGCGATTGAATGACGCTCAACGCTTCACGCGTGGACAGCCCGCCAGGTTCGCGGTGCGATATGCCAGGCGCGAAGGCAGGGTCGAGACAATCCATGTCGAAGGTGATGTAAAGCGGCGAGTCAAATTGCAGGTTGAAGACATCGCGCCAATGCTGCATGGTCAACACTTCCACGCCGAAACGTGTTGCTTGCTCGCGCTGATGTCCGTTGATGGTGCGAATGCCAACTTGCACGAGCCGCTTTGCCAAGCCTGATTCCATGATCCGTGCGAAAGGGCTGGCGTGTGAATTTGGATTGCCTTCAAAGTCATCGTATAAATCGGGGTGCGCGTCGAAATGCAAGATGGTGAGATTGGGATGATTCTTCGCCGCAGCCTTTACCAGCGGATAGGTGACGGAGTGGTCGCCGCCAAATGCCATGACCTTCAAACCCGCTTCATATAATTTACCTGCGGCTTGCTCGGTCTCTATGGGCATTCTCTCCGCTGACGGTGTGATGTCGCCCATGTCCGCGAAGAGTCCATCCGTGCCGAGATAGGTTTCATTCTCTGTCCACAGGTTGGACGAGTCACAGAAAAAGGCTTCACGAATCCGTTGTGGAGCCAATGCCGAGCCACGTTTATAAGATGAGTTTTCATCGAACGCCACGCCGAGTAATCCGATTTTTGCTGGGGATGGAAAGGAAGGGAATTTATTCATAATTTTTTATCCACAAAGAACACGAAGTTTCACGAAGGAAAGCCACTGTTTACTTTTCACTGATTACTATCTTTTTACTTCTCTCCATCCACTCAGGACTCACATCCGCGCCGTGACCGTGAGCGTCGGAGAGAGTCACGGTGCCGTTGGCTTGGAAGTCTACGCCGCCAATGGAAGGTTCTTCGGCAAAGTGAAAGGGAGAATCGAGGTCGTGCAGGGATATGTTCGGGCAGGCACAGACCAAATGCGCGCCTGCGCTGACTCCGATGAGGGACTCGGACATGCCGCCGAGCATACATTTAATCCCCGCCGCTTCGCCGATAGCGTTGATTTTCAGCGCGCCATGAATACCCGCGGACTTGGCGAGTTTGATGTTGAAATAATCCACGGCACCGAGGGAGGCGAGGCGAAAAGCGTCATGCGTGTCGAAGCTGGATTCGTCTGCCATGATGGCAATGGGACTGCGCTCGCGGACTCGCTTCAAACCTTCGATGTTCCAGTAGGGCAGCGGTTGTTCGCAGACTTCGATTTCATATTCTGCCAATGCGGTGAGGATATTGATGGCGGTAATTTCATCCCAAGCCTGGTTTGCGTCGAGCCGCATGGGAATGCTACTACCGACTGCTTCACGGATGGCTCGAATCCGCGCGAGGTCTTCATTACGTCCAGTGCCGACCTTGACTTTCAATGCCTTCACGCCGTTCTCAACATGCTGTTTCGCAGTTTTCGCCATTTTGTCGGGTTCGTCAATGCCGATGGTGCGGTTGGAGTACAAGACTTTTTTCTCGCCACCGAGCAAAGCATAAAGCGGAAGTTCCGCATGTTTGGCAAGCAGGTCGTAGAACGCGAGGTCATACGCACAGCGGATAGCAGGATTCTTGAGCATGTACTGTTCAAGTTCGCGCAGCCGTGTGTCAATCTCCAGCGGATTTTTTCCAATGAGCAGTTGCGCGTACAGTTTGGCGGATTCAAATCCGTTATCGGCGTCTTCGCCTGTCACAAAGCGCGATGGGATACCTTCGCCCACGCCAATCAATCCGTCACTATCATGCACGCGGACGATGATGTTATGGGCGCTGTTCATCACCGCCAAAGCGATCTTGAAGGGGTGATTGAAGGGAATGTTGAGGTCGATGATTTCGATTTTGGTGATGGTTGGCATAAAAACCTTTTTGGACACGGATTTGACGGATTACACGGACAAACACGGATTTCTTTTTGAAAAAAATTCCGTGCACTTTCCGTGAAATCCGCGTAATCCGTGTACTGTTTTTATCTTCCTTTATAAATCGGCACACGCTTCTCCACGAATGCCTTCACGCCTTCGCGCATGTCTTCGCTGGCGAAGCATTCGAGCGTGCCTTCGGTTTCGAGTTGCATGACGGTTTCGAGGTCGAGGTCGTAGGATTGTTGCAGTACTTCTTTTATAAGCCGCACAGAAATTGGCGCGTTCGACGCGAGGGTGTGGGCGATGTCCATGCCTTCTTGTAAAATAGATTCGGCAGATGTCACCTTTGTGACCAAACCCATCTCGTAAGCTGATTGCGCGGAAATGCGTTCGCCTGTCATCATCACATGCGCGGCGCGTCCCATGCCGATGAGGCGTGGCAGGCGGTGCATGACTCCGTTGGTTTCAAAAATTCCGCGCTTCACTTCGGCGAATTGAAAATAAGCGCTCTCCGCCGCAATGCGGATGTCGCTCGCAATCGCAATCTCCGCGCCCACGCCAACCGCAACACCATTGATGGCAGAGATAATCGGCTTGCGCAAATTCACCATGTGGCGCGTGAGTTCCTGCATTTCGTCCAACTCGGCGCGCGCCTGCTCTGCCACCGTCGAACCGTCGAAAAGGTGCGACAGTTCTTCGAGGTCAATGCCTGCCGAGAACGCACGTCCGTTGCCCGTGATGAGTGCGGCGCGAATCGAATCATCGCTCGCAATCGTATCGAGCATGTCGAGCAATTGCTGGAACATACTGCGCTTGAACGCGTTCAACACGTCGGGGCGGTTGAAGGTGATAACGGCTATATTTTCTTGGGATTGGAAAAGGATATCTGTCATTTGATGGGAATCTCGATGAAGGAGGCTTGGTCTCCGCCAATCATAATCTCCACGCTCGGACTACCCGTGAGCGGGATTCTGGCAAAGGTGTCTTTGTCTGCGCCTGAAATGGATACTCGTATCTTCCACCCGCGGCGAATCAGCGCCGAGATGGGATTCAACCCGAAGGTGATTTCTGCCACTTCATCAGGGATGAGCGGCATGGCGTCGGCGCGTTTGAAAGAATGGTACGGGACAAATTGTTTATAAGGCGGCGTATCGGTTGAAACTTTTCGATGGATAGCGCGCAGCATTCCTTCTGTGAGATAGTGTGCATTGCCTTGTTCATCAATCGTTTCGAGATAGACGAAGAAGTTGCCATCATTATGTGTTGACTTGATGAACAGAGTCACAACAGGATAGCCTGTGATTTCGGTATCCTGTTCAAGCGGCGCGGAGGTGTACGAGAGTTGTCCTTTGATGGGCGCGTACTTTACAGGTCGCTGGTCGAGTTCAGTTTGCCAGCGGTTGTTGAGTCCTGTTGAGGCGTTGAAATCTGTCTGGTAGCGGTCAGCAGGCGCGGGCGGGGGAAGAAGCGAGGAGAGTCCGCTTTGGGGTTGGAAAAAGAATCGGGTGGAGGTCAAACCCGCAGGTGGAAACTCAGGCGTCGATTTCCATTCATTTTCAAAAATGGTGTAGTAGTGCAACTCGCGGGTCGCGGGCGGATTGTCGAAGAAGCGCAAAGATTCTTTCATCTGCGCGAGCAATGGGAAAGGATTTTCCTTCGCGCCGACGTGTTGAGTTGCGCCATGATTCCACGCGCCGATGACAGCGCGCTGCGGGCGGGGATTGTTGACGAAGCGATGAATGACCGCGTTCGCGGTGGCGGCGTCGAACCAACTACCCCAATGGTCGAGCGCGTGCGTTGTGGGGCGGGCGAACATGCTGATGTCGTCCATGCGAATGTTGAGCTCGGGGTCAAGGTCGTCGCGGAAGGTGATGTGACGCAGCGCGGAGTCCACTTGTTGATTGGTGTGTTTGGGAATTGGATGGTTGCCGACGGGCTTGACGCCTTTGACGAGAATCTTTTCGAGCATGTTCATGGATTTGGGAAATTTATTGGCGTCGAGGGCGCGGTTGTAGTCTGCCCATTGCGTGAGCATGAATTCGTTAGGCGCGCCGCCAGGGAAAGCGATGTCGGTGTAAACGTCGTACTCGTTGAAGCGCACGAGCGCGGAGGTGACGGCGGGATGTCCGCACGCGCCGAGCATTTCAGCGGTGGTGGCTTGATACGAGTTGCCAAAGCCGCCGACTTGACCGTTGCTCCACGGTTGTTGGGTGACCCAATCGGTCAGGTCGTAAAGGTCGGTGAGGTCGGTCGCTGACCACGGGTGCGGATGATTGCCTTCTGACGCGCCCGTGCCGCGCATATCAATGCGGAGGATGGCGTAACCAAAGGCGGTGAAGAAGTTACGAGCGGAGTCGGGCAGAGAAAGAAACCATGAGAACGGCGATTTGAGTTGTTGCGCACGCCAATAGCGCGTGGCGGCGAAGAGTGTAGGGATTTTGGTTTCGGGCGTGAGTCCGCGCGGGAGGTAGAGGTCAACGGCGAGACGAGTCCCATCGCGCATGGGGATGTACAAAGTCTGCTCGGAGGAGCCTTTGTATTGCGGAGAGCGGAGTGATTCAGTAGAAGGAAAAGTCATTTTTTATCCACGAAGGACACGAAGGGTCACGAAGTTTTTTACCGCGAAGCCCGCTAAGAGCGCAAAGATTTTTTTGGTTTTTCTTCGCGGACTTCGCGCTCTTGGCGGTTCATTTTTTGTTTGAAAGAAAATCGTTTAGCACTTGCTGAAACTTTTCTGGTTCTTCGAGGAATGCCCAGTGTCCGCTTTGGGTGAATTCAACGGATTGGCAGTTGGGCAGCGTGGCGCAGAGTTCATCGGCGACGGGTTTGCCTGTGTATTCTGAGTCGGCGGCGCCATAAATGAAGAGGGTTGGCACTTGTAACTGGCTGAGTTCTTTTTTGTAATCATAGCCGACAAGTGAAAAAGAAATTTCGCGCCACGGGGCGAAGGAGACTGTGCCTGTATCTTTGAGTAAATCTGTTTTTGTTTTATCAAATAATCTTTGTGGATTATCTTTTTCGGATGATTTGGTAAACCATGCGTCTGCGGATTTTGAATCCGTGGGAGGGAAGCCAAGGGCGGTGGAGTACAGCAATCCGCCAAAATACTTCCACACGAAGCGGTTGCTCATGCCATTATTGATTCGAATGCCGCCTGCGATGACCATTTTCTCGACGTGTTCAGGATATTTGAGCGCGTAGCGTTGAACCAACGCGCTGCCGAAGGAATGACCGACGAGGATGACCTTGTCCGCTTTAACTACGTCACGGCGCAAGGCTTCAAGTTCTTCCACCAATTGCTCGATGGTGTAATCTTCGGGATTGGGCTTGATTTGCGAATTGCCCGAACCACGCTGGTCGTAGAAGATGACGCGAGTCTCTTCGGTGAGGAAGTCGAATCCGTTCTTGAAACTCAGGCTGGAGTGTCCAGGTCCGCCGTGGACGAGGATGACGGGCGGGGCGCTTTTGTCCGTGCCAATTTCGCGGTAGTACAAGTCGTAGCCGTTGATGTGGACGGGAGTCGCACAGTCTACGCAGGGGCGGGATTGTGGCAGGACGCGGATGTAGGCGTGGTTGGCATACACGACGTAGAACGCGAGTACGACGAGAACGGCGAGGAGGACTTGCAAGACGATAGTCATAAAGGGATTACAAATTAGGGATTAGGAATTACACAATTCCTAATCCCTAATATACCTAATTCCTAAATTTCTTTCTTCGCTTCACCCTTTGTTACGGGCAAAATCGCAACCGTAGCAAGGACGAGGAATACGAACATGATGAGCCAGACCCAGCGGTAGTCGTTGCCCATGGCTTCGACGAGAGTCCCGCCGAGGATGGGTCCGATGATGAATCCGAGGGTCACGGCAATTTGGCGCAGACCTGTGTAGGTTCCCATCAATGTTTCGACGGGAGCGCTGTCCACGATCATGGCAACTTGGACGACATTGGCGAGGGGCCAGGTCAAACCGCAGATGAGGAGTCCTACATTGAGCATGGTCGCGTCGGGGAAGAGGTAGATGACCAATGCGCCGATGGCGTAACCAACCAATCCGACGATTTGGGTGTTCTTGCGTCCGATCTTGTTGGAGATCAAACCCGAAGGCACAGCCATGATCATGAACGCAATCGCTGGGATGGCAACCAGCATGGCGGCGGAAGATTCTTCCATGCCGAGGGAGAAGACGCCGTAGGAGCTAAGGAAGGCTTGCATTTGCGCGAGTGCTACATACGCGAGCAAGTTACTCAGGAGCAGATATTTCAAACTGCTGGAATGTTCTTTGGGGAGTCCGCGCAGGAAGGCGATGATGCCTTTTAGGTTGAATGGTTCTCCTGCCAGTTCCTTGGCGCTGGCAAGTTCTTCAGGTTCTTTAACAAATGCCCAGGTGAGGATAAAGATCAGAAGCGCAAGACCCGCTGCGATCCAGAAAGGAAGCGGTCCGTACACGTCATAGAGAGCCGCGCCAGCCAGGGCAGTGATCACCACCAGCAGACCCGCAATCGCGCCCGCGATCCCATTGGCTGTGGCGCGTTGGGGGGAAGGGGTTACGTCAAAGAGCAAAACATCCGCAACGGGACGGACGACCGCGAAGGCAAGCAAGACGAGGAAGAGCGAGACGATGAAGGGGACAAGTAAGCCTGTCAGCTGACCCGTCTGCCCGTTGAGTTCGGGTGCGATTCCCATCGGGATGAGTGGGACGAAGATAAAGGCAGCGATAGCAAGCGGCACGCCGAAGAGGATGAAGGGCATGCGGCGTCCCCATTTCGAGCGCAGACTGTCGCTCCATGCGCCGACGATGGGGCTGATGAACAAGCCCGCAATGTTATCGAAGACGAGGATGAAACCCGTCAGGGCGGGTCCGAGACCGAAACCGACTGTGGTGGCTCCCGCTTCGGTGAAGGCGGGGTTGCCTGCCTGCAAATAGACAGGCACGTAGGTGTTATACAACTGCCAGATTACTTCCATCACGGCGGGCAGGGTCGCGGCGATGATGATGTTACGCCAACTCAACTTAATATGGGACATTTTCTCTTCTCCTGTGATTTTTTGAACAATCGTTCAAAAAATTGTTCTAACGTTAAAACAGCATACAGGAAAAAAGGTTGCGAGTCAAGTCGTGGAATTTAAATTCAATTTCATCGCTGCACCTTTTAAACTGACCGTCGCGCTTAATTTTCACTCTATTGTTTTTTTTTTGGTATTTCTGCTGTGCTATTACCTTTGCCCCAAAATCTGGTTTTAACCTCGGCAGCAGGAGGATATTAATGCGTATAACATAAAACAAAGCCAGCTAAAACCTATTTATCTGGATGTTAGCGGTAGCTTGAACAGAATAAAATTCAGTGAATATTTCTAATGGCTGCTTACGAGGAGTTGATTGTTACGTTGGGGTTCGCTTTTTTTGAGGGTAACAAACTGCCACAGCTTTTCCTGGCCGCGTGTTGTTAGTTGTTTTCGGTTTCGGGCCAGATATATATTCCGGGTTAAATTCATCCCTTCCACTTCCACTTCCACCACTTTCCCCAATTCCAACCCGCGGGTGGCCGCCAAGCGGGAAACGAAAGCGATACCGATCCCTTCTTCTACGGCCATCTCAATGGCTTCCGCATTTCCCAATACCATATCGATGTTCAACATGTCATAAGAGATATCGTGTTCTCTCAATCCCTCCATTAATACCTCCCGCGTCCCGGCAACTTCTTCACGCAGGATCATCGGTTCATCCAAAAGATCGTCGGGGTAAATTTTTCGGTATTGCGCCCAGCGATGATTCACGGGCACGATCAAAATGACATCATCCCTAAAAAAATCCTTATATTCCAGATCGGAATGTTCGACCTGTTTACTTGTCACTCCCAGGCATACATCCCCGTTCAACAACTTATTGATAACGGACTCGCGGCTGGTGACCAGTACGTTGATTCGCACCTGTGGAAATTCGCGCCGAAAACGAGCGATAATTCCTGGAAGCAAATATTTTCCCGAGGCGGTCGAGCACCCAACGGTCATCTCACCAATGACGTCATCTTGCAATGAAAGCATGGTTTGTTCAACGCGTTGTGATGAAGTAAGTAGTTCACGCGCCATGGGAATCAACAACTGCCCGGCTTCGGTCAGTTGAGTGGCGCGTCCCTGCCGGATGAATAATTGTGCTCCCAGTACACGCTCCAATCCCTGAACGATCTGGCTGACAGCTGGTTGCGAAAGATGCAAACGCCTTCCGGCTTCACTGAAGTTTCCATGTTCGGCAATTGCCAAAAAAACCTTGAGAGAATTTAGGTCGAGCATGACAATTTCCTGTATTCAAAAAAGTGGATAACCATGTCTTATTTGTACTATGGCGATATGTAATTTTGCAGTGACAAATGTCATAAATAAAGTTTTAGCCCGCAGGCATTTGCCTGCGGGCTGTTTTAGTTAGATAGAATGGATGTCTTTACTTTTCTACAGGGAAGCTTTCGGCTGCCCAACCATTCATTCCTTTTGCCATGCTGATCACATTGGTGTAACCCATCATGCGCATTGCCATCATCGCCATTGCGCCGCGATGACCAGATTGGCAAATCGTGATGACAGATGCGCCCTTGTCGGCAGGTAATTTGGTCATGTCAACCAGCAGTTCATTAACAGGGATGTTAACTGCGCCTTTGATATACCCAGCCTTGAATTCATCAGCAGTTCGGAGGTCGATCAGCATCGGCGGGGTGGCAGATTCTGCGGCAGTCTTTACATCGGCAGCCTTCATGCTGTAAAAGCCATCCGGCAGGGATGAAAGGAAGGCGTCCAGATCCTTGAGACGGAGTGCATCCACCGTGGGAGCGGTTCCCGCTACGGGTTCGGCAGGGGTTGTTCCCTTTTCAACGGGGAACTCAACTTTGAGCCAGCCGCCCAAACCACCACCGAGATTGCGAACATCGGTGTAGCCCAACAGGCGCAGGGCAGCCATCGCCATCGCGCCGCGATGACCAGATCCGCAGTAGATCACAATGGGCTGATCTTGAGCAGGGAGTTTATCCAAATTCTTGAGCACATTGCGGACAGGGATGTTCACCGCGCCGGCAATGTAGCCGTTCTCGGTCAACTCACCAGGTTCACGCACATCGAGCAGGAAGGGGGCCGCGCCCGCATCGATCTGACCTTTGAGCATGTCAGCTTTGATGGTGTAGTAATCTTCGGGGAGGGTGGTGAGGAATTCGGTCCAGACTGCTGTCCAATCCACGATACCTTCTACGGCGTAGCCGGCGGCTTTCCAAGCCTTCATGCCGCCGCCCATATTCAGGACATTGGTGTAGCCCAGTAAGCGCAAGCCTTCGATTGCGATGGAACCGCGCAAGCCAGATCCGCATTGCAAGATGATGGCGGCATCTTTAGCGGGAAGTTTGTCGAGGCTGGTGAAGAGTTCACCAACAGGGATATTGATCGAATCCTTGATGTAGCCTTCCTTCTCACGTTCTTCTGCGGTGCGCAGATCGACGACCGTGGGAGGAGTTGCGCTATCAAGCATTTCCTTCACCTTATCCGCTTTGGTTCCGAGGAAACCATCGGGCAGGGTGGACATGCTTTCATCAAGCATGGTGAAGAGCGCTTCGTCTTCAATGACCGGGGTGCTGATGACCGCAGGAGCTTCTGGCATGGATCCGATCTCAACAGGGAGTTCGGCGGTCTTCCAGGCTGCCAAACCGCCAGCCATGTTCAACACATTGGTATAGCCCAAAATGCGCAGTACGCCCATGAGCATGCCGCCGCGCTGACCGGAACCGCAGTACACGATGATCTTTTCATCAAGACCGGGGAGTTTATCGAGGTTCTTGAGCACTTCGCGAACGGGGATGTTCACTGCGCCCTTGATATAACCGTCTTTTTCAAGCTCGGCAGCATCACGCACATCGAGCAGGAAGGGGGGAGTGGCTTCTGCCATTGCGGTATTCACATCAGCAGGCTTGATCCCGCCGTAACCCTGAGGCAAACCGCCGATCATTTCGGCATACAAGGTCGCTACATCAATGGCTGGAGCTTCCTCAACGGCCGGGGCTTCAGTTACAACCACCTCGGTAGCGGGGGCCTCTGTGGGGGGAGCAATCACTTCTTCGGTGGCTGCTGCGGGGGCGCAGGCAGCAAGGATCATGCTGAAGATAACCAGCAAGATCAGGGACAGGTTCAATTTCTTGTTCATTTTCTTCTCCTAAAAGATTGAAAATTGGGACTTTGCCCAAAATGTAAACTCGCTTGTGCAAATATATAGTACCCATGTATCTTTATATAGTGACAATTATCACAATCAACCATCGAAAATATTTATTGAATTGCATAAATAAAGACAATGGAAGGATGTGACAACATCCACTATTGTGTTAAATGGCACAATGATACGATGCAGGCGTAATTCATGCATTTCTCTGCATAAACGAGGTTGATTAATGGTTAATCTTTCCCATGCCAGTGAAAACTCTCTCCACGAAGCAGACCTGTGCTTCGCGCTTGCCGACCCCAAACGGGTTGAGATCGTTCACGCGCTCGAAAAACATCCCTACAATGTCAATGAACTGACTCTGGAATTGGAAATTCCGCAGCCGATGACCTCCCGCCATTTGAAGATTCTGCGCGAGCGGGGGTTGGTTCGGTCTATTCGGCACGGAGTCTCTGTGACGTATTTCCTCTCTGACCCGCGCCTAATTCAGGCGCTCGACTTATTGAAGGATATTTCCAACAAAAAATTTGAAGCCCAGCATTCATAGCGCTGGCAAATCCATTGGAGGATTTCATGCAAAAGAAAAAAATGTTCGTCACGATGATCGTTACCGGGCTTATGTTGACACTCTCCGCTGTAATCTGGCTGGGGACTGCGCAACCCGTCAGCGCACAATGCGGTTCGCAGGCTTCGACCTGCAAGGATTGCCATGAAGTGCAAGGGCAGATGCCCGTCAATGCCGACGGGACAGGCTGGCACCAGTCACATGCCTTTGGCGACTTCTGCTACATCTGTCATGCGGGCAACCAACAAGCGGCGGAGAAAGATGCGGCGCACACGGGCATGGTCTCTCCCTTTGCAGACACCAAAGCATCCTGCCAGCAATGTCACCCCAAAGACCTTGATGAACGTGCCAAGGTGTACATGGATATTTTGGGTGTTTCAGCAGGCAGCGCGGCTCCCGTGGAAGTTCAGCAGGTGGTCGTTACCATTTGCGAACCAACCAATGAACCTCCCGCCGACACCAGCCTCTCTTTGAGCAAGCCAGCCGAGTCAATTGATTACATCGCGCGCTACAACGAGAACGTGTTGGGTAACAAGCCTGTAAATTGGAGCATGATCGGGTTGGCGGCTTTGGCTGTGGTAGTTGTGTTTGGCGGGTTGATCCTCTTTGTGATCAAAATGGGTTGGGTGATCGTCACTTTTGAAAAACCTGTCAAAGCGGAACCGAAGGAGTAGAGGATGGCAACCATCTCTCGACGTGATTTTTTGAAGATGGGCGGCGCTGCCGCCGCGGCTCTGGCTGCGGGACAGCTGGTCTCTGCGCCGGTGGCACGCGCGGCGCGAGAGGCAGGGTATCTCAACGCGCAAGGCGATGGCGAGATCCCGACCCTGTGTGAAATGTGTGTGTGGCGCTGCGGCTTGCTCGCAAAAGTACGGGACGGAAAGATCATCAAGCTGGACGGTAACCCCGAACAGCCGCACTCAAAGGGCAAACTTTGTCCGCGCGGGCAGGCGGGGCTGGCAACGACCTACGATCCCGACCGTGTGTTGACTCCGTTGATTCGTGTGGGGAAACGCGGTGAGGGCAAGTTCAGGCAGGCGTCGTGGGAAGAGGCGATCGATATCGTTGCGTGGAACATGCTTGAGATCAAACAAAAGTATGGTCCCGAGGCGATGATCTTTTCATCTACTCATAATCTCTCACAGGTGCAGTTCGAGAATATTTTGCAGGCGTATGGTTCGCCCAATTACGGCACACAGCGTAGTTTGTGTTTCAACGCGATGATCGTTGCTAACCAGATGACCTACGGCATGGAAGAACCCGCGCGCAGTTATGCGGGTGTGAAATATATTCTACTGACGGGGCGCAACCTGGCTGAAGCCATTTCGAACTCTGAAACCGGCGAGTTGATCGATGCGATCGGCAACGGCGCGAAGATGGTTTACATTGACCCGCGCTTCACCAAGACCGCAGGCAAAGCAGATGAATGGATCCCGATCCGACCTGGGACCGACCTTGCCTTCCATCTGGCGCTGCTCAACATCATCATCAGCGAGGAACTGTACAACAAGGACTTTGTCAACAAGTACACCACAGGGTTTGATGAACTCGCTGCAAGCATTGGTGAGTACACCCCTGAATGGGCGGCTGAGATCACTGGCGTAAAAGCGGAAACCATCCGCCGCGTGGCAAAAGAGTTTACCGATGCCGCGCCGAATGCGCTGGCGCACAACGGCTGGCGCACATCGAACTTTGTTAATTCGTTCCAGACCCAGCGGGCGATCACGATCTTGAATGCGCTGGTTGGCAATTGGGGTGTGACCATGTTCCCCAAAGGCGGCGAAGAAAGCGGCGGGCTTGGCAAACCGCCCCAGCCGCCGTATCCGCGCACCTCTGCCCTGCGCATGGACGGCGTGCCGTGGAAGTATCCCTTCGTGCCGCTCAAACTCGGCGTATTTCAGGAACTGCGCGACAACATCCTCAAGGATGACCCGTATGTTGCGCATGGCTGGTTCATCTCGCGCCAGAACCCGATCCAATCCATCCCTGACCGCAAGAAGACCTTGCAAGCCTTTGCAAAAATGGACTTCATCGCCAGCGTGGATGTCATCATGAACGACTCTTCGTGGTTCGCGGATGTAGTCCTGCCTGAAGCATCGTATCTCGAACGTTACGATCCGCTCATGCCGCTTGGCGCACGGGCGTTCATCCGCCAGCCTGTGATCGAACCGCAAGGTGATGCCAAGTCTGCGCTGTGGATCTTCAAACATCTCGGTGAACGGCTTGGCATTGGCGATTTCTTCCAATATGAAGATGAGGTGGATTATCTCAACCAGCAGCTTGCGCCGACAGGCGTTTCGCTCGATGAAGTGCGCGCCAGAGGGTATGTGGAATTTCCCGAGGGCGAAGCTGATCCTTACAAGTGGAACACACCCAGCGGAAAGATCGAGATCAAATCGAGCACGCTTGGGAATGCTGGCTACGCCGACCTGCCTGTGTGGGAAGAACCTCCCGCGCCGAAGGATGGTGAGTTTTATCTACTGACCGGCAAGGATGCACGCCAGACTCAATTTGGCACGCAGAACAATATGCTGCTCCGCAAATATGATGACGAGCCGCGAATCTGGATGAACTCGAAATCTGCTTCTGCTTTGGGGTTGGCAAATGACGACCTCGTGGAAGTGACCAGTGAAGTGGGCAAGATCAAAGTGCATCTGGAAGTGACCGAAGCCATCCGCCCTGACTGTGTTTACATGACCCCGGGCTTTGGGCATTACTCAATGGGTCTGCACACGGCGTACGCACTTGGCGCGAGCGACTCGGACATCCACGTAACCTACACCGACCCTGTCAGCGGAAGCCAGGCGCTCAGCCAGACCTTCGTGACGGTAATGAAGGCTTGATATGACGATCAAACATCACGCTTATTTATTTGACGCGACGCGCTGCATTGACTGCCGCGCCTGCATGATCTCATGCAGTGTCGAGAACAAGATCGAAATGGACAAGACCCGCATTTGGGTGGCGGGCATTGGAATCAAAGGCGAGTATCCTGACTTGCAGCGCGGCACGATGGTATATCACTGCATGCACTGCCTGCACCCTGACTGCATGTCTGCCTGCCCTGTGGGGGCGTACACACAGGCTGAAGATGGACCTGTCACGTATAACCCTGACCTGTGTATTGGCTGCCGCTATTGCATGAATGCCTGTCCCTTTGGCGTGCCACACTTTGACTACGACAAGGGACTCGCCGAAGGCGCGTTCATCGATAAATGCACCTTCTGCCCGCAGAGGATCTACAATGACCAGAAACCCGCCTGCGTGGGAACTTGTCCCACCGATGCGCTCGAATATGGCGAACGCGAGGAACTCATCAAGCGCGCGCATGAACGCATTGCCGCGCATCCCGATAAGTACATAGACCATGTCTATGGTGAGTTTGAAAATGGCGGCACATCGTATTTGATCCTTTCGCACATCCCGTTCAGTGAATTGGGATTGCCCAACCTGCCCGAGACTCCTGTCAATGAGGTCAGTGAAAAGGTGATGGCAATGACCATTCCGTTTGCGCTCGGATGGGGCGTGGTCTTGAGCGGAGTTGCTGCGGGGGTAGCGATGCATGAGAAGAAGAAACAAGCCGCGGCGGAGAAAGACATCGTCCCCGCAGGGGAGTCGGAGGCATCCAAATGAAAGTAAGAATCCAACTTCCTGAATTTCTCCGCATGGGGACTCTCCCGATCGTCCTCATCGTTCTGATGGTTGTGGCGTTCGTGGTGGCGATGGTGCGTTATGTGTTGGGTATCGGCGCGATCAGCGACCTGAGCTATTCGTATCCGTGGGGCTTTTGGATCAGTTTTGACCTGTTCACGGGGGTGGTCATCAGCAGCGGTGGGTTCATCATGGCGGGTACGGTGTACATCCTCGGCATCAAGGAATTCCAGCCTTTGCTGCGACCATCCATTTTGACGGCGTTCCTGGGTTACATCATGGTGGCGGTCGCGCTGCTCGTGGATCTGGGTCAGCCGCTGCGCATCTGGTATATGATGATACATTGGAATCACACATCTGTGCTTTTGGAGATCGGTATTTGCGTGATGAGTTACCTGACGGTGCTCGCGGTCGAGTTCGCGCCTGTGGTGTTGGAGCGTTTCCCCAGGCTGCACAAGGTTGCGCATCTCATTCACCGCTTCATCATGCCTTTTGTGATCTTTGGTGTTGTGCTTTCCACGCTGCACCAGTCTTCGCTTGGCTCGCTGTTGTTGATCCAGCCGACCAAACTCCATGCTCTGTGGTGGACCCCGATCCTTCCTGTGTTGTTCTTCACCTCTGCGATCTCGGTCGGCATGTCCATGATCATTTTTGAGTCGTCGCTCAGTTCGCGGTATTTCCAGCGCGGATTGGAGATCCACCTGCTCGAAAAACTTGCAAAAGCCATTCCCGTTGCGCTTGGCGTGTACGCGCTTTTGAAATTTGGCGACCTGCTTGTTGCTGGTGAGTTTGATTTGCTGTTCTCCAGCGGTATGATGAGCGTGTTGTTCTGGGCAGAGATTCTGCTTGGTGTGGCTGCGCCCATAATCTGGTTCTCGAATAAGAAGAATCGCACCACTTCCAGCGGGCTGCTTACAGGAGCGGTCATCACTCTGCTTGGGTTGATCCTCAATCGCTTCAACGTCAGTTGGTTTGCGGTGGAACATCCCGACCCGTTTTTCTACGTCCCGACCTTTATGGGCAATGTGGATTACTTCCCGACCATCCCTGAGGTAGCCGTGTCTCTTGGCATTTTCTCGGCTGGCATTATGGCGTTCGGTCTGCTTGCCAAATACTTCCCTGTCTTTGAGGATGAAAGCCACGCCACACATGCGGGGGACTGAATTTCAAGTTGCAGGTTGAAAGTTACAAGTTGCGAGTTACAGGGTGCGGCAACGTACAATGTAACTCGTAACCTTTTATAATCACGGTTCATCCTTTTCCCATGCGCCCTTCCTTCTTCCACCACCTTCACCCGCCGACCATTCCAGCCGCACAGGCTTGCTGGCGATACACCTTGGGCGCAGGCGGGACTGCCGTCTTTCTGATGCTCGTCCTTGGTGTGACAGGGATGCTGGAGATGTTCTATTATTCCCCGCACCCAAGTGAGGCGGCGCTTTCAGTGCAAACCATCACGTATCACGTCCCATTCGGGTGGTTGATCCGCAACCTGCATTACTGGTCGGCGCAGATTCTACTGGTGGTTTCTGCGGTGCATCTTTTGCGGGTGATCTTCACTGCGGCGTACAGTTCTCCGCGCCGATTCAACTACCTGCTTGGGTTTGGCTTGTTCGTCCTTTCCGTTCTTTTAGATTTCACAGGCTACATCCTGCGCTGGGATGTGGATATCTGTTACCCGCTGTTGACTGGCACGAACCTGCTCAAGACCATTCCCTTGATCGGTGATTCTCTGTACCGCATCGCAACGGGCGGGGGAGAAGCCTGCTCGGACTCCCTGCTCCGTTTCTACACCTGGCATATTTTTGGCTTAACCATTGCTGCCTTCGTCCTCATGGTCTGGCACGCTTTCCGCGTCCGCCGTGACGGGGGGATCGCTGTCCCGCCGCCCAACCTCCGCACGGATTTGGCGCGTATCTCGCGCAATGAATTGGTGAGGCGGGAAGTGCTTGCCATGTTGGTTGTGTGTGTTGCGTTAATTCTTCTGTCTAGCTATTTCCCTGCTCCCATTGCTGCGCCGATGATTGAAGGCTCAACAGTCATGGGTGAAGCGCGCGCGCCGTGGTTCTTTTTGTGGATCCAGCAAATGCTCAAATGGGGCGACCCGTTCATCTACGGTATCCTCGTTCCGCTCGCACTTCTCGCATTCACCGCTTTCATTCCATATATCTTTCCCAAGCCCGCTGATGGCGACATTGGAAAATGGTTTCCAAAATCCAACCGCCTTGTGCAAATTTTATTTTCAGCCATCCTTGTTTTCATACTTGCACTGACATTTATGAACAGGTAAACGAATCCACAGGTACAACACTTTATCTTTCATCCTTCATAATTCATCCCTCATCCTTTTTCTTTATGCGTCGAATCCTTCCGCTCTTCTCGTTCTTTTTCCTCCTCTCCCTTATCCTTGCCTGGTGGGTCGATTCGCGGGTGCAGCCAGTGGAATTGATCACCACATTGACCGATCAGCCCGAATATTGCCTGACATGCCACGCAGACCTGCCAGAGATCAGCGCCTCGCATCCTGTGGAGGTGTTTGGCTGTGTCAGTTGTCATGGCGGGGAGCGGCTCGCCCTCGATGCTGACCTTGCTCACAGCACCATGCGCGGCGGAGCGAACCCGTCTGATCTGTCAGTGGTGGAAATGTCCTGTGGGGGGAGCAACTGTCACTCCGGGAGTGAGGCGGATGACCGTCATCACATTCAGCGAGTGACCACCAGCATCCAATCCACGTATGCAGGGGCGATCGCAAATATCCGCTACACCTTTGGCGCACAGACGGAGTTGAAGGCGCATCTTGGCGTCAGTGCAGTTATTGATGAAGAGACAAAGACGGGCATACCTTCGCTCGAAGCATTTGACCCCGCGAGTGAGGAGAATCCGTTTTTGCAGCAGTTCGGCGAGAACTGCCTGACCTGTCATATCAACGCCCAGCCGCGTGAGGGAGATGCCTTTGCAAGGAAAACAGGCTGCGCCGCGTGTCACTCCACTGAGGAGCATAAACTCTCAACCGCCATTCCATACACCCAATGCAATTCCTGTCACAACCGCGGCAATTATGACCTGCGGACGATGACCTTCGTCGAGCGCGATGATCACCCGACCACAAGACCGCAGGACTACTATCAACCCATCGCGCACTTCACGCAATGCGAGTACACCCTCGACTGTGTGGACTGCCACACCCGCGATGAAGTAATGGGCGACGGCGACATCCATTCGAGCAAGAAGGATATTCAATATGTGCAGTGCAAGACCTGTCACGGCACGCCCGATGAATTGCCCCTGACCCAAATACTGACCGACCTCAACGACATTGCGTTCCGCATGGCTTTTCTCAACCCCGTTGTAGAATTGAAACTCGGCGATACGATCCTTGTCACTGAAAAAGGTGAGCCGCTTTGGAACACGACACTCCTGCCTGACGGCACATATGCAATGACTGGCAAGGCGACGCGTGAAGAGTTCACTTTCAAACCTGTGATGGGAAGTTCCTGCACGCAGACAGGCAAAGACCAATCTTCCGCCTACTGCCATACTTGTCATGCTGTGGAGAAATAAACTTTTTTTGAACTGACTTGATCAATCTTGATCGTCTGGAAGATGCAGGACGGTTTGATCTTCGCTGTTCGGGACCATGATCGAGATTCGAGTGCCTGACTTTGGTTCGCTTTGAACTACAAGCCTGCCCCCGATCAACTCTGAGCGTTCCTTCATTCCCAATAACCCAAAATGCCCGCGCAGTGCGAAATCCGTTGGGGCTTCTGGCAGGATAAATCCGCTCCCGTTATCGCTCACTTCAAGATGAATTTCATGGTCATTAAAATTAATGGCTAGTGATGCATGGCTTGCGCCAGCGTGACGCACTACATTACTCAATGCCTCCTGAGCAATGCGATACAAAATTAATTCAATGGTCCGCTCGAGGCGCCGCTCCTGCCCGATGCAGGAAAACCTAACCTGGGGAGATCTGATTTCTTTTGCCAGCATTTCAAGAGCGGTCGTCAGTCCCAGATCATCAAGATAGATCGGGCGGAGCGCACGAATGATTCTTCTCAGGTTTTGAACCGTTTCTTCTGCGAGTCCCTCTAGTTTGCGAAGTGAAGCCTTCCCTGCCTTCTCACTGACCGCTTTTTCAGCCAAATACACCCGCTGTTTCAATGCGATCACCGATTGAATTGTTTCATCGTGCAATTCGCGTGCCAGTCGCAATCGTTCTTCTTCCTGCGCAGAAGTGATCGCTCCAATATAATCATGCAATCCCACCTGTGCCGCCTGCACTTTTCGCGCCATCTCAGTCAATTCCCGCTGCAGATGTTGAACTTCTGAGATGCCGCCAACGGGTTCATTGATGGCATTGAAGTCTCCCATCGCAAGCGCGGCGGCTTTTGATTCTAACTTTTGCAAGGGCTGAACGATCTGTTTTGCCCCAAACCACAAGGCGATGACAGCCAGAATAAGGACAGGCACAAACACCAGTGGAGCCAGTTGAGTTGCCTGCAAGGATGGGCTGACAACGTGCGCCCACTCTTCCTCGAGGATCAACGCCCAGCCTGTCATGGGAACGGGACTGTAGGCAACGACATGCTCAGCCTCAGCCATTTCAACATACTGTGTGCCGCTTTCTCCACGCAGGGATTCGGTCACACCTGGATGATCAGTGGGGAGGTTTTCTGGCGCAAGTGAGCCGCTGACAAAAAGTATGCGACGTGTTGAGTCCATGAGAAAGATGGTGGCATGGTTGTTGGCAGGGTAAGCGGCTGATAGCACTTCAGATGCCAGACTGGCAGGGGTGAACGCGCCGGCAATTACCCTGTTCTGCGCTGAAGAGTAGATGGAGATGATAATGAAGACCTGACCTGATTCCGGGTCGGAAAATGAGGGAGAGAAAAGAACATCCTCGTTGGGCGGGGATGCCAGAGCGAGGCTTTGCTTGTTTTGGGCAACCCAGCCCCAGAGGTTGGGAGACCGGGAGGCTTTTATCAGATCCCCATTCGAATCGAAGTAAGCGATCCCGCCATCGAAGTCCGAATGAATTTCTTCGCCGATCGGGCTTTCATCCAACGAAGTTGAAAGCAGTGTGATCATGGCGGTGCGATGGTGTAACTCAGACTCGATCGCCGCTGCAGCGGACTGCACTGCCCGCTCGTCCCTTTCGCCTACCAGGGCGCGCATATCCCTTTCATGTAAAGTGATGCTGCTGATGATGACCAGTAACAGCAGGAGCGTTAGCGGCAAAATTGTGACTACAAAGAGTTGAATAAGCCCTCGCCAGCCGGGCAGGGCTTTCTTCATTCATCCACCTTTGGGACCAACCCAAGAGATACGCCGCGCATGACCGCTTCGGTTCGGCTGTTGGCTTGCAGTTTGGCGAAGATGTGGGCGAGGTGCCCTTGAACTGTGCGGTTGCTCACCTGTAGTTGGACGCCGATCGCTTTATTGGTAAATCCCTTCGCAGTTAATCGCAGTACATCCATTTCGCGTTCGGTGAGTGCAATGGTCTCTTTTTTTCCAGTGACCGTAAAAAAACTGGACATTAATTTGCGCGTGATGGATGGGTCCAGTACAGATTTGCCTTCATGCACATCTCGCACGGCTTGAATTAAATCGTCAGCGCCAGCCGTTTTGAGGACAAAGCCATGCGCGCCTGCCTGAAGTACAGCTTTGACGTATGGTTCATCATCATAGGCAGTGAGGATCAGTATCCCGATTTGAGGCAGATGCGCCCGCGCCCAGCGGGTTACTTCGATGCCGCTTGCGTTTGGCATTTGAATGTCGAGTACGGCAACATCAGGCATGTGCTTTTGAATCAAAGATTGAGCTTCTCGACCATCGCCCGCTTCAGCAATGACGCTGATATCTTTGGCGCTCGCGAGCAGTTGACGAATTCCAGCCCGCACCATGTGATGATCGTCAGCCAGAAGAACTTTGATCTTTGTTTTTTTCTTTTGCAAGTGCCTCTCCATTGCACAAAGTATATCGCTTATCGTCCGCAGGATTTAATACAATTCAACCTCTTCATTTCCTGGATCACAGAAACAGAAGGGTTGAATGTGTATTTGGAAGGATGTTGTTTGGTTCGCTTCACTTACATGGGCATTGCATTTCCGGTAAATAATGTGGGGTCCAGCATTCCGAAGATCATGGCTATGTGCGCTACCACGAGGAAAAGAGCCACAAAAGTTGCATGGAGTTTTAATTGAGCGGGGTCATCGAGATTCTTTCCGATCACACCCAAACCCATCAGCGCCAGCCCGCCCAGAGGGACAATTCCCAACAGGTAGAAGCCGACTGCGATCACATCTGCAATGCCGCGCCAGCCGCCGCCGGTTGTGAGCGGTACGACCGCGGTGAAGAACAGATAAAAGAAAATTCCTGTGAAATAGATGCCGATGATGATGCCTGCGACCTTGTTCCACAGCCGCAGCTTTTGATTTTCGCCGCGGTTAAGCAGAATGAACAATTCGGTGACCGCTATGAACTCTGCGAAGATGACAGGGATCGCCATGAAGATGATCAGGTTCCAGGGTTGATTGGTGGCGAGCAGTTCCATGTAGTGGGTCATTGAGTTTTCCATATTAGATTTCTCCTGTTGGGAATGATTATGAATTGCCCCCTTAGTCTATTTGACATCATCGATCAACAAAAGAGCTATTATGCCTGACCCCTTGTAAGCCAAATGGCTTATGTCATTTATTCAACCCAGTGAAATGAGATTAAGTAAAAACATTCCTCCCACTACAAGTCTCTGGGATCGTGATGTGAAGCATGTTCCTGCGGAGGTCAATCTTCGGTGGTTAATTGGCGGGAAAGATATTCCTTGACGCGCTCGAGCTCAATGGAAACTTGTTCAACCAATCCATCCACTTGATCGACCATATTCTCTCTGCCTGCAATTTCCAGTTTGGCGGTCAGTTCCGCTAATGTGCCGGCATTGAAGTTCAGTGAGATCCCCTTCAAGTTGTGAGCGAGTCTTCCAATTTTTTCGAGCTCTTTGTTTTCGAGCGCCGCCCGGATCTCCAAGATTCTTTCAGGTAAGTGATCTCTGAACTCCCTGCACATATCCATCATAAAGCCACGGTCTCCATCGAAGCGGAACAGAGCCCCTTCCAGGTCAACGGGTGTAAGTTCGGAAGCCTGCTCATCATGATCGCCAATTTCAGAATCCGCTGTATCGAAAGATGCCGAGTTCTCGCTGTCGCCAAGCCAATTTGGGCGGGGATCTTGAAGGATGTCTTCTTCCTTGTCCGAGATTTCTTCTTGCGGGGCGACCACAACTTGCGGCTGGGAGGACGTGTCTTGGGTCCAACGGTCGAGGACATTGAACAAGACGCGCGGTTCAAGAGGTTTTGTTACATAATCATCCATGCCCGCTGCGATGCAGCGCTCCCGGTCACCTGACATGGCATGCGCGGTCATGGCGATGATCGGAATATGCTGGCGCCTGGGTTGCTCCCAGATTCGGATTTGGCGCGTGGCTTCAAAACCATCCATGTCCGGCATTTGAACATCCATCAGCACCACGCTGTATTGATTTGTTTTTACTTTTTCAAAAGCCTGTAGCCCTGTCTCAACCGCGTCCACCGAGTGACCCGATTTTTGCAGTAACACGATTGCGAGTTTTTGGTTGATCGGATTATCTTCCGCCAGCAGAATGCGAAGAGTACTCTTCCTCTGTTCCGCAAGAACATGGCGGGTGATAAGCGGAGGTGCTTGATCTTCCTTGCGCTGCAGGACCGCAGAGACGGCATCAAAGAGAATCTGCTGTTTTACTGGCTTTAGCAAGTACCCGGCACATCCAAGTGCCTCGAGCCGGGATGCATCTCCACGCTGCCCCATTGAAGTCAGGATGAGGATCTTTACATCCTTAATCGCTGGATCGCTTTTGATCGCCCGGGCGGTTTGCTCGCCATCCATGACGGGCATTTGCATATCCAGCAGAATGACATGATAGGGGTCGCCTGCGCGGTGGGCAGACCGAAGAACTTCAAGCGCCTTTGCGCCGCTGGAGACCGCATCCACACGCGAGCCAAGGATTTCGGCATTTCTGGTAAGCACGATGCGATTGGTTTGATTGTCGTCCACAACAAGAATGCGGGCATAGGATAGGTTGACCGGGTCGAGTTTGAATGGAGCCTGACTCAGATTTTCTGAAGATTGTTTTTCAAAAGTGATATTGAACCAGAAAGTGGAGCCGACCCCTGGCGTGCTTGTGAGCCCGATCTCTCCACCCATGATCTCAACCAGTTGTTTGGAGATCGCAAGTCCCAATCCCGTGCCGCCATAGGTGCGCGTGGTGGATCCGTCTGCTTGTGTGAATCTCTCGAACACGGCAGACTGCCGATCATGCGGAATCCCGATGCCGGTATCTTGAACGGAAAAGCGGATATGAGCCTGAGTTTCGCTTTGTTCGATGGTTTCAGCGCGAATGATGATCTCGCCTTGGTGTGTAAATTTAATGGCGTTGCCCACCAGATTGACAAGGATCTGGCGCAGCCTGCCCGGGTCACCGCGCAATTGAGCCGATAACTCAGAATCGATCAGACAGGCAATCTCGAGTCCCTTGTCTTGGGCGCGTTTGGCGAGTGTGTAAGCGACGTCCTCGATCGCATTCCGTAGATCGAAATTTATCTTTTCGAGATTCAACCTGCCCGATTCGATCTTGGAAAAATCCAAAATATCGTTCAACAAGGATAGAAGGGCTTCAGCGCTATGAAGCGATGTTTGCAGGTAATCACTTTGTTCCGCTGTGAGGCGGGTATCAAGGGCAAGTTCCAACATTCCAATCACCCCGTTCATGGGAGTGCGGATCTCATGACTCATGTTGGCGAGGAATTCGCTTTTGGCCCGATTGGACTCTTCGGCTTCACGTTGGGCACGCATCAATTCAGAAATATCATGATACATTGCAAGCGTACCTGTCTTTTGTCCATTTACAAATACCGGAACGCCGAAGATCTCAACATCCACCATGGAGTTGTCTTTGCGTTTTCTTTGGCCCATGAAATGGACTGCCTGAGTCTGGACTGTTTGGGTGTATTGGAGTGCCTTCTCTCGCGCCGCTTGATCTGTGATCAAGTGATCCAGGTCTAAGCCCATGATCTCCTCGCTGGCATACCCATACAGGTCTTCAAATGCCGGGTTGGCAGAAAGGATCTTTTCCTGATTATCCAGCACAACGATCGCCACCGGACTATTCTGCACCAGAGATTCAAAATATTGTTTTTCCCGAGCCAGATCCTCCGCGTTCCGCTTGTACTCGGTGATATCGCGCGCCACCCAGATCACTGAGTCGGATGTCATGGATGAAACCAGGGCAGAGAACCACACCACCTCATTGTTGATCGGCAGGCTGTATTCCACGCTGGTCACGCCGCCGTTTTGCAGGGTGCTGCGAATATTTTCAAGGAAGAAATTCGCCTGTTTAGGCGGGAAGACCTCGGTCACTTTTTTGCCAACAAGATCTTGTGGGGCGCGTGAAAGTTTTGATTGGCTGGTCGGTGCGATTCGTAAGTACCGACCCTCATGATCGTAAACGATGATCACATCGGTCATTGCCGAGAATAATGCCCGCATTTGAGCCTCGGATGCGCTCAGTGCATCCAGCGCTTCCTTGCGGGCAGTGATATCCTCTTTGACCGCGAGATAGTGCGTCATCTCTCCATGCTCATTAAGGATGGGCGAGATCGTGGCAGATTCCCAGAATAGCTCCCCATTTTTTTTCCTGTTATGAAATTCGCCGTGCCATTCCCTGCCTGTGGAGATGGTCTCCCAAAGTCGCTTATATTCCTCGGGGGTGGTGTACCCGGACTTCAAGATACGCGGATTTTGCCCCTCCACTTCGTTAAATGTATAGCCGGTTATCTCGCTAAATTTTTTGTTTGTGTATTCGATATTACCGTTCAGGTCTGCGATGACGATCGTGGATGCACTTTGCTCCACCGCTTGTGATAATTTGCGAAGCTTCTCATTTGCCTCTACCCTCTCGGTGATGTCATGCAAAAGGTAGACCACGTTCTCGGGTTCGCCTGGCACGCGGATCGGGTATGCGGCCGTGTCATAAAAACGCCCCTGCCATCTAAGTTCTTTGACCGAAGAGTTACTCTTTTTGTCGGCATCTAAAGCCAGAATTTCTTTCAATTGATCGCTGTTCTTCATGGTAAGCAGCGGACCAAACCGGTCCATCGCCGCTTTGTTATATCGATTGCCCCGTCCTTGTTCGTCGATGATGATGATCGGGTCTGAGAGTGCGTCGAACGTGGTCTCCCATTCTTTTTTGATTCGGGTCATGATCAGGTTCGAACTACGCTGCAGCCCAACCATCCCAAATAAGATTCCGAATCCAAATGGCGCAAGGTCCAGCAAGTAAAAGACATAATGATTTCGATGCAGATATAGATAGGACCAGTAGGAGAATGGCAGGTTCTGTCTCTGCATCTCAAGCCAGAGACCTGAAAACATAAAAATAAAGCCAATCAAAAAACCAAGGATGGCGGCGGTGTACATTGAACGATTTTTACGCCACGACATTTTCTGCCTCTATGAATATACAAACCATTTCTTGCTCGATTGCCTGCATTGGCGTTTGATCCCTGCGATCGCGGAAGACGGATCTCATTTGGGCGGCATTGCCGTTGGCTCAAAGCGAAGTTCACCTACCTGAAGCTCCGAAGCTGTATTGACTCGAATGACGACATCGCGCCCGATAAAATCATCCGCGATGATCAGAATTTGATCTCCAGCCGGAACACCGCTCAACTCAAAATACCCGTTTTCATCAGTCTCCACGGCTAACTCGGTGCCAAGGATGAAGACACTGCCGTGGAAAGGCTGCCCGGATTCGTTGGTTACTCTGCCGCGCACCAACCCGGTGGCGGTTAAATTTTCAATGACATGGGTATTTTTCAGGATCACAAAGACCGCGATCAAAGCAACGATGGAAGCGATTCCAGAAAGCACTGCTCGAAATTTTTTGCGCCGGATCTCAGGATTTGGCAGAGGGTCTGGCATTCCGTTCTGAAACTGGTCAAAGGAGGGGGATTGATCAAAAGACATGGTTGGCTCCCGTTACGGATTTCTGGTCATGCTGAAATCATTGATGCAGGCAAATGTGCTATCCCATGACCGAAGTCCCACACCGCCAATCGGGTAGGTTTTGTCCTGGGCGGTCAGCACCTGCACACCATCCATGAAAACGGTGAATGTTTCACCCTTGACTACGATCTTGAAATCATGGGGAATGTTGTAAATGGCGGTTGAAATGGCGACCCTGCCAATGGGTGCGATCACTTCCCGCCCATTGATCCATCTGCGAATCAGGAGAGTATTCCCCGCCCCAGGATCATATTGAAATGCGTAACCATCGAGACCTCGCTCTGTAAGAATACTTCGGAAGTAAATTCCATATCCATTGCCTTGCGTCAGGGTGACGCCGTTCAAGTTGATCGTATAGTCTGAATATATTTTTTGAGTCGAGCATGTATTTATGATCTGCATATACCCCGATACGCACATCTGCCCATTTTGAAGGCTGGGTGACCCGCTTAAATTCTGCCAGCCGCTCCCATTTCCGCTGAAATCATCCTGACAGTAGATTTCTTGCCCGCAGGCCCGCCCGCCGCTTATGCCATTCGCGGCCTGGCAATACAGGTCGGTGATCGATGTGCCCGTTAAGTTGAAGATCAGAATGAGCCCTCCGACGATCAAGGCGAGCAACAAAGCGTATTCTGTAACCCCCTGCCCGGGTTGAAAATTCAAGTTTGATATTTTCTTCATGTGCTACTCCAGAGGATCGTTATTGTGATCAGAGCAGTAAGGTTATGATTTTTCCTGTCGGGCGCTGGCCCGCTTTTTGACCCGCTTGTATCCTTCCCCAACAGTCTCTGGTGGATTTTGTTTGTGATCGTCCTTGCTGTAAAGGTATGCCATGTCTTCAAGGAAAGCGCCGAGCGGTTCTAAGGGCGTCTGCAAGGTGGATGGCTTGCCGTACATGATCGAGGAAACAACGGAGTCTCCTGCATATGGAATGACCACCCCAAGTTCCCGTTTCAACGCCCCTTCAATCGAAGCCTTGGTCAAACCCTTTCCCTTCCACGTCCAATTCATGATCAGCGTGGTGCGGTTTGCCGGGTAGTTCAAGCGCTCAAATGTCATTAATGCATTGGATGCGCATCGTACCGCGGCGGTTTCAGGGGTTAGAAGCAGAAGGATCTGATCGGACATATCCAACGCTTCGATCGTGGTCTCGGAAAAATCATGCGGTAGATCCACAACCACATATTCATACCGGCTTTGAAGCAGCTCAATGACCTTTCGGACATAACTTGCATTGATCAGTTCAGCATCCTCGGGTCGGCGGGGGGCAGCCAGAACATGCACTCCTGCGCCATGCTTCAGAAGGACGGAATCAAGCAAGACCTTGTCGATCTCACTGGCGGGAGACCGCCCAAGGTCTGCCCAGGAATTACGAAGTGGAAGGTCGAGCAACAGGGCGCTTTGCCCGTTCACGAAGGCCAGGTCCACAAGCACGGAGGGGGCTCCCCAAATTTGTGGAAATGATGCCGCCAGGTTCGATGCAAGCATGGATACCCCCACGCCTCCACGCAAAGAAAAGACCGCGATCACCTTCCCAGAGACGGGATGTGACTGGGATGTTCCGCGATCTGTGACCCTTTTCAGTAATGCCCGAATCCTTGCCCGCAGCTCCTGCGGCTCAAAAGGCTTTGCCAAAAAATCATCAGCCCCTGAGTCGAAAGCCTTTATCTTATCTTCCACGCTGCTCAGAGTGGTGAGGATGATGATCGGAATATTTGCCGTGATCGGGTCGCGACGAAGATGCCCGCAGAGCATATAGCCGTCCATATCAGGCATCATGACATCGAGAATCGCAAGTGCAGGCGGGGATATTTTTATCAGTCCTAACGCCTCCATTCCGTTCCGGGCGGTCACTACCTCGTAGCCGTCCTTGGCGAGAATGGCTCCCACCATCTTCAAATTTAACTCGGTGTCATCAACGACCAGAATCCGCAAAGACATGGAATCTCCTTTTGATACAAAAAGACGTGCAGGCTGCCTCGAAAATTATGGCTTAATCATTTTTGGTATCAATAAAATCGCGGACTAGTTGTAAAAATAATTCAGTGCGAGTCTTTGTCTTGTTGCGCAATGGGGCTTACCCAGATCACAGGTTATATATTTTGGGGTAGTCTTCTGATTACGGGGATAATATACAGTTCTTAAGCAGTAGTTTCCACAATAACTTCATAAGTATAAGTATCCTCAGTAGATACACCAATAGAGAAAATACTTAATTGAAGTTCGTATTACTACTTAACTCAAGAAAAACAAAATGGTATGGGAATTGGGTCCAGTTGCCATGAAATTTACAGCACACTGCAAGGACTCATCGAGACCTGATGGCTCGATGTGCTGGAATACGGCGCGGCGTGAAGATCAGCCGGTGTTACGTGTTTACTTTTTCAAAGATCGACATGGACACAGGAATTTCATAATAAGCCTGTGAAGCGCAAGCCTTGCAAAGAATCTGTCCATCCTTGTGCACTTCACGTTCGTTCATGATCTCCTCGCCGCATACTTCGCAATTGACACGCATCCCGGGGCGTGAGACGATCTCTTCGATGGGTGTTGCGAGTTGTACTTCGGTTACAGTAAACATCACATCATCCGGCATAACTTGATACGCTTGCATTTGAGCAGAATAATGACGGAATTCGTCTGGCGCGAACTGATATGCCCGCTCACGAATATCCGAGGCGGGCGCAACGCGGACCGCCAGCCCGGTTTGGGTATCCACAAAGGTTGCTGACGTCTTGCCGTAATCTTCCACGCGCAAGGTGCGATGACCGACCGCGCAATTTGTTGCGGCGGTGAGCCCGTCTGCAAAACAACCATCTGTTTCAGTGATGACCAGCAGTCGTTTGCTGCCTTCATTGGCGGGTAAACCCAATGCCTTGAGTCCACACAGCCCTATGCGCACGCCAAGGATTTGACGCGGGCAGAGATGAGAATGTTCACGGGAGGATTTTTTGAGATATTTGATTAGTTTCATGTTTGCAACAAAAACGCTGTCTCAGAAATGAGACAGCGCAAAATAAACAGGGCGGAGTCTCCTTTCCAATAGGGGGATGAAGATGTTTCCATCTTCACCTGGACTGGGTGGGTACTCAGTCAGTCCTGTCGCCGTGCGATGATGGGTAGGCGGTCAGGCTTCGGAGAGATGTTTTCAGTTTATCGTATTCTTTAAATTTCAAACAGTGCCACAAATCACTATTTACCGCCCTGTCTGCTGTTCACTCGTTCCATATCACTTCTGTTCGCTTCACTTTTAGGCAACCTTCAACGCACTAAAAAGTGACATCTGTCATATTCATATTTTTGAATGTAAAGGTGTATTATGTATTCAGGATTATGAATATGAAAAAGTCATCCATCCCCGACCTTTCTGAAAAACTAGCCGCGCCGCTGCAAGCCATTGCTTCACCGCAACGCATTGCCATTCTGCTCGCCATTGGCAAGGGTGAAGCCTGTGTCTGTCACCTTGAATCTGCCCTCGGTTGGCGGCAGGCGTACATCTCTCAGCATTTGATGACGCTTCGCAAAGCGGATATTTTGCAGGATCGCCGCGAAGGGCGTTATGTTTATTACCGATTAAAAACCGCGTCTTACCTGGACCTGATCCTTGATTCAGCGCCTCTAAGCGGACTCTCCGCTGAAACTGTCTCGGCGGTCATTAATACCAAAACCTACCCCACGTGTGAATGTCCGCATTGCACGCCCGCGGTCATTACTGTCGAGAGTCTCAAACTTGTATAAAGGCATCCTCATGCAAATCAATCTCACTCAACCTCCTCTGCAAAAGAATCCAGAACTGCGCTCATGGACGTTGGTCGCGCTCGCCGCCATCTTGTGGGTGGTTCTCTACAACATCATCCAGCCAATGGCAGACTGGCTGGCATACGGCTTGTTTGCTTTGGAACACGGCTCCCGTCTGGGTGAATCGCTGGCTTTCTTTTTTTATGATGTACCCAAATTACTGCTTCTGCTAAGCGGAATGATCTTCGTCATCTCCCTTCTTCAAACCTTCATAGACACTCAAAAAGTTCGCACGCTGGTCGAAAAACGCGGCGAAGGGATCGGTAATCTCATGGCTGCGTTTTTTGGCGCGGTTACCCCGTTTTGTTCCTGCTCGTCCGTGCCGCTCTTTATTGGATTTGTGCAGGCGGGCATTCCCTTGGGCATTACGTTGACATTTCTGATTACATCGCCTTTGATCAGCGAAGTCGCTTTCGTTATGTTAATTGGACTGTTCGGCTGGAAGATCGCGCTGCTGTATCTGCTTTCGGGCGTCACGATCGGAATGATCAGCGGATTGATCCTGGGGCGCATGAAACTGGAACGCTATGTTGAAGGCTTCGTGTACGATATCAAACCGCGCGCCAACGTCGACTTGATGCTCGAAGAAAAACTGACCTGGTCAGACCGCATCAACCGCTCATGGGACAGCGTAAAGGAAATTGTCAGCAAGGTATTCTGGTTCGTCATTTTCGGAATTGCCATAGGTGCCGGAATTCATGGCTTTGTACCGGAAAACGCGCTGACCGGTATCATGGGCAAAGATGTCTGGTGGTCTGTGCCTGTATCAGTCCTGATCGGCATCCCGCTATACTCCAATCCCGCCGGAATCATCCCGATCGTCAGCGCGCTTTTGGATAAAGGCGCATCGCTGGGCACGGCGCTTGCATTCATGATGTCGGTGATCGGCTTGAGTCTGCCCGAGGTCATCATTCTGCGTCGGGTGCTCAAACCGCAGTTGATCACTATTTTTATCGGGGTGGTCGCCGCGGCGATCATTCTGACGGGCTATCTGTTCAATCTGGTCATGTAAATTTCTGCAACAAAATCACAAGGAGATCTCAAAATGTTAACCATCAAAATTCTAGGTTCAGGCTGCGCCAACTGCAAACGATTGGAGCAGATCGCCCGCAAGGTCGTGGAAGAAACTGGAGCACAGGCAGAAGTGATCAAAGTGACCGAATACCCCGATATCATGGCGTATGGGATCACATCCACGCCGGGGCTGGTCATCAACGAGAAGATCATGTCTTATGGAAGAATTCCCACGCCCGCCGAAGTGAGCACCTGGGTTACCGACGCGATACAAACTGCGTGATTTTCTTTAACGAGACGATAACAATGATCCTTCATCTACTCGATAGAATCATCAAAAAATCGAGGAGAGCTAGCTCATGAAACAAGTTTTATTTTTATGTACCGGGAATTCCTGCCGCTCGCAAATGGCGGAAGCGATCGTCAATGCGCGGATGGGTGGGGAGTGGCAGGCGGTTAGCGCGGGGACAAAACCCGCGGGCTACATCCACCCCAAAGCATTGGCTGCGCTCGCAGAAATCGGGATCAAGCACGAGGGCAGGTCGAAGCACGCAGATGAATTTCAAGGCATGGACTTTGACCTTGTTGTCACGGTCTGTGATTCGGCGGCGGAGGAATGCCCCGTTTGGTTGGGAAAAGGAAAGAGGATCCATCGTAGTTTTCCCGACCCTGCTGTGACGGATGATATGAATGATTTTCGCTCGGTGCGCGATGAGATTGCGCGTGTGATGACCGAGCTGCTATCGAAATCTTAATCAGGAGAAACCCATGACCCAGCAAACCAGTGTTTCAAAGCAACTTTCTTTTCTTGACCGCTATCTGACATTATGGATCTTCCTTGCAATGGCGGTAGGTGTGTTGATCGGCTATTTGTTTCCAGATGGAGTCAATCAGTTCAATGATGCGGTGACGGTGGGGACGACCAACATCCCGATCGCGATCGGCTTGATCCTGATGATGTATCCGCCGTTCACCAAAGTGAAGTATGAAGAACTCGGCGAGGTCTTTCGGAATAAGAAAGTGCTCACGCTCTCTCGTTCAGAATTGGGTGATCGGTCCGGTGTTGATGTTTGCGCTGGCTGTCATTTTCCTGCGCGGATATCCCGAATACATGGCAGGGCTGATCATGATCGGGCTGGCGCGCTGTATCGCGATGGTCATCGTGTGGAATGAATTGGCACATGGCGATACAGAATATGCCGCCGGGCTGGTAGCCTTCAACAGTATTTTTCAGGTCTTGTTCTACAGCGTGTATGCCTGGGTGTTCATCACGGTGCTGCCGCCGCTGTTCGGTCTGACGGGCTCGGTGGTGGAGATCACGATCGGTGAGATCGCAAAGAGTGTATTCATCTACCTGGGCATTCCCTTTTTGGCTGGTTTTCTGACCCGCTTCATTATCTTGAAATTCAAGAGCAAGGAATGGTATTACTCCCAGTTCGTTCCGCGCATCAGCCCGCTGACGCTGATCGCTTTGCTTTTCACCATCATGGTCATGTTTTCTCTCAAGGGAAATCTCATCGTGCAGATCCCCGGCGATGTCATTCGGATCGCCATCCCATTGTTGATCTACTTCGTGGCAATGTTCCTCGTCTCTTTTTGGATGGGACATCGACTTGGTGCGGACTATTCCAAGACTACTACGTTATCCTTTACGGCAGCCAGCAACAACTTTGAACTGGCAATTGCCGTGGCGGTGGCTGTCTTTGGTATCAATAGCGGCGCGGCATTCGCGGCGGTCATCGGTCCGCTGGTAGAGGTGCCCGTCATGATCGGGTTGGTCAATGTGGCTTTCTGGCTCCAAAAGCGTATGTACGCGGGTGGTGTCGGGTCAGCGCCGGGGATGCTTGCCGCGGCGCAGGAAGTGTGCCCGCCGGATGAAAAACTGGTGAAATAATATGCAACAAAAAAGACGGAGAGTTCTCTCCGTCTTTTTTGTTGGACGACCTGTACTGTAGAAATTCGTTTAACTTTTCAGTTGAGTCAACTGTTCCACCATTGACCAAAGCTGGTCTCGGGAATTTCCATCGAGCACCGCAGGCGACCATGCGGCTTCTTTGCAATTCGTATCTAAATATTTTCCCGTCACACCTTCGACCTCGGGTGAAGATGCAAGATAGATCGACGAACGCGAAGCCTTCGCCGCAGATTTACCGCCATCTTCGCGCACCATCAATTTGAAAAGAGGGAATGCAAAACGCATAAATCCGGGCAGCATTTCGGGCGTGACACTGCGGGTCATGTTCGTGCTGGCTTGCCCCGGATAGCAGACGTTGATCGTCACATCTTTTTCGCGCTGGGCAAACTCGTACATCAATACCATCATCGCCAGTTTGGTTTGGGAATAGGTATTCAATCCGTCGAACGATTTTTCCGATTGCAGGTTGTCCATATCCAACTTTGCGGGCACATCGCCACCCATGAGCGTGACCACTCTCGGCGATGAACTTGCCTTCAATGAATCCATCAACAGGTGGGTGAGCAAAAATGGCGTAACCACATTCACCGCAAAATTGGATTCGATTCCGTCTACAGTTAATTCTCTTTTAGAGGATGCCAGCCCTGCATTATTGATCAACACATCGAGACGATCATACCGCGCCTTGAACTGCTCGGCTAAAACGTGGACATTTTTCTGTGCTGACAGATCGCCGATCAGCAATTCCACGTTTGCATTGCCACTTGCTGCTTTAATTTCAGCCACCGCTTCTTCGCCGCTTTGCTTGCTTCTGCCAGTGACGACAACCCGCGCACCCATTTTGGCAAGCGCCAACGCGGTTTGCTTTCCAATTCCGCTGGTCGCGCCAGTAATCAGGACAACTTTATCTTTCATCTTTTATTCTTCCTCTGTTTTATTTGCCAAAAATTCAGGAACCACGAACGCGAACGGCATGACCACCATGATAGTCAACGTGATGGGAACCCAAACGAAGGCGAGTGCCGCTGAGCCGAGATTGATGAGCAATGCCATCCTATCCCGCTTAAGGCGCGTTTGTTTTTCTTCAGCAGTTAAAGTGCTGGACGCAAGATCGCTGTCCACAAAAGCGTGTTTCCACAGCGCGTTAATCATAAGCGAAGAGAGCGCCATGTTTAATGGGTAGAGCGCAACCACAAACGGATTCATCATATAGTCACCGATGAAGGCGGTGATGAAAGGGAACAGGCTGGAGAAGAACAGCAGTCCGATATTGAGCCACAGCAGTTTTGTATCCACTTTTTTGATCTGGTGGATGATGTGATGGTGGTTCACCCAAAAAATGGCGATGATGAAGAAACTGAACAGGAAGGCGAAGAACTTTGGCGCGAGTTGAATCATGCTTGCGCTGAATGCGGCAAAGGAACTATTTTCCAATTCAGGGACGTGCAGTTCGAGTACGAGAATTGTCAGGATGATGGCG
Source organism: Candidatus Villigracilis vicinus (assembly GCF_016702885.1). Taxonomy (NCBI): domain Bacteria; kingdom Bacillati; phylum Chloroflexota; class Anaerolineae; order Anaerolineales; family Candidatus Villigracilaceae; genus Candidatus Villigracilis; species Candidatus Villigracilis vicinus. Next base: position 165,022 of record NZ_JADJDD010000001.1, read on the forward strand.
AACATGCCATCGCTAAATGCTTCGAGGCGGGATTTGGTCATGGGAAATTCCTTTTCTACCACGGAGTGTCACAAAGGGGCACAAAGGAAGACCTTTGCGACACTTCGTGTACTTCGTGAGTAATTATTTTCTTGCCAATGTAATTGCGTGTTCGGGGCAGGCTTTTGACACACAGCCCGCAGGCGCGACATTGTTCAGGCTGGACGAGTAATGCCTGCTGCCAGCCGTGCGCTGTCCCTTTGAGTCTGCCGATGAAAGTCAGTCCCGTTCTCAGGTCGGTTGGAAGCGTTTCCACTTTGAATATGGAATACGGGCAGGCGGGGACACAGTCCGCTTTGCCTTCGCATTTGTTTCGGTCAATCACTGGGATGAAGACGCCAGGTTCCTGGCGGCAGGTGGATGTATCAGACATTAGGAATTCCTTTTATTTCTGTTTCTGTGTCCGCTTCAACACGGCAGAGGTAATGGCAAACGGCAAGCCGATGAGGATAATCATGCGGACGGTGGAAGTGGCAAACGCGGTCAGGAATTCGGAAATGTTCGTCGGGGCTGGACCCACTTCGGGCGGAGTCGAGGCGGCGCTTGCGCGAATCCCTTCTGCCCATGAAGCGTCCGCGAGGAATTGATATCCAAACATGAGGATGGCGGCAACGAGCAAGATCGCCAGCGCGGGGAGGATGTATTCTTTAATGAAGTTCATGATTAACTCACTTGTAAAACGTAGCGTCGGAAGTTGGAGACGATCCACTTCCAGTGCATGGTGAGGTGAACACCGAACATGAGCATGAGCAGGTTTGCCATGCCTGTGTGCAGTGTGCGCCAGAACAGGTCAATTTCAAGGTGAATACCGAGGGCTGGCAGAACACTTTCAGAGAGCACCGCGCCAGAGAATGAGACGAAGATCATCAGCAGGAAGAGAGCCGAATCCCAGATCTGGTTGAAGCGTGTTTCGCCTGGCAGTTTTTGGAACAGCCGTGAAAATACGCTGACGATCCATTTCCAGTTGAGGGTGAGATGAATCAGGAAGGGCAGGGCGAAGATGAAACTGATCCACTCGTGATTGGGAATGCCCGTTGTGCCTGGGATATTGATGGCAACGAAGAGAATGAGCACAAGGATGTCGAGAAAGAGTTTGAATTGAGTGAGGCTGAATTTTTTATTGGTATTCTGCATAAAAAAACCTTTTATATTCCTACAGACTGGGGTTGAATATAAGATAAACCTTAAGGCTATTGTTACAGACTTAAGGTCTTCTTTGGATTGACGAACGATCTGCTTAAGCAGGGGAGGGATTACCCCGCTTTTTCAGCGGCGTGCTTTTCCCCAATGATCTTGAACAAGCGGCTGATGACAAAGCCTTCGATCACAAGCAAAACTGCAACAAAGATCTTTTCGTTCAAGAGCCCGCCTGTGACGAAGTTGGTGATCAGGTCTTGCAGTTCGATCAGGAAGCGGATGATGAAGGTCACCGCAAACGACTCAGGGACGCCACCAATGGCGACAAGGATCAATGCCACACCGAGGGCAACGTTTCTAACTGTAAACATCATGCCCATGGTTTGGTTGGCTACAGAGTCAAATGCGAACCCGTGGACAACCATGTCGGGTTTGAAATATCCGGCGATGCCAATGCTCAATGCAAATAAGCCGAGAACGCCTGCCAGAATTCGTATCCATTGCGGAATTAGTTTTGCCGAGTTACTCATAATATTTCTCCTTGAGTTTGTGATAAAATTTATGTGACTAATCACGTAATTCTTATTATATGTGCGTGAGCACGCATCTGTCAAGAGCGAAAGGAGATTTTCATGGGAGACGGATTTACAGAAATCGAACAGAATGCCTGGGGCGGGTTCCTCGGTGTTTATGGACGCATGAACCGCATGATCGAAGAGGATTTACAGTCACATTCGCACATCACGCATGTGGAGTTTGAGATTTTGCTGCGGCTTTCGTGGAATGAGAATCATCGGGTGCGGATCCAAGACCTGGCTGCTGAGAGCGTTCTCACGCGCAGTGGAGTAAGCAGAGTGGTGGAACGGCTGGAGAAGGCAGGTTTGGTCACGCGCGAAGAAGCGCCCGAAGACCGTCGCGGCGCGTATGCTGTGTTGACCGCAGAAGGCGCTGCGAGATTTCAAAAAGCAGTCAAGGCGCATGTCGCTTTTGTGAGAGAAAACTTTCTCAGCAAGTTCAGTGATAAAGAGTTGAATCAAATGTCGGCGTTTTGGAAGCGGTTTGAAGAAACAGAATAGTTCTTAAGATTTTTTATTTCTCTAGTGCATGGATGGCGCAGATGGGGTAAGTCTTAAGAGTTCTCTGGTCAAATAATAAGCCTGATTCTAAAATCAGTTGATGCCATATCAAAAGATTAAAAGTTACCCGTTCTTAAAAACGGGTAACTTTTTCTAACACGAATTGATGCCTCTAAAACATCCTGCTTACTTGGATTCTCCATCCCCTGTAGTTGAGATACCGATGTTTGTTTGTTCGGTCGGGACATTATTCTGAAGAACATCCCAATGCTCAACGATCTTGCCGTTCTCAACCCGGAAAAGATCAAAGGCAATGACCCCTGGTGCGTCCTTACTCGGTTTAAAGGTTTCCAAGCTTTCAAAGTGAAAAATACCGTGCAGTAAAACCAGGTCTCCATCGGCAAATGCCCGAATAGGTGTGTACATTTGAAAGCCTGGTGCGCCAAAAACACCAGCCAATTGTTCCAGACCATTCCAGCCATCGGTACCAAAGCATAATGGTTAATCGTAGTTTTCCGCGAAAATTGATTTAATTACCTTGGTATCACCATTGCTTAGCGCAACCACTGCGCCTTGAAATGCCCGGCTAAAGCACGGACATTTCAAGGCGCAGAAAGATCGCCGATCAGCAAGTCAACTTTTGCGTTGCCGCTTAGTTGTTTAATTTTGGTAACGGCTTCTTCTCAGTTTTGTTTGCTTCTACCCGTGACGACAACTTGCGCGTTTATTTTCGCCAGTGATTAGAACTGTTTTATTTTCCATTGATATATTGTAATTTATCGGAATTGTTTTTCGCCGTGCAAGTTGAAGCATCTTTTGCGAGTCGGGTGTTGTGCTGATGAATTTTATCTCCCAATCACCTCCACCTGTGCTGGTTATGAAGGAAAGAAATTTTCCGGGAATTCAAAACCTCAGATAAAAATAGGATCCTGCATGATCGCTTTCAGCGCGGATATTTCCGCCATGTAATTCGACGATGGATTTTGCGATCGCCAATCCCAGCCCTGATTCATTTCCGCTTCGGGATTCATCGCCGCGATAGGAACGCTCAAAGATATGCGGCAGAGATCTCGACTAGGATCCGCTGCCATTATCGATGACGCTCACGCTCAGACTCCCATTGAATTGCTTCGCTTCGAGACGAATCTCCCCGTCTGCGGCAGTGTACCGCAACGCGTTGCTGACGAGGTTTCCCAACACCTGTTCCATGCGTGTAGGGTCGAGATTGATCTCTGGCAGGTTGGGTTCGATTTCTACCTTCAAGTTGATCTGTTGTTGTTCTGCCTGATGACGATAGGCTTTTGCAACACGTTCGAGCAATTCAGGGATCGATGTCGGTTCGAGGTGCAGTTTCAATTCGCCCGCATCCGCAAGGGATAACGTTCGCAGGTCTTCGACGAGATGCTGCAGGTGAGGCGCTTCGGCTTGCATGACAGCAAAACGTTCAGGCGTAGGTTTGAGCTTTCCATCTTGCAGGACTCAAGATAACCGCTTAGCACTGTCAACGGATTGCGCAGATCGTGGGCAATGTCGGCGGTCATTTGTTTGCGCGAGCGGTTTGCGCCGGGCAAGGTCGGCGCTCATTTGATTGAAGGCTTGCGCCAATTCGCCGAGTTCATCTTCCGAGCGGACGGGGACTTGCTGTTCCGAGTTGTCCTTGCGCCATGCTGCGCGTAGCGGTGGTCAGATCTCGCACGGGGCGGGTGAGCGAGCGTGCCAGTAGCAAGCCGGATCCTAGTGCGACTAACATTCCCACAATGCCCGCCAGCCAAAATCCGCGGTTGATCTGGTCTACATATTTTTGGTCGATCGGGTTGCGGACGAGCGGCTGCCCGGTGGAAATGATTGTGCCGAAAACTTCGCCGCCGCTTTCGATGGGGATGCCTTTATCCAGTGTGCCTTGCTTCACCTTTCACCGACTGTATAAGGTGCAGATGCAATAATCACTTTACGATCAGTATTCACCAATACAAAGGCTGCGGCGGCGGGTTGACTTCATTCAATGGGGGCAGGAGTTGCTGTTCGCGCAGGTAATTATCCACGCCATCCCAGGTGCGATTTTCAAGGTAATAATTATTTGCCGCCACTGCAAAGTCATTTTGGCGTTGAACTTCCAGATATTGATTGAACTGGTAGTTGATCAACCCCATATCAAAGTCACCGCCAGCCCAATGACGATCAGGCTGAGGAGCAGGAGCGGGTGAGTTTGTGGGTGAGGTTCAAGTTGAAGGTTCCAGTGTGTCAGGTTCCACGTTCCAAGTTTCAGGTGTCAGGTGTCAGGTTGATTTTAATCAGAGGTAAATTTGTAGCCGACTCCAAACACGGTGATGATGAATTGCGGGTCGGATGGGTCTTGCTCGATCTTGGTTCTTAAATTGCGGATGTGGACATCGATGGTCCGCTCGACGCCTTCGAAGGTGGTGCCTTGCAGTTTGAGCAGCAGGTCGGAGCGGGAGAAGACTTTGCCAGGTGTAGACATGAGCACGTAGAGCAAGTCAAATTCGGAGGGGTGAGGGAGGCGGGTTCGTCATCCACCGTGACGGTGCGGAGTCTTTATCCAGGGAGATACTGCCGATCTTTAGCGTATCCAACTCGAGCGGAGTGCGAAGCGCGCGGCGTAAAACGGCGTGGATGCGGGCGGTCAGTTCCTTCATCCCAAATGGCTTGGTGACGTAATCATCCGCGCCGAGTTCGAGTCCCAGCACTTTATCGGTCTCATCTAATTTCGCAGTAAGCAGAATAATGGGCGTTTCGCTTTCTTTGCGATAGGCTTTGATGAAGTCGTAACCGCTCATCTCGGGCATCATGATGTCGAGCAGAATGAGGTCGGGCTTTTCTGCGCGGGCGGCGTAGAGGGCTTCACGTCCGTTGGCGGCGATGATCACGCGGGAAGTTTTCGGCTTCGAGATATTCGCGCACCAGGTTGCCGATGTTTGCTTTATCGTCGGCGACGAGGATGGTTTTCATGCGCCCATGATAGCAGAAAGATGTTCAGAAGTTGTTAAAGTTACTTCTTTTTTTAGATAATTCATAATTATTGAAAAACTTCATCCACCATGCGGTCACGCATGGGTGGGAATCAGCTTCAATCTTCCGTTGTGGAAGAGGATATGGAGTGTGTTTACCATCGCCAGCGCCGTTCCTGCGGACAAAAGCGGTTCGCGGTTTTCAAAAACGCCTGACGCCATACCCAGTTGAAGCAAGCCTGCCAAATGCCCAACAGTGTTCAACGTCCGCTGTCGGTTTTTCTTCGGGGCTTTCGATTCCAAATTCAGGCATGACCCAAGTCAGGCGGTACAGGTTGGGGTTCTCGTGCGCAAAATCAATATAAAGCCGCAGAACATCTTCCACAACCTGCACAATATTTTCGGGTGTGGCGCGTTGCTCGAAGACTTGCTGCTGTGCCTGCCACTTGGATAATTCGCGTTCGCGCAGGGCGCGCAAGATCGCTGCGTGATTCTCGAAGTAGGTGAATAGCGACATGTGTGCGACTCCCAAGTCTTCGGCTATGGCGCGGGAGGTGAGTGCTTCGGGTCCGGACTCCTGCAAAATGGAGAGGGCGACATCGAGAATTTTCTCGCGGGTGGCTTCAAGTTGGGCGGGGTCTTTTTCGGTCGAGGCATAGGTCAGTTCCTATTGGGTTTGGAATGAATAGATTAGGTCAAAACACTTGACTTATTATTTATACCATGTATAATTTATACGTTGTATATATTATATCACAAGGAAAGACAGTGAAAAGAGTAATGAAATGGTTGGGGATAATTTTAGCAGGCAGTGCCCTGCTGTTAGCGATATTTGTCTGGGTCTATGCCCCCATCCGCGCTAAAAGACTGGCGGTGCAGTACGAGAAATTCCGCGCTGAGCACCAAGCCGAGCATGACGCGATCGATGCTCAGTTCAACCAACACGATACGGTTGTGAACGGGATCAAATGGCATTATGTGGAAGAAGGCAACCCGGACAGCGAGGTCATTCTCTTTCTGCATGGTCTTCCCGAAGGCTGGTACTCATGGCGCTATGTCCTGCCGCTGGTTGACCAGAACTACCGCCTCATCGCCATTGACATGAAAGGCTATGGACGCTCGGATTTACAGGATGAAGATTACAACTGGCACACGGTTGCCGGTCAAATTGTGGATTTGATGGACAGTCTAGGTGTCGAAAAATGTTATGTTGTCTCGCACGATTGGGGAACGATCATTGGCAGTGTGATGGTTAGTGACCACCCAGAGCGCATCCTCGGGTACATTCGCATGGAAGCGGATTTGATTCAAAAAGGAAATCAGTACAACACCACCGCCTTCCGTTTATCTTGAAAAGCCGCAATGGCTCCTGTTCCAAAACAATTGGATCGCATCCTATCTTTATCAGGATGCAGGCTGGTTGATCGACACCATTTATCCCGGCCGTATGACGAGCACTTTCAAACAGATAGACCGTGACTATTTGGTCTATGAATATTCCAGACCGGGTGTTGCCATAATGAACCCAAAATATTTTCTAACGAATAATTGGGACCTGAATACTGCCATCGGCAAAATTTGTAAAAATGATTTTCCTTTTCCAGTTCTGCAACTCCAGGCAGATAGTGACCCCGCACAACCCCAATCCATTTTCGCAGATATTGCCAGCGAATGTCCCAACGTTCAATTGGAATGGGTGACAAATGCCAGCCATTTCGACAACTTCGACCAGCCCGAACAAGTGGCTGACGCTATCAATCGCTTTGTCCAAGCGCAAAAGGAAAATAACATGAAAAAATCTTTGAAACATTACTGCCCGCCAAAGTAGACAATGTCATCCGCGGGACAAAATCCCGTTCTACATTTTTGCCCTGTACGCCATCGTCAGCACTGTGCGCAGTTGTATTCATTTGCTTTCACCCGATGGCGGCGCAGGGACGATCGCTGGAATGGATCTATCGGTGGCAGGGGCAGATGGGATTATCTTCGCCTTCCGCGCTGTGGGGAAGCTCGCAATTACTGTTTGCGCTGATTCAACTGCTCGCGGTCATTCGCTACCGGTCATTGATCCCGTTCATGTGGCTGATGCTTGCGCTGGAAGTTCTTCTGCGTGAATTAGTAGGGGCGATGAAGCCGATTACGTTTGCCCATACTCCGCCTGGAGCGATCGGTAATCAGATCATCCTGCCATTGGCTGTGGTGATGGTGGTCTGGTCGCTGTGGAGTGGCAGCAAGAATATCGAAGAATCAAAATAAGGTTTCCAAATGCCAACAGAATTTACCATCATTGCCGTTGTCTTTGTATTGCTGTATATCGCTTTCCTGTTTTGGTATGGAGGACGAGGCAAGCCCTAACCGCCGTTGAAGTGGATGCGCTGCTGGCTGAAATAAAGAAGCGGGCAGGCAAACAAGACTCGAAAGAAGAGTCTCCTATCCTGCAACAATTTCGTGACTTGACCCAAAACGATGATGGACGGGAATACTACATGGTGAACCTGCTTAAGTTTCGCAAAAAACGCTTTACCCGGAAGGCAGTCCCTTTGGCGATGACCCAATGACAGCCAATGACCGATACAACCGCGCGATCATTCCGCTTCTTCTCAAATACGGCGGTCACCCGGTTTTTCTCGGCGGCGTTCGGGAAGATTTATCCATCCCGATTTAGCCGATGATTGGGATCAGGTCGGCATGGTGCGCTACCGCAGCCGCAGGGATATGCTGAAGATGGCAGTCGAGATCGCGGGACTCGGTTTTGACATTCACAAATGGGCTTCATTGGAAGACCCAGGTCTTTCCAGTGAAGCCCATAGTTAGTTTGTTCTTTGTCCGTGGGATAGTCGCTGTAATTTTGTTAATTGTAATGACAGCGATAAATCTTTTTTAGAAGGTGTTTGGAATACCAATGTTGTTTCAGAATAGGTCATGCTTCGTGCGTGACCTATTTTATTGTATAAGAAAAATCCACCTGCCCGTTCTGTTGAGCGGGCTTTTCTTCTATATAAGAGCGGACATAATCCACGGTCACCTGCTCGGGGCTGACGGTGACCCGCATGTGACCCGGTCCGCCGAGGACGGTGCCGTTGACGTAGCCATAGTCCGCGGCGCTGTCGGTGCTGTCCGGTCGGGTGGAACCAGGTTGAGGAATTTCTGATAAATGATGCCATCAAGTTCCTGATGAACGAAGAGATGATCATGACCGTGAAAGACGGCAGAAACGTTATGGGTAATTAGTAATTGGTGAATTGGAGATTCCCAATTGGGACGATTTTCATCGAAGCCATAGGAGCCATCGGGGTTGAGTCCGCCCCATTCGTGATAGGGGCAACTTACACCACCGCGCCCATCTTTCGAGTCCGCCGATGAGTTGATGAATGAAGACGAACTTCCATTTGGCATTGTTGGTTTCCAGCGTACGCTTGAACCATTGATATTGTTCTTCACCAAGAGTTGGGTTCCATAAATTTTCTGTGTTGCCTTTGGTGGGTGGCGTGTACCAGTACGGGTCGAGGACGATGAAGAGCGCGTCGCCCCATGTGAAGGCGTAGTAATTTTGCAAGTCACCGATGGTGGGATGCGGAGTGACGTTGCCCGTGTAGAAATCATTCGGCACAGGGTTGGGGAAATATAGTGTGCGATTTTGTGCTGACCAGACGGACATCTCTTCGCCGTTCTTTCCACGCGGCGCGCCTTCGCCGTCGTGATTGCCCAAGACGAGAAACAGCGGAGCCGTATCCGCAAGTTGACCGAGGAGGTAACGCTGCGCAAGGTATTGTGGAAACGCATCGGTATAGGGTTTGTACTTGTCGGTCATGAAGGTGTCGCCCATGTCGATCACAAAATCGGGATTGTCAGCGCGTTGGTTGGCGAGGGTTTGCAAATAGACTTGGGCGCTGGCATTCGAAGTCGAGATGTGAGTCCGCTTGGATGGTGAAGGTGTAAGTTGAGCCTGCGGGGCGGGCGGTGTGGAAGGTGTTTTCGATTCCGTTGTTGATGGAGTAAAAATATTCCGTTGAAGGTTGCAGGTTGGAAAGTTGGAAGGTTTGAGGGGTATTGGCTGTCAGGTTAATGGGGTCAGTTTGGGATGCGTATTTACCAGATGATGTTCCATAAGAAATGGAAAGTGTCTGATCATTGTAGGCGAGTAAAGAGAATGTGACGCTGTTTGCCGTGGGACGTCCGAGAATGACATCGTAGGGATGCGTAGAATCTCGAAGTCGAGCGATTGAGACGCGTCACTGCCTTGATCTTGAGGCGGATTTTGTCCGCGTGGTTTTCTGTGGGCGCGGGTGTTGGGAGAGTCGGCGATGAAGTTGGAGTCGGCTCGATGGGTGGAATCAGGCTGGGGTAGGCTGAGGCGCACAACTGCTGAGGAGCAGAATCAAGACGAGGAGTAGTTGGTTTGAGGGAAAGAGTCTGCATGAGATGCAATCCAATTATTTGACCATGTAAGAAAATGCAACTTCATCAGGCTTGTCGAGATACGAGCGGACATAATCCACGGTGACGCCATCGGGCGAAACGGTGACGCGTACGTGACCGCTATTGGGGAATAGATCACCGCTTTTGTAAGCTTGTTGATTTTCCCAACTGTAGAACGGGTTGGCAGGCTCGGGTAGGGTTTGGTAGATGACACCACCAAGTTCCTGACGGGCGAAGATGTGGTCATGACCTTGGAAGAAGATGGTGACGTTGTTATCCACCATCAATTGATGGATGGTCTTGTCCCATGTGCGATGCTGGGAGAGATCTTTGAGTCGCCCCATTCGAAGGTGTCCGCGAGTTCGATGCCGCCGCGACCCGTGCCGAGCACATGGTGTGTGAAGACGAATTTGTATTTTGCGTTGCTGGTTTCAAGTGTTTGCCTGAACCATTGATATTGCACATCGCCAAGCGTAACCTCCCAAAGATCACGTTTTTCCCTTTTTGTTCTTGTTCGTTTGGCTTTCCGTCGCCGAATAGATTATTTACTGACTGTGGAATGCCAGTACGGATCAATGACGACAAAGAGCGCGTCGCCCCAGGTAAAGGCGTAGTAATCACGCAGCTGTCCGATGAATTCAACAGGCTCAACATTGCCGGTGTAAAAATTATCAGGCGCAGGTTGGGGGTAATACGCATTGCGTGATGTCTGAGCCCAGACAGCCACGTTGTTCGGTGTGCCATCAAGGTTCGCCAGTGAAGCCTGCTCGTGATTGCCGTTCACTAAAAACACAGGCGCATCCACCAGCCCCAGCCATTGACGTTGATTGATATACAGCGTTCGCACGGTTTCAGCGTTGGCATCCTTGAGCGTGTCCACGCTAAAGTCATCGCCGATGGTCATGTAAAAATCGGGTTGAATAGATGCGGCGCTCAACAACGTTTTGGTGTAAAGATCTGGGTCAAACTGATTCTTGGTGCGCTCGGGGTGCGAGTCGCCTTGAATGGCAAATGTGAAGGTGCTACCCTGTGCGCGGGCGGTGTGGAAGGTGTGTTGTGCTCCGCCGTTCACTGAATAATAATATTCGCTGTTGGGTTGCAGGTTTGAAAGTAGAATTTCCTGCGGCGTGTTGGTTTTGCCAGCAACCGTTACGGTTTGTGATGCGCCATTCATTGCACCGTACATGATAGTGATATCCATGTCAAACGCAGGTATGATGTTGACCGTAACGGATGTATCGGTGGGTCGCCCCAAAATTTCTGTGGCAACAAAATCAGCGCTGGCGGATGTCGGCCCTACAGGTTGGTTCTGTCGCTTGGGCTTTTTCGTTTCGGTAGGCTGTATCTCCGCTGTGGGCGACGCTTCAACTGTAGCCGTGGGTTGCTTCGTCACCACAGACATTTGACTCGGCTGTTGCATTTGTGTTGGCGTTGGCGTGGTAGTAGGAGCGCATGCAGCGAGGAAGGAAATAATTGTGAGGGTGATAAGTAGTTTTTTTCATGGGAGATCGCCTGTGAATACAGGTATGCGCCGTCGGGGTGCGAGACATCCCCTAGCAGTTCCGTGCGGAGTGCGTCGAGTTCGGCTTGTTGTTCAGCAGTCAGCGAGTTCTTCACCGCGGCAAAGTTAATCGCCATGTTGTAAATGATCTCGCCGTCGTATGCGCCGTATTGCGCCATCAGATTCATCACTGTGGCTTGGTCAGCCGCGTTGCCATCTTTGAATTTGCGGAGTTCAATGGAAATCTGTTCGCGCGCGTCCACCAATCCTTGCAGAGACGGTTTCTGAATATCGACAAGACCAGTGATCAGCGCGGCTTGATCGGGAGTCAATTTTGACAGCATGATCTCACCGAGGTCGCCCGTCAAATTGGTGGGGATGGAGTAGGTCGGGTCGCTCATGGCTTTGATGTCCTTGAGATAGAACGAGCCGAAGTAGGTGCCGTGGCGTTCGGGGCAGAAGTACACATCCGCTTCGATGGAGCCCGCATACCAACTGTAGAGGTCGGCGGCGTATGTCATCACGGCAACTTTGGTGTCACGGTCGAGTCCGCGGATGTCTTCGGGTTCCTGCACATCGTTCCACTCCAACATGCCTTTACCGACCATTGCGTCGAAGTAGGCACGTTGTTCCGCGCTCAGACTGGTGAGGATCTGTCCCATTAATTGGGCGCGCTCAAAACTGATCTGCCCGTCGAGTTGGTACAACTCCGCTGAGTAGGATTTGACCGCTTCTTTGTCGAGACCAGTTGTTCCAGCAGGGAGGTCACCTTCGGCGAGGCGACGGAATGCGTCCATGAGCACGAAGCGCTTGTATCCGTACTCGTTGATGTCGTCCACTTGGCTTTCAGCAAGTGCAACCAGTTGGGAGCGTTGGTCGGATGTGAGGTTATTGAGTGTGTTCATCGCCGCACTGGTGAGGAAGTCGCCTGCATGTCCCATGTGGGATGGATCATTGTCGCGCAGATATTGGAAGCCCCAAAAGTCCGCAACTTTTCCAGGAGGGAAGAAGGAGTCTGAGCCAAGGTCACCTGTCATGAATGCCAGTGCGTCATAGGAGATAGTCATGCCTTGAGCTTTGTCGGAGACCGCTTGTTCGATGTTGTAGGCGGGAGCGCCGTCAGCGGGTTGTTTATTGTTGCCTTGATTATTGTTACCCTGCCCTTGTTGATTCCCCTGAGTGTTTGGATCGGTCATACCTTCACGCGCATAGACCACATTCATTTCGGCGCTGGCGAGGGTGAAGCCTTCCATTGCGGCAAGCAGAGTATCACGGTTCACTTGTTCGGCAGGGACGTTGATCTGAGGTTCAGCAGAAAGTGCGTACACGGTGTAAGTGTAGGTCTTGTCGCCGGGTCCCTTTGAACAGGGCGGGGAATACTCGGCAAGTCCGTTGTTGATGTTGTTGCCGAGTGTGCCGATTCCGCTGACGTTTTTGGGCAGGCTGGTCACATTCGCTGAGATGTTGTATAGCACCCAATACCAATGAATCCCGTCAGGTGCTTCGTGGTGCATGATGACAGCGTAGCTCTGAGTCTCGGCGGGTGCGCCGCTCCAGGTGAGGGGGAGAGTCGAGCCGTCACCATCGCAGGTGTACTCGACGGGTAGGCGTCCGCCGTCGGTAACATCTGTGCTGGTAAGGGTAAACCCTGTATTTGTCAATTGTGAGATCGGGGAAGTGATAACGGCAGTTTCATTGGTTGCAGGAACAACAACTGCTATTTCTGTAGGCGGAACCATACATCCCGTTAGCAGAGATAGGAGAAAGAAGATGGAGAGAAATTTGCGTAGCATATCGTTTGTCCTTTCGCCCCTACGATAGCAGGAAGATGTTTAGAACTTGTTTAGTTCGTGTTAAGAATTTATCATCTCTCCCAGGGCGAATGAGACAATATTCTCTATATTTTTTTTCTCCAACAGAGTATGAGAAATCTGTCCTTCCAGCGCCAGCGACACTACCCCATGCACTTGCCCCCAAACGGAAACAGCCATCAGATCTGCGGGAGCCGTGGGTAAGATGCCAGCATTTTGACAGGCTTGTATAACTTCCACGACCAATTTAAACGTCTTACTTGATATCTCTACAAAGGATGGATAATCTTTTTCTTTTTCCAACACACCGGAGAACATGATCTTGAATGTGTCAGTGTTTTCCTCTGCAAAGCGGACATATGTTTTTGCGCCATCAATGAGCTGCTTTTTGGGGTTTTTGGAATGGGAGGATATTGCCGCTTCCAACTCTGCGTAAAGTTGATTAAAACCCTCAGTCGAGATCGCAGCGATAAGCGATTGTTTATCCGGGAAGTGCGCATACGGCGCGGAGTGACTCACTCCAGCACGTTGAGCCACTTTACGCAGGCTTAATCCACCAACGCCTTCTTTTGCCAGAATTTCCACTCCGGCTTTGATGAGGGCGTTTTTTAGATCTCCATGATGATACTTTTTCGATGGCATGGGGAGATGTTAAGCTAAAATCTTGACACCGTCAAGATTGTGACCTAAAATCTGGACAGTGTCTAGTTATACCACGCGCGGGGGGGGGGGGTCCCGGGGGGGGGGTTTTTGAAATTACGCCGACCGGCAACTATGAGCGAAGGAATATCCTATGGGAAGTTTTGATTTTGAAAAAAAGCTGATCGTCGAAACCGCACACGAGTTGGTGCGCAAAGGATTTTTGATGGCAACGGGTGGGAATTTGTCCATGCGTGTAGCAAACAAGGAGGCTTTTGCCATCACCCCGTCGAATTACGATTATATGAAGATGACGCCGGAAGACGTCTGCATTTTGGATTTTGACTTGAACATGCTTGAAGGTCATCTCAAGCCATCGGTCGAGTCTGCCATGCATGGGGCGGTGTATCAGGTGCGGGGAGATGTGAATGCCATCGTCCATACGCATCAGGTCTACACCAGCGCATTGACCTTGATCAAGTCACCGATCCCGGCTCTGTTTGATGAGCAGGCGCGCTTTTTAGGTCGCAGTGTCGAGATCATTCCATATGCGCCTTCTGGGACGGGGATGTTGAAGAATACAGTGGCAAAGCATGTAAAGAATCACAACAATGCGTTCATGATGCAAAATCACGGTGCGTTGGTTTTTGGTCACGACATGGAACGAGCTGTGCATAATGTTGAGATTCTAGAAAAATGTGCCATGGCATATTTATTAGTAATTTGTACTGAGAAGAAGATCAGCAAGATTCCTTTGGCGGTGCGTGAGATCGCCTTTGCCAAGCTGCGTAAGGACCAGAAAAAAGTTGAAAAGGGTGAAGAAGTAAAAAGTGGTGAATAAAATGAATGAACAAAAATATGCGATTAGTGAATATCATGATGTCGATGAAGTTTATAAAAAACTAAACAACCTCATCAGTCAGCCGTTGCGCCATGTAAAGCGCGAAAAGATGCAGGAGTTCCTGAGTTATTTTGATAACCAATGCAAACGTTCCAAAGAATTAACCGACGAAGCCAAGAAGTTCATCCCGGGCGGCGTGCAACACAACTTGGCGTTCAATTATCCGTTTCCGATTGCCATCGAAAAAACGGACGGCGCTTATCTTTGGGATGCAGACGGCAATGAATACATCGACTTTTTGCAGGCGGGCGGTCCGACCGTGTTGGGCAGCAACTATGCGCCCGTGCGCGAAAAAGTTTTTGAGATGCTCAATGAATGCGGACCTGTGACTGGTTTATTCCATGAATACGAATTGAAACTGGCAGAGCTCGTCAATCGCTTCATGCCCGCGGTGGAGATGTTCCGCATGCTGGGCTCAGGCACAGAGAGCGTGATGGCGGCGGTTCGTGCGGCGCGGGCGTTCACCAAGAAAAAATATGTCATCAAGGTCGGCGGCGCGTATCATGGCTGGAGTGACCCGATGGTCTATGGCTTGCACATTCCCGGCACGGGGCGGCTTGAGGCGACGGGTATTCCACGCGGAGCGAGCGCTGCAACAAAAGAATTTTTTCCGAATAGCCTCGGGGCATTGAAACGTCAACTTTGGCTGAACAGGCTGCGGGGCGGCACCGCGGCGGTGATCGTCGAGCCGTTGGGACCTGAATCGGGGACACGTCCTGTGCCGTTTGACTTCAATCAAAAGATCCGTGAGTTGTGTGATGAGTTCGGTGCGCTTCTTATCTTCGACGAAGTTGTGACCGGCTTTCGCGTGGGTTTGGGCGGTGCTCAAGGCTACTTCGGCGTCAAACCCGATCTGACGGTGTTCGGCAAATGCATCACGGGCGGTTACCCAATGGCGGGCGGTGTGGGCGGACGCGCCGAAGTCGTTTCGCGTTTTGCGGCGGGCATTGGCGGTATTGGTGAACGTGCTTATGTGGGCGGGACGCTTTCTGCGAACCCACTTTCATGTGTGGCGGGTTATTACTCTTTGTTAGAGATGGAACGCACGAACGCGGCGGTGATTGCTGGCAAGGCAGGGGACAGGCTTACCAAAGGTTTGCAAGCCATCATTGAAAAATACGGCTTGCCGTTCGTGGTGTACAACCAAGGTTCGATCGTCCATTTGGAGACATCCGGAGTGATGTTGCTGGATTTGCGTAACCCGATCCGCTTGGCGAAGGAACTCAAGCCGCGCAAGCACATGATCGAAGAAATGGGCGCAGCGTATATGTCGCAAGGGCTTATCACTTTAGCTGGTTCGCGCATGTACACCTCGATGGCAGATACGGATGAAGTGATCGATAGCGCATTGAGTAAGTTTGAAACTGTTTTAGCGGCGTGTGTTTGATTTCATCTCACCCGGAGCAGCAGCGAAGGATGACAAAACAAATAACAAAGGAGCATCATGGCATGACAGACAAATTTAAACTTTATGGGTATCGCTGGGTGGTGTTGGGCGTGTTCATGTTCATCAACCTGACCATCCAAATGTTATGGATCACCTATGCACCGATCACGGGTCCTGCCGCCGCATTCTATGGCGTGACTGATCTACAGATCGGTTTGCTGGCGATGTCATTCATGATCGCTTTCATTCCACTCTCGATTCCGGTTTCATGGGTGATCGATACATACGGGTTTCGAGTAGCGGTCAGCATCGGCGCAGTAATGATGGGGATTTTTGGTATCTTGCGCGGATTTGCTGGGGCAAATTACTCCCTTGTTTTGTGGAGTACGGTAGGCATTGCCGCCGCTCAGCCTTTCCTGCTCAATGCGTGGACAAAAGTTCCTGCGAACTGGTTTGCCATCGAAGAACGTGCCACCGCGGTTGGACTTGTCACACTTGCCAATTTGGTCGGGACTGCATTGGGTATGGTGTTGACCCCTGTGTTGACTGAAACCATGGCTATCCCGACCGTACAATTGATCTATGGCGGGATCGCGGCTGTATCATCTGTGCTGTTCATTATCTTTGCCAAAGAAACTCCGCCCACGCCTCCGGGACCGGATGGCAGTGACGTCCGCGCTTTGATGTTGGACGGATTGAAGCATGCTTTCACGGTCAAATCGTTTTGGCTGTATCTATTCGTTTCGTTTGTTGGATTGGGCATCTTCAACGGTGTGACCACCTGGGTGGAGAATATCATCCGTCCGCGTGGGTTTACGCCGACCGATGCAGGCACCCTCGGTGCGTTGATGTTGGTGGGCGGCGTGTTAGGCGCAGTCATCATCCCGCCGTTTTCGGATAAAACTCGCAAACGTCAGCCTTATATTTTGGCTGGCATGTTGTTGGCGATTCCCGGCTTGATCGGTTTGGCATTTGCGACAACCGGTTGGCTGTTATTCGTCTCTGCTTTTGCGATGGGATTCTTCCTTGTGAGTACCAGCCCAATTGGGATGCAATACGCCTCTGAAGTGACCCAGCCGACTCCTGAGGGAACCTCGAATGGCTTGATACAATTGTTCGGTCAGGCGTCGGTGGTGTTTGTGTACATCATGGAAGCCTTGAAGACGGAAGACGGCTCGTTCACACCTGCGTTGTTATTGGCAATTGGTTTGTTGGTTGTGAGTGCCGCGCTTGTAACGCAAATGAAAGATCCGCAGAGATAATTTACACAAAACCCTTTTCGTGTCATGCTGAGCGATAGCGAAGCATCTCTACTTCAATGGTAGAGACCCTTCGCTATCGCTCAGGGTGACAATTAAGCAGAGAAAAACAATGACCCAAGAAAAACTGATTCTCGCAATTGACCTTGGTACATCTGGCATGAAGGTAGCACTGATCTCCGTCAGCGGAAAGGTGCTGGGATGGGAAGCTGAACCCGTGCGCCTGATTCTCACACCAGATGGCGGCGCGGAGCAATCACCAGAAGAGTGGTGGCAGGCGTTTCTTTCAGCGGCGGGAAGGTTGATGAAGAAGAATTACGGTGCGAATGTGATTGCGGTTTGTGCATCCACACAAGGGGAAGGGACGGTTGCGGTTGACAAAGATGGCAATGCACTTGGCAACGCCATCCTATGGATGGACATGCGCGGCGCGGCGAATTTGAAAAAACAAATTGGCGGCTTGATCAACATCGACGGCGCAGGGATTTCAAATGTGCTTCGTTTTGTTCGGCTCACCGGCGGTATGCCTTCGATGACCGGCAAAGACCCGGCGGCACACATGCTTTTCATCCGCGATACGATGCCGGAGATTTACAAAAAGACTCACAAGTTTTTGAACGTGCTTGACTACATCAACCTGCGCCTGACCGGCGAGTTCGTAGCAAGTTTTGATTCAATCGTGACTTCCTGGGTGACGGATAATCGCAACCCCGATGATATTCATTACAACGATTCGCTGATCCGTTCGCTCGGCATTGACCGCGAGAAACTCCCCGATGTGGTCGCCTGCACAAAAGTGATCGGTGATCTTCGTGGCGATGTTGCCAATGCACTTGGCTTGTCATCCAATGTGAAAGTGGTGGCTGGTGCGATTGATAACACAGCCGCGGCAATAGGCGCGGGTGCTGTAGACGATTACGCACTTCATCTTTACATCGGTACCTCTTCATGGATGGCAGCGCATGTGCCGTTCAAGAAAACGGATGTGGCTTCGAGCATGGCGTCGATTCCATGTGCGGTGCCGGGGCGTTATTTGCTCACGGCGCTGCAAGCCACGGCGGGCGGCAACCTCACCTTCCTGCGCGACAACATCATCTATCACAAGGATGAATTACTGCAAGAAGCCGATGTGCCCGATATTTTCAAAGTGCTCGATCAGATCGCGAACCGTGTCCCTGCAGGTGCGAATGGAGTCATGTACACGCCTTGGATCTGGGGGGAGCGTGCGCCAGTGGATGATAAAACGCTTCGTGCCGGACTTTATAACTTGTCGCTCAACTCCACACGGGAGGATATCATCCGCGCCTTTTTAGAGGGCATAGCTTACAACACACGTTGGCTTCTTTCACCTGTGGAGAAATTCCTGGGGCGCAAAGTGAACAACATCAACATCGTTGGCGGGGGAGCGCAGTCGGATGTGTGGTGCCAGATATTTGCGGATGTGATGAATGTGGAGATCAAACAGGTTGCAGACCCCATCTATGCCAATGCCCGCGGCGCGGCGTGGATCGCGGCGGCAGGATTGGGCGAAATTAAGTTTGCCGATATCCCAGAGTTGATCCAGTTCCGAAGGGCGTATCAACCCCAAGTCCAGAATCGAGCCGTGTACGATCGCGGGTTTGAAAACTTCCAATTAATTTATAAACAAATGAAGGGCGTCTATCGCCATTTGAATCAGTAAAGTCTGGTTGGCAGATGGGCAGCACGGTTACCATGTGCCAACCAGACTTTCCATTTTTATCTGGCCGCCAAAGCCTTCTCGATTTGAGAAGGCTTTTCTCATTAATCGTTTCGTATTTTTATAGAATTAAGAATATTGCAGGATCTTTAAATAATCGGTTCCTACTCGAACTGTCACCCTTCGCAATAGGTTGTAAAATCTATTCCTACCAAGGCGATGCCATATTACTTCAAAAGTGCCTTGAGCACGTTGACCCATGAGGTGCCCAATACTTCGAAAAAATGAGCCGATGGTATTTGTACCTTCAGAGAGTCTGGCGGAGGCCAGTGTGCCATACTGCCATTGAAAATCGTTTTCGGGCGTACTCATAAAATCAAAGACCAGTTTGACTGGTTTGTAAATTATCGTATTGATATTTAGATTGATCATTTGTTTTTTCATAATTTGAGAATGATTATCGTTTGGCTGTCAGGTCTTTAAAACCGCGTTGTGCCCTTGGTTTGGCAAGGTGTACCGTCAGTTCATGTTCAAAAAATAAATAGCCGTCGAACATATTGACTGCTTTGTCGGCTTCGCTTTGAGCACTCATAGTAACAAAGGCGTAGCCTTTGGGCTCGCCGCTCTTTCCATCCAAACTTAGTATCGCTTCAGTAACTTTCCCTGCTTGCGAGAATAAAAATCGTAAGTCGCCGTGAGTTGTTAGCTTTGAGAGATTTCCCACATATAGTTCTATTTCCATGCCTTAAAATCGCTTTCTCCCCTGTTGTCGAAATAAAAACGCCGCCAACCCCATAAAGGTCCGCGGCGGTGAAGCCACACCAACCGAGATCGTATAGCCTTTTAAGCTGTTAATGACCTGAATGCTTCACCCCAAGTTGACTAAGAATATCGGTCAGATCAGCGCCTTCGGTTGGCTCCACTGCCCATAATGTGATCTTGTCCTTTTTGATGGTTATCCTCGTTTTTGCTGTTTTTGCGGAAACAGATTTGTTTGTGGCGGGCGTTGAACCCATGTTCATGTTCACAAGGTTGAGTGTCCCCGTCTGTGTGCCGCTTATTTGTGTGGTGGATCTCACAACATCACCATCTGTGCCGATCATTTTGAAGTGATAGTTCAGGTTGGGGAATGCAGATTTCAGGTTTATGCTCATCTCAAGCCAAGCATCCTTGTTGAGCGGCTCAGGGACCGAGCCGCTGAATTGAAAATCATCTGCCAGCATGGATTTTGCGAGCTCAAATTCGCCCTTCTGGATCGAATCCATAAGAACTTGAACAGTCTCTCTTTTATTCATAATGTATTCCTTTTTGCTATTCGTGCCATTTCCGATTAAACGGGCATGGATTAATGGATAGTCCCTATGGAATATCCTCCGTTTCCCCCAGTTTGATAAAAATATTGTCTTAAAGCGCCATTAACAGTGTAGCACACTATCAACTCATAATACGCGGCAATAATATGAATGTATTAATGAAATGCCTTTTTTATTGATGTAGAATGAATATCATACTAATGCATCGAATTTTCCTGAAGCCGGGAGTTTTTTAGAAAGAGGTTGATCCTTGAAAAAAAGCTTGGTTCACGCGAATGAATCGCCCGTGGACTGGCAATATCGCAGTATTTTTGAAGCAACCAATGATGGGGTAATCATCGGCGATCTACAAACTGGGTTGGTGCTCGAAGCGAACCCAGCGGCCTGCATCATGCATGGCTATACTCATGATGCGTTCATTGGAATGCCATTATTAAAGTTCATTCATCCAGAAAGCCAGCCTGCGTTCCATGATTTTTTACAGACAACTCGAGCAGGTGGCGCATTCGATGTGCAGACGTTGCATGTGCGGAAGGACAACTCAACCTTCAATGCCGAGTGGCGTACGAGTATATTTAATTATCACAAGCATCCATGCCTGTTGGGGGTCGTTCGTGATGTGAGCAAACAAATACTTGCAGAACAGCATCTCAATCAGCGCGTGGAAACTCGCCTGCATGAACAAGCCACACTATTGGAGATATCGCATACACTGGCATCAACACTTGAACTCCAGCCTGGGCTGATCCTTGACCAATTGCGCGAAATCATCGAATACGACCATGCCGGGCTGTTCTCTCTGGAAAAATCGACTTTCATTACCCTGGCAATGCGCGGAGCAACACCATTGGAAAAATCTGCGCCTGTTCGTATTCTTTTAAACGACCCTGAGACCCTGAAGACATTATTCAATGAACATCGCCCGATGCGTATTGCGAACGTGTGGAGCGATGAACCTCAAGCGCGGTCTCTGCGTGCTCTATTGGAGGACGGCGCAGCCTTATTGCTGGATGGTATGAATTCATGGATGTGGGTTCCTCTGGCTGTGAAGAGCCGTGTGATCGGTGGCATGGGGGTGGCGCATCAGAAACCGGACTTTTTTACGTCTCACCATGCTGACCTGGCTCTTAGTGTAGCCAACCAGGCGGCCATCACAATGATCAACGCCGAACTCTACGGGCATGCGCAGGAGTTGGCGGTTTTGGAAGAACGTCAACGATTGGCGCGTGACCTGCATGACGCTGTTAATCAGTCCCTTTTTTCGGCAGGGCTGATCGCAGAAGTACTACCACGTTTATGGGACCGCGATCAGGATGAGGCACGGCATTCGCTCGAAGACTTGCGGAAATTAACGCGTGGCGCTATGGCGGAAATGCGTGCCTTGCTGGCTGAACTTCGCCCTTCAACATTGATCGATGCAGAGCTGGGTGATCTATTACGTTTATTAGGTAATTCATTCACAGGACGTACGAATATACCTTCGACCATTATTGTGAAAGGTGAGGGCATGTTACCTGCTGAGGTTCAAGTGGCAGTGTACCGTGTCGGTCAGGAAGCGTTGAGTAATATCGCAAAACACGCCGAAGCTCACAGCGTAGAGGTCATCCTGAAGCAGGAAAATACTTCCATCGAATTAAATATTCGTGACGATGGCAAAGGGTTTGACCCCGCACAAATCGCATCGGGTCATTACGGCTTGAGTATGATGCGCGAACGTGCTGAAGCGGTTGGTGCACAATTAACGATCATAAGCCAGCCGGGCAAGGGGACGGAACTGACGATTTACTGGAGAGAGTTGGAGAGAAAAGAGGCATTATGACCGACCTTATTCGCGTTATGCTTGTGGATGACCATGCCATGGTCCGTAAAGGGCTTGTGACTTTTCTGAAAATATTTGATGGGTTGTTGCTGGTAGGGGAGGCTGAAAATGGTGCTGCTGCCATTAAGTTGTGTGGCGAGGTCAAGCCGGATGTAATTCTTATGGATATGGTCCTGCCTGATATGGATGGGGCAGAGACCACCCGGCAGATCCGCCGACAGTTTCAACATGTGCAGGTCATTGTATTGACCAGTTTCAAAGAAGGCGGGTTGATCAAAAAAGCGCTGGAAGCGGGGGCGATCGGTTATTTACTTAAGGATGTCTCGGCGGATGAGCTTGCCAGGGCGATTCGGTCTGCGCACGCGGGACGCGCCATTCTCTCGCCCGAAGCTGCCCAATCTCTTGTAGAAACTGCCAATCTGCCGCCTGTTCCCGGCTTGGATTTGACCGAGCGCGAACGTGAAGTGTTAGCCTTGATGACTGAAGGATTGAGCAACATACAGATCGCAACACGGCTGGGGGTCAGTTCATCCACCATCAAATCGCATGTAAGTAATGTGTTATCAAAGCTTGGTGTGGCAAGCCGCACCGAGGCAGTGACGTTGGCGCTTCGCAGCCGGATCGTTCCCTGAAGTTTTAATTAAAATATTTCTACAAAATACCCTCCACCAGGATGAGGGGGGCATCCTGACGAAGGGTATATTTATAGTACCCGTTTAGGGATGATTTATCCTCCCCCAAATGGCGGATAAAAAGTTTCCCCAATGGATGGATAACAGGGACGCTCATGCACTATAAAATTAAGGAGTATCGGCGCAGTCATTTTGAAAAGATGCAGGAAGGCAGCTTATATTTATGGATATTGACGTAGAAAGCACCGGGGAAACCATTACGCAATCTCTGAAGGATTCTGAAATCCGATATCGCCGCCTTTTTGAAGCAGCTCAGGATGGTATCTTGATCTTGAATGCTGATACAGGTGCGATCACCGATGTAAATCCCTTCCTGATCAATATGCTGGGATATTCATGCGAAGAGTTTGTCCAAAAGAAGCTCTGGGAAGTTGGCGCATTCAAGGATGTTAAAGCCAGCAAGGATGCTTTTAAAGCCTTGCAGAAGAACGAATACATTCGATATAAGAATCTGCCGCTCAGGGCAAAGGATGGGCGGATGATCCAGGTTGAATTTGTCAGTAATGTTTATTGGGCTGGTGATGAGAAAGTCATTCAATGCAATATTCGCGATATCACCGAACGTGTGCGCATTCAGGATGCCCTTCAAAAAAGCGAAGCAGACCTGCGAGAACAATCGGTTCGTGATTATTTAACAGGTTTGTTTAATCGCCGATATATGGAAGAGACTTTGGAAAGGGATTTGCTGCGAGCTGCCCGAAGTCATTTACCCCTTGGCGTGATCATGCTCGATGTGGACAATTTCAAAGGCGTCAATGATGCCCATGGACACGCGGCAGGTGACGTGATTCTGCGTGAACTGGGCAGGCTCTTTCTAAACCATGTTCGTGGGGAGGATGTTCCCTGCCGTTATGGCGGCGATGAATTTATTATTATTTTGCCAGACGCCCCGCAGGTGATCGTCCATGAACGTGCTCACCTCCTTTGTGAAAAAGCCAGACAGTTTGATTATCGATTTGATGGACTATCACTCAATGAAATTACTCTTTCTATTGGTGTTGCTGCTTTTCCTGAACATGGCACTACTGGTTCTACTATTTTGCGTGTTGTTGATTCTGCGCTTTATCGTGCCAAGCGTGCAGGGCGTGGACAGATTGTGGTCGCTGAGCCAACCGAATGATTTTCTCCTGTAACCTGGCAGAGAAATAAAAGCATAATATGAAGTCTGAAAATAAACATGATTTATCATGTTTATGAATCCTGGAATAGTTCTTGGAGGGTTGAGTGAATATTGGTGCTGAGCACTTAATATATTGTTTCGACCTCCCCCAAGTGGCGGATAAAAACACTCCCCAGCAGATGGATACGGCTGGGGAGTGTGCATACTAAAATTAATGAGTATCGCTGCGCCAATGTATGAAGGTAGTTAGGAAAGGTAGTAAATAGCCCATGCAGCTGACATTGGAAACATCGGGAGATCTATCATGCAAGTGCTGAAGGATTCTGAGATTCGGTACCGCCGTCTTTTTGAGGCGGCGCAGGATGGCATCCTGATTTTAGATGCCCAAACTGGAATGATCGAGGATGTAAACCCATATTTGATACAAATGCTGGGATATTCGCGGGAAGAGTTTTTAAAAAGGAAGCTGTGGGAAGTTGGCGCATTTCGAGACATCGAAGCCAGTAAGGATGCCTTTGAAGCCTTACAGGTGGATGAGTTTATCCGTTATGATGACCTGCCGCTTAAAGCTAAAAATGGAACGCTGGTAAATGTAGAGTTTGTCAGCAACGTATACCTTGTGGGTAATGAGAAAGTGATCCAATGCAATATTCGTAATATTACGGAACGGAAGTTTGCCGAAGAAAAGATACAGAGACAACTTGAGCATCTAATCGCCTTGAGCGCTATTGACCGGGCTATTACATCAAATTTTGACTTGAAGTTTAGCTTGAAGGAGGTTCTTGAAAATGTAACGAAAGAGCTTAGGGTTGATGCGGCTGATATTTTAATATTTAATCCGAACATCCAAATGTTGGAGTATGGTGCCGAACAAGGTTTCCGGACCAACTCTGTGAAAACGGCGCAGGTGCGCTTAGGTGAAAGTTATGCCGGGCGGGTCGCGATGGAAGGCAGACTCATTCAAATCTCAAGCATAGAAGATGAACCGGATAATTTGTTATTATCCAAATTTTTAAAGGGCGAGGATTTTGTCTGCTATTATGGCGCGCCGTTGATCGTTAAGGGACAAATTAAAGGCGTGTTGGAAGTTTTTCATCGCACTAAACTGGATCCTGATACAGAATGGTTTGATTTTCTTAATACCTTGGCAAGTCATCTTGCGATCGCAGTGGATAACGCTGCACTCTTCGAGAGCTTGCAGCGTTCCAATGCGGAACTGACTCTGGCATATGATGCCACGATCGAAGGCTGGTCGCATGCACTTGATCTGCGTGATAAGGAAACGGAAGGGCATAGCCTGCGCGTAACAGAGTTGACTGTGGAGCTTGCGCGCGCCTTCGGTTTGAATGACGCGGAATTAGTGCAGGTTCGCTGGGGATCGCTGTTGCATGATATCGGCAAAATGGGTGTGCCGGATGCGATCCTATTCAAGCCCGGCGTCTTGTCAGATGATGAATGGATTGCGATGAAAAAGCATCCGGTCTTTGCATATGAGATGCTTTCCCCTATTCGCTACCTGAGATTGGCGCTGGATATTCCATATTGTCATCATGAGAAATGGGATGGCAGCGGGTATCCGCGAAGTTTAAAAGGCGATCAAATTCCAGTGACAGCCCGTATTTTCGCGGTAGTGGATGTTTGGGATGCACTCATATCCGAGCGTCCATATCGCATCGCCTGGACGATACCCGATGCATTGAAGTATATCCAGGCTTCTTCAGAGATACACTTTGACCCGCAGGTGGTTAACCTATTCTTGGATGTTATTGGCAGGAAGCTTGCATCGGCATCAACTTGAAAAAGATGGGGCTTTAAATGCATAGGTGAGCTTCAGAGAGGCAAGGAAATTATATGAGACCTGAAATTGGACTGGGTACTTGATTTATAAAAGTGAATACAGAAATTTTGATCTGGGATATTTTTGACCTCCCCCAAGCGAACTAGATAGACACTCCCCAATCGATGGATGCGACCGGAAAGTGCGCGTTGTATGATGAATTAGCGTTGTGCTCTATTAAAGACTTATTTAGGCGTTACAGCCTGAAAGTTCAAAATATTAATAAGGATATATCTTTTAGGCATCAAGATGCCTTTATAAGGAGAAAAAATGATCAACTTTATTGTGTGGATTATTGTCGGGGCTGTTATTGGCTGGGTAGCCAGCATCATTATGAGAACGAACAACCGCCAGGGGTTGATTGCCGATATTATCGTCGGCATTGTAGGCGCCTTTGTGGCGGGGCTGTTTTTAAGCCCGCTTTTCAATATTAGCACGATCAATGAAGGTAACTTTAGCCTTCCGGCCCTTTTGGTTTCATTGGGCGGCGCCATCATCCTGTTGGCGATCTCTAAACTATTTCGTAATGTTTCCGGGTTCTTATTGGTTGTGGTGATTCTTCTGTTGGTCTATGTGTATTTCAACTGCTGGACGATGAGCGCAACGTCTGCTTTTTGTATCAGCGTTAGAGCTTTGCCTTTTCTTCAATAGTAAATAAAAAATCATAAGTTGGAGGTATGTAATGAAAGGTTTTATTCAAAACATCGAAGATATTGTCAATAAAAATGGGGAGTTTCGCAGAGTGCTTTACACAGCGGGTAGCATACAGCTTGTTGTCATGTGCTTGAACCCCAAAGAGGATATCGGGGTTGAATTGCATGAACTGGATCAATTTTTTCGTGTCGAGGAGGGGACCGGAGAGGCGTTTCTCGATGGGGTTCGTACTGAGATCAACGCAGGCTTCGCAGTTCTTGTTCCTGCTGGCACAAAGCATAACATTATCAATACCGGTAAGGTGCCTTTGAAGCTTTATACACTATATGCTCCTCCAAATCACCGTGAAGGAGTCGTTCATCGTACACGCGCTGATGCTGAAAAGGATAGCGAGCATTTTGACGGGAAAACAACAGAATGAATGACCACCTCCCCCAAGTGGCGGAGATACAAACTCCCCAGCCGATGGATGCGGCTGGGGAGTTTGTATCATACGATGGATGTATGACCCGCGTATATATTGCCGATGCAAATTCTGAAGAACGTTCTGCCCTGCGCCTGGTATTGCTGGACTTAAAAATGGAAGTCGTTGGTGAAGCTGCTGATTGGGCAACTACATTGGTGCTTACACCTGCCAGCCGGGCGGATATGTTGTTGATCGATTGGGAGTTGCTTCCCCCTTCGCAAACCCCGGCTTTGGATACGCTTCGAAAAAACTGCCCAGCTGCAATTGTCATTATTCTCATCAGTCATCTGGACGCCCGTCAGCAAGCCGCGCTTTCCGCTGGCGCCGACGCATTTATCAGCAAAGGTGAATCTCCTGAGCGGGTGGCCGAACGTCTGCGTTCTGTTGCCGCAGGCATTCGTAATCACTGACGCCAATACTTGATTGAGAGTCTTGAAATCCGGCACACCCACGCTGTCTCGAGTGCCGGCGTACATTGAGACAGCGATTTCAAATGATCTGGAGGATCAAAACATGAACAAAGATATTTTAGAAGGCAAATGGAAACAAATGAAAGGTGAAGCGAAGGTCTGGTGGGGCAAACTCACAGACGACGATCTGGATCGTGCCGCTGGCAAGTTTGAAGTTCTGACAGGTATCCTTCAGGAAAAATATGGCTATACCCGTGAAGCCGCAGCCGATGAGATCGAAAAGCGCGTCACCACATATGAAGCCAACCTGAAGAAGACCACCCAACCCACCTCCAAATAAAAGGAATGATGACCGTGCTTGCATGGTCATCAACAAGAAAAGGAAAAGTCATGAACATTATTATCTATTTGATCTTTGGGGCGATTGTTGGCTATGTCGCCAGCAGGATTATGAGAACCAATTCTCAACAAGGACTCCTGCTTGATATTCTCGTTGGTATCATCGGCGCGTTTTTGGCTGGATACTTTATCAGCCCGCTTCTTGGAATCGGCACGATTAATGATGCGATCACCATCCCAACGCTGCTCGTAACCTTGCTGGGTTCGGTCATTCTGTTATGGATCGTTAAACAGATCCGCCGTTAGTAGAATTCGATCTGGCTTTAAGTAGTCTCTCGTAAGTATTTAGCAAACAAATCCCTGCTCAAGGTGTCGTCCTCAGCGGCGCCTTGAGCAGCAGTTTCTAAGATTTATTTCGACCAACTAGATAGAAAGAAGTTATTAAATTGTCAAACGAAAATAGAATATCAGAAGTTAGAACATCTCAAAGCGAACCGGAGCGTGAACAGCGAATTTTTAGTTTCAAGCTGACGCAATGGGTCTGGCTGCTGTTCGGTGTTTTGGAAGCGCTAATCGTGCTCCGCATCGGGCTTAAGTTGGTCGGTGCCAACCCTGCCAGCCCGATCGTCGCCCTGATCTATGGGTTTACCTATCTATTCCTGTTTCCATTTGAGGGGTTAGTCGCTTCACCGTCGATGGGCAGCATGATCCTTGAACTGTCATCCATGTTTGCCATTTTGATCTATGGGCTTATCGCCTGGGCCGTAGAAAGAACTGTCTGGTTGATTTTTTATCGTCCGCGCAGAAACATGGTTTCAGTAACAGAGACCAGTACCAGCGAGAGCCGTACGCCCAGATAAAGCCTAGAGACTTTATGAAAAATGCCCCTCGTCAATCAGAGATTGAAACACAAAAACGATTTAGCTTTCTAGCTATATTGCAATGGCTGGTAAATTTTGTCCGGTTGACGGATGAGGAGCAGAATGCGGCCGGAATCTATTTCGGCAACCCGTATGATCGTAATGATGATACATCAATGGAGAAATAACATGAACATGGAAAAATTGAAATGGATCTTGCTTGCGGTCTTTTTGATCATTTTCGGCTTGAGTCTGCTTGGCGTGGGACTCGGCGGAGTATTGAATGTCGTCGCCGGAATTTGTGCGTTGATCGCAGGTATTTTGTTCTTGATCAACCGCTGATCCAATATGGGAGCAGCTTCTAATTAGTCGCTGCTCCTTTCACAAAGTTCTCTTCGCTGAGTGAGTGGCAGGTATTTTGTGCTTAAGCTTTCCATCCTAATAATGCTTATGTTATGGGTATATGTATTTTTTGGACATCCAAAAACTCTTGGTCCACGCCTCTCAGGCAATTTGACTTATTTTTTGACCATTGTATTTATCGCCCTGGTCATTGCTGGATTTTTATCTTGATCATTGCTTTTGTCTCATTTTTAAAGTTTTGAGCACACTATTGTGAAATATGGATTACATCGTGCGTTAATGCGAAAGGAACAAGCCATGTTTAGTGAACAACTCTACGAGAATACATCTGCACAGATTTCGAGGTGTCAGGAGCGTATTCTGACCCCGGTACATGGGAAAAGCCTCAGTCCGGTCGAAAAACAGGATGAGGAGTTGAAACTGGATGTTACTAATGCGCTTTGGGGAGATGCCATCATACGGTCATTGGATTTTTACGAGATCGATATTCGTGTCAGAAACAGGGTCGTCACCTTGAGTGGACATATTACAAGTTCAAGGAGTCAGAATCGGGTTAAAAACGCTCTCCATCTACTCCCAGGTATCGTGGAAGTAAAAAATTTTCTTGTTTCAGACGACCAGCTTGTCCTTGATGTGGCATCTGCGTTGGGAAGTTTGGAACATGCTTATGACTGCAAATTCTTTACAGGTGCTTCTCATGGGGTGGTATCTCTAAACGGTATTGTCAGGGATAAGAATATTAGATTGCTGGCAGAGAGATGTGTATCTGAAAACCCGCACACCCGTGGCGTGATCAATAACATTCAATTCATGGGAATTAAACAAAATTTTTCTGATGCGCCCTTCCTCCAGCCGATCATTCGGGAAACCATTTATTTTCTTGATTGGGTCTCCGGAACAGTAAAACAGGTGATCGTGAATCCGAATAATCGACGTGTAATGGCTATGGTGCTTCAAGGGAAATTTATCAGGCAGCTGGATGGACCTCCTTCAATGGATGATGAAAGAACCTTTTCTCTGGAGCGGCTGATCGTTATTCCCATGAGTGCAGTCCGTTATTTAACCAAGACTTCGGGTTTTCTTTATATTACCAGCGCTGAAAGGAATCAGTATATGGATTTCGCCCCTGCTCATTTTGTGGCTCCTCCTTATAACTGGACGCCTCCGTATCCCTATTGCCCCGAGGACGTATTGTTTTCTTTGGAAAATCATGAAAACGACATTTAGATTGGGAACACACCTCAGTAAGGTTCATTCTTTTCGATACCGAAAAAGGTTTAATTTAATAAACAATTTGCCTTTGCAGGCAACCCGGGTGGAAAGCATGGAAGATGATACTCCTGCCCGCAGCAGACAGCCTTATATTTTTATGCGGCGATATCCGGGCGGGGTTTCAAGGAGTATTTTTATCTTCACAGAAAAAAGGAATCGAAAAAATAGGAACCATAAATGCAGCATCCTACTCTGGGAGGACGATGGCGGAGCAGCATAATGTCTGAATTTTATCCCCCAAGTGGCGGATTTTTAAACTCCCCGGCGGAAGGATGTATTGAGAGGGTATTTTGCTTATGATGAATTTACAAGATAAATCAATTGAAAGGAGAAAATCTTATGCTTACTTGGATCATCGTAATTCTTCTTGTTCTATGGTTGCTTGGCTATTTCGGACCGACCGTCTTTGCTGGTTTCCCTAGTTCAGGCAATATTGTCCACGTACTGCTCGTTATCGTGGTTGTCCTAGTGATTTTAAATCTGTTGGGTGCTATTTAAGGCGAGGCTCGATGCAAAATCCATGAAAGTGGAGGCAGTAATGACACGCAAAGTGGTCACTTGCTTTGCAAAAGATGATCTCCAATAAGCATTGGATTCGATGTCTCATAATCAAGTTCGGCGTATTCCTATCGTCGACAAAGAAAACAAAATTCTTGGGATCATCACCCAGGCGGATGTGGCAACACGAGGCAAGCACCCGAAGAGGACTGCCAAAATGGTAAAAAGTATTTCACAAGCTGAAGGAAGACAGTAGATTTTTCAACTGCAGAATAGGCAAAAAATGAAACAAATTGTCTGGAGAAGCTCTCATTGGCTGGGTACGTCTATTACTCTGAAGCGCCTTTCCCTGCATATTGCCCTGTTTTGTTGGGTAAGTTTGTTGTCATTGCTCATCAATGCATGCGACGCCGTAACGACGACACCCTACGCTGCAAACGATAGTTTGCTGATGTCAACCCAGGTGTTGATCACCGAACCTCCCTGCGAAGCCTGTGCTCAGGCAACTTTGGCAGTTATTCTTACAAAAGAGAAGGGGAATGCGGATTTTCAGGCGGCTGCCACTGCGGAAATCTTGCGAGTCAATGCTCAGGCAACCTTGAATTCTGCAGTGGCGACATTAAGTGCCGCTCAGACCCAGGAACAAAACAATTCCAATGTTATTGCTGCTCAAATAGCAGCCACAGCTGAGATTGTGCGTGCTAATGCGCAGGCCACGTTAAATTCGGCGGGTTCAACGCAAATTGCGGCAATGACCCAGGCGCAATATAACC
Source organism: Candidatus Villigracilis vicinus (assembly GCF_016702885.1). NCBI lineage: Bacteria > Bacillati > Chloroflexota > Anaerolineae > Anaerolineales > Candidatus Villigracilaceae > Candidatus Villigracilis > Candidatus Villigracilis vicinus. The sequence continues at coordinate 196,251 of NZ_JADJDD010000001.1, forward strand.
TGCAAGCAACAGATTCTGCACGGACGCAAGGCGTTATTGCGATGCAAACCCAGCAAAATAAAGATGACCTCGCCGCCGGGACGCAAACAGCGATCGCTAATACGATCGCCACACAAACCCAGTCGGCTGCCGCAACTTCACAATGGTATGCCGACCAGGAGCGTCAGCGTGATGAAGAATGGCGTGGTTCGATGACCTTATTTTGGATATGGTGTCCACTGGTCTTTTTTGTAGCACTTACCGTTTCGGCCCTTTGGGGCTTTCGGCGCTGGCTGAATATTCAACAGACCAACCAGCGCATCCTTGAAAATACGGTGAAAAGGCTGCCAGAAGCTGCGGTAGAAGTTGAACCTTATACATATATTGACAGCGACGTGCTTGATGAAGGTGGTTACCAGGTTACAACGCCGGAAGACAAAGTGCATCAGTGGCTGGACGAGGTTAAAGATGAGCTATCCAACAGTGATGAGAAGGAAGAAAATAATGATCAAAGGAATTGATCCGCGTCATTACGATCAAAAAGCCCGGCAACTTAAAACCCGGGTGATGACTGTTTTTACAAAATGGGGGCTGAATCCGAGGTTTAAACGCTGGCGTCTGACTCAGGATTCTGAGACTGGAATGGTCGTCTTGTTTGGTGTCCTTAATGATAAATACATCGCTGAACATACCTCAACCCCTTTCAGTGATTATTTTGCTCCCCGTTTTTTGCATGACCTTGCAAATGAACTGCAGGTACAGGTGGTATCTTGTACCAGTGAGAGTCTTCGTTATGCGTTTATTCTGGATCGCGGTAGTTTCGGAATGCTGCCAAGTCATGTCGATTATCCATTTGTAAATAATGGAAAGGTCATGGTCCGAGTTGTTTTTGAGGATGACCCTCAACCCGATCCGGTCCCGAAGGTTGAAACTCTTGTTCTGACCGATAACAGATTTATGCGTCAGGTTGCCGGAGCTTTTATGAAAGTTTTCGAAGATATCAAACTCAGAGATGATGCCGCTTTGTTGCTTTCTGCTCAAAACCCGCCCGATATCGTGATTATTAATCAAGAAGAATTTAATACGCGGGTGGCGGAGCATGAGGTCAATCGTTTGAAAGTTAAACACATCAAGGAATATTTTAATGAGGTAGAGAAGAGCTAACCATGAAATTAAATATGATTTTTATCGTTATGGATCTGCTTACCCTGCTTATCTACCCATTTGTGTTTATACATGGCAGGTTTCGCCGCTTGGTAAAAGTAAAAGAAGCTGGCGTTCCTGGAGTCCCATTGCCTGTGGCTTTGGTCATATTGAATAAGTGAATAATTTTTGAAACGAATACCTGAAAGAAGGATGATTATGCGTACTCAAACGATCGAATTCCCCGACAGAAAAACGCAGTGTATTTTCCCGGTTGCGCGGTTGCAGCTTTCCGAGGCGTTAACAGAACTGAATCTTGAAAGCGGATTTCCTGTCATTGTATTAATAGGTGGTGCGATCGAAGATCAAGAAGCTGTCATAGCTGACAAAGCCATTCACACGATCGCCAGACTGGCGCAGGAAATGAAAGCTCTAGTTGTTTGTGGGGGGACGGACATGGGCGTTATGGCTGTCATCGGTCAGGTGCGCTCAGAGCACGCTTACACTTTCCCTTTGGTGGGAATAACTCTGGAAGATCTTGTTGCCTGGCCGGGCGGTCCGCAAAGCACGAAATTTTTATGGTGGGGCAAGGAACGTTGGCAGTTGGAGCCGCATTACCCATACTTCATTCTGGTTCCAGGCAGTCAGTTCGGAGATGAGTCAGCGTGGATCGATGATGCTGCGGCTGTATTCTCAAAGGGTTTTCAATCTGTGACGGTTCTGATCAATGGCGGCGAGATTTCAAGAAAAGATATTCAACTGAGCTTGGAAAGAGGGCGCCCTGTCATCGCATTAAGTCGTACGGGACGTTTGGCGGATGAAATATCGAGGGACTTTGACCGTAACGGATTGATCACGGTCGTTTCGGGGAATGCGGATGAACGGATCAGCGAAGCGATTCGCGCCCTTTTGCATGTCGATCGACCTCGTGCTTCTTCTTGAACAAGCGCGATTAACTTTATTCTTCACCATCATGATATAGAAAAAGGAGCAAGCCATGGGACGCAAAGGTACAAGTAAACGTAAGCCGAAACAGAATAAGCAGAGTGCGAATGCCAATATCACTGTCAGCAGTAATTCGCCGGTGCAAGCCTTGGTGAAAGACAAAGGCACATCCACACAAAACGATCCCGCAAAGATATCAGGCGGATGGAATAAAAAGAAAAAGAAACATTAGACTTAGTCGTTTTGTGAAGAAGGATTGGAGTTCCAATGAGAACAATTTATGGATTTGTTTACACCCTGCGCCCGTACGAACGCGGTATTCAGGAAACGTTGGGTAAATATAATGGCTTTGTGATGCCCGGTTTGGGATTTCAAATCCCGTTGGTGCATATTACCCGTGTTCGCGATGTGCGTGAACACACCATGGATATCCACCCGCAGGCCGTCATCACCAAAGATAATGTTGAGATCATGGTGGATGGCATTATGTGGGTGCGACCAACCATCGATGAAGAAGCGATCAAAAGAACTTTCTACAATATCGATGACTGGCAGCGGGCGATCGTTCAACTGGCAATGACCAACCTGCGGCAGGAATTCGGCGATCTCACCCTCGACGAGAGCCTGGTCGCACGTGAGACGATCGCTACCAACCTTCAGCGTGTTCTGAATACGTATGCTGTCGAATGGGGGCTGACCGTCAGCAAGGTAGAGATCCGCCTGATCGACCCACCGGATGATATTAAGAAAGCCATGCACAAACAAAAGACAGCCGAGCAAGAGCGACGCTCAATGCGCCTCCTGGCGACAGGTGAGTTTGAAGCTGCGGAACAGCAGAAACTGGCGATCATTCAGCGTGCTGAAGGTGAGCGTGAAGCGGTCATTCAGGTCGCTCAAGGCAAGGCAGAGGCGATCCGCCTGGTCAATGAAGCCGCCGAAAAATATTTTGTCGGCAATGCCCAGGAATTGAAGAAGCTGGAGATGATCGAAAATTCTCTGCGCGAGAATTCAAAGATCGTTATTACAGAACATGGTATCAGTCCGACACTTTTGCTGGGCAGTCTGCCTGTTAGTACAGACGGCGAAAAGGTCAATAAGATATTGAAAAGCATCCATAATTAGAAGAACAAGCGCTGGTAGACGAGGATGTTCTCTCTGATAGAGCTCATACCATGATAATTCGATCGGTAATGGTGGTTCTCGTTATTTGTGCAGCCTGTCTGTATTTTCCCCTCAATCGGAAATTAACAGGAGGTTTCAAAATGTCAATTTGGATTGATGACTTGATCCCGATCTGGTCTGTATGGGTACTTCCTTATCTAATTTTTTTGCCCATATGGATAAGCGGGCTTGTTTGGGCAGCCTGGAAAATGGACGAACAACTCTTTCGTTCCTTTATCAGCGCCTGTTTATTCGTTCTGCTTTCGGCTGCATTGGTCTATTACTTCTTTCCAACATATGTGAAACGCCCTGTTTTGCCCGGCGGTAATTGGACAACTCGAATCTTGCAGATGGTCTATCAAAATGACGGCGACTATAACGCTTTTCCAAGCGGACACGTCTCTCAAACGTCACTGATCTGCCTGTTCTATGGACACTTGTATCCCAGCCTGATGTGGCTTTGGGTTGGCATGGTGATCGTTGTTATTTTCTCCACACTCTTTACCCGCCAGCATTATCTGGCTGATCTGCTTGGTGGACTTTTGATCGCATGGGCAGGCTACAGGTTTGGTTTGTATTTGTATCCATAATAGCATGCTTAGTATGGAGAAGAAAGGTGTTCGAATATGAACCGAAGCACAATTTCTTTAGGGCGCATTCTCGGCATCCCGATCGGCTTGGATTATTCCTGGTTCCTGATCTTTGGGCTGCTTACTTGGTCGTTGGCAACAAATTATTATCCTGTTGAATTCAAGAACTGGAGTACAGCACAGTATTGGTTTTGGGGCGCAATAACTGTTGTTTTGATGTTTGGCAGTGTGTTGCTGCACGAATTGGGACACTCGGTAGTGGCACAGAGATTTAAAGTCCAGGTGCGCAGTATTACATTATTTGTCTTTGGTGGAGTCGCCCAACTGGGAAGTGAACCACCCAGTGCCAGAGCAGAATTATGGATCGCCATAGCCGGTCCCGTTACAAGTTTTGCCCTGGCAATTTTCTTTAGCTTGATGCAACCCCTTGTCGACACTTTGGCGCCCGTTCTTGCTGTTACAAAGTACCTTGCATATATCAATGGATCATTGGGGCTTTTCAATTTGATTCCTGGATTTCCACTAGATGGTGGGCGTGTCTTTAGAGCCGTTATTTGGGGTGCCACGCAAAGTCTGCGGCGCGCAACTCTGATCGCCGCAAACCTGGGGCGTTTTATTGCTTTTTGTTTTATTGCTCTGGGGGTATGGCAGATGTTCACCGGCAATTTTGGCAATGGCTTATGGATCGCCTTTATCGGCTGGTTTTTGGAAAGTGCTGCATCATCCCAGATCAGTCAGCAGACGATCCATGACTTGTTGTCGGGGCATCATGTGTCAGATGCCATGCGAAAACACTACGTAACAATTTTCCCCGATACCACCCTGGAACAATTAATAAATAAGCACATTCTTGGGGATGGGCAGCGTGTCCTGGTCATTAAACAGAACGATTTGGTCATCGGTTTGCTGACCTTGCATACCATCAAATCGATTCCATCTTCTGATTGGGCAACGACAAGCGCAGTCCATGCCATGATACCCATTGCAAAGATGAAATGGATACGACCAGATGCGGAATTAGCACCTGCCCTTGAAGAAATGGATAGAGATGGGGTCAGCCAACTACCGGTCATGATAGGCGACCAGATCCAGGGCATATTGGGTCGGGATGACATTATTAGTTTTTTACGGACCATAAGTGAGTTTAGCCGCAATTAAAACTGTGCCCTTTAGAATGTTGATGAATTTTATTAGGAGATAAACCATGAATGAGTTTAAGAATAAAGTTGCACTTGTCACCGGGGCTGGTTCAGGCATTGGCAGGGCGTGTGCGTTGATGTTTGCAAAAGCAGGCGCCAAGCTCATTGTCGCAGACATTGTAGTAGCTGGCGGAGAAGAAACCGTCCGTTTGATAAACACTGCTGGCGGAGAAGCCGTTTTTACTTCTTGTGATGTCACAAAATCGGAAGAAGTTAAATCAGTGATGACAACGGCACTTAAAAATTACGGCAGGCTGGACTACGCCTGCAACAACGCAGGCATTGGCGGACCGTCCATGCTCACTGGCGAATATAAGGAAGAAGATTGGCGCGCAGTCATTGATGTGAATCTGATCGGGGCGTGGTTGTGCATGAAATATGAGCTTGAGATCATGCAAAAACAAGGCGGAGGCGTGATCGTGAATATGGCATCCATTTTGGGGAAGGTGGGCTTTGCAACAGCATCCGCTTACGTGGCAGCCAAACATGGATTAATAGGTCTAACCGAGACAGCGGCATTGGAATATGCCACGCAGAATATTCGCGTCAATGCTGTTTGCCCGGGTTTCATTTACACCCCATTGCTGGAGAAAGCGGGTATGAAGACCGGTACAGACTTGCATACCCAGATCTCGAATCTTCATCCAATGAAGCGTATGGGAACATCTGAAGAAATCGCCAATGCAGTCACCTGGCTTTGTTCGGACGCTGCCTCGTTCATTACTGGTCATGCATTGATGGTGGATGGCGGCTATACAGCGCAGTAGTGGATGGAAAGATCGTAAAGGAGTTCCTGTGAATATACATATAAATGAAAAGCATCACCGCACTATTCTACAGAGCATTGCACGCAGGGTGATGATCGAGCGGGGGTTGTGGCCTGATTTTTCAGATGAAGCACTTGCTGAAATTAAAAGGATTCAAATGTCCATCAATAAACCAGCCAGGGATGACTCAAATGTCCGTGATATGCGCAATCTTCCATGGGCATCTATTGATAATGATGATTCACTCGACCTGGATCAACTGACTGTTGCTCAGACAATGCCCGATGGCAAAGTCAGGATCATGGTTGCCATTGCGGACGTGGATGCGCTCGTCCACAATGGGACGGCGTTGGATAACCATGCCCGCCACAATACCACTTCTGTGTATACGGCTGCCAGAATATTCCCAATGCTACCCGACCTGCTTTCCACGAATTTGACTTCGCTCAATCTTAATGAAGGACGTCTCGCTCTTGTAGTTGCAATGGAACTCGGCGCTGATGGTTCACTTTTGGATTCCAGTATGTATCGGGCGTTGGTTTGTAATCATGCCAAACTGGCGTATAACAATATTGCCCCATGGTTGGAAGGAAGCGGCATTGTTCCTGAAGCGGTCTCTTCTGTGATCGGCTTGGCAGAAAATCTGCTCCTACAGGATAAAGCCGCCCAAAATTTGAAGAAACTACGCCATGCCAATGGAGCGTTAACCCTGGAGACCGTCGAGTCAAAACCAGTATTTGACGGTGACCAGATTAGGACACTGGAAATCGAAGAGAAGAATCGTGCCAAGGAACTCATTGAAGATTTTATGATTGCTGCGAACGGCGTCACGGCGCGTTACCTTGCCGCCAACGATTTTCCCTCGATCCGGCGTGTCGTGCGAACGCCAAAACGCTGGGAACGGATCATTGAGATCGCCTGGGATCAACACTATGAGCTTCCCTCCGAACCGGACTCAAAAGCGTTGGAAGATTTTCTCGTCCAAGCCAAAGCTGTGGATCCGATCCGCTTCCCGGACTTGTCTCTGGCTGTGATCAAACTTCTGGGTTCTGGTGAATATGTAGCCGAATCTTCTGATGAAACCGCTCCAGGACACTTTGGACTTGCAGTCAAAGATTATGCCCATTCCACGGCTCCAAATCGTCGCTATCCAGATCTGCTTACCCAGCGGTTATTGAAGGCGGCATTGGAGGGAAAGCCTTGCCCTTATAGTAAAGATGAACTGGATGAATTGGCAGCCCACTGTACAGAGGCGGAGGATGCAGCCACAAAGGTGGAAAGACGCGTTGAAAAATCCGCCGCTGCTCTCATGCTTGAATCGAGTCTTGGAGAGACGTTCGAATCTATTGTCACTGGCGCCTCTGAAAAAGGAACATGGGTTCGGCTGCTTACGATCCCTGTGGAGGGCAAACTGGAAGAAGGTTTTGAAGGTTTGGATGTAGGAGACCAGATCAGGGTACAACTCATATTGGTGGATGTGCAAAAGGGCTTTATCGATTTTAGAAAAATCAATTCATCCAGAAAGATATAAGGAGATTGCCATGAAAAAAGAAATTGGTTTATGGGTCGATCATCGAGAAGCCATCATTGTAATTCTTAACGATGGCGTGGAAGAGACGAAGCGTATTGCCTCCGGCAGCGGAAAGCACATCCGTTATTCCGGCAGTGCGCATTCCAAAACACCGCAAGGATTAAAAGAGGTTACAGCAGAAGATCAGAGAGATCGAAAATTTACAAACACCCTCAATAAATTTTACGATGAGATCATTGCTGCTATTCGTGATGCTGAGACCATTCAAATCTTTGGTCCCGGTGAGGCGAAGGGTGAACTGGAAAAACGTTTGGAGCATGAAGGACTCAAAGCACATGTCCTGGCAGTGGAAGCGGCGGACAAAATGACCGACCGTCAGGTCTCGGCGAAAGTCCGCGAGCGTTTTCCAATAAGAAATTAAGTTGGTCATCTGGCATCTACACCTCTTTTAAGAGATCCGTCTATTGAAACCATTTGACCTTCCCTCAAGCCGATAGCCCAACGCCGTACCAAATCTGGATGCATACTGGGGCGTTGCAACTGAAAAAGTTCTGGATAACCTGCACACCAGCAGAAACGGTATCCAACAATCGGATGTAGAGCGCACGGTTCGGGTCCGTGAGGTCGAGAGTTCAAATCTCTCCACCCCGACAGCAGTTTTTGCACCGCCTTACCCGAAGGCGGTGTGTTTGTTTAATGTGTCAAGTTGTAATTTCGATGCCATTTATATATTGTTTCTGCAATGAGATCGTAGAGAAATCCCTTAAAACCTTTGTGTTTAGAGGCTTTACTAGGTCTGTTTTTGAGATACCCCCTTGAACCTTACTGCGAATTGCATGGCTCTTGGTATAATCCGCCTCTAGGAGTAATTTTAATGAAAACAAAATTTTTATTAGTTATTCACGGCGCGAACTGGGTTTTGTTGACGATCTTGTCGGCGATTTGGAAGAAAAAATATGATGTCTGGCTGGATTATCGGGTTTTGATCCCGGGTTCTCCTTGGGCGGAACAGATCGATAAAGGTTTGAAAGAAGCAGATACAGTTCTTTTGGTGGTTTCAAAGGCTTCGCTGGCTTCAGAATTTGTTGCCTTGGAATGGCGTCATTTTTTAGAGACGAAAAAACGTGTTATTTTGCTGATCTTTGAAGCAGTAGACATCCCCGCCGAACTTGAAAAATATGAATGGGTGGATTTCCGTGGCAATTATCAGGCGGGCTTGAACGAATTATTCTCACAATTAGCTCATCCGATACAGGAGGAACATCCTGTTCCGGAATCAGGCTTTAAGGCACCAGCAGTAGTATGGGGCACAATTGTATTTAGTGCCATCGTTGCTTTCCTCTCGTTAAATACCTTGTGGACGATTTTTATACCCTTTTTGTTGATTCCGCTGCCTTATCAGATATTTAAACGCAGCTTTGATTTTATGCGTGTGCAAGCCGCTCTACTGGCAATGCCATTTGCAATTACCCTTTCTTATTTGGTATTGGGGAACACTCTTTACGGGCAGTTACTCTCATTGCACATTGAAACAAGCGACCCTGTTCTTACCAGTTGGTTAACAGCCCTATCCTCTGGTTTGATCCTTGGGGTGTGGGGCTGGATTCTCCTGGCATTGCTTCGGTCGCCAGCCATGCTTCGTTGGGGCAGACCTGAAGCCACGCCGCCTAAATTTAAGAATCCATACAAGCCAAATATTAATACCCCTGAACCAACACCTTTTTTTATAGAACACGCTTTTGAAGACCGTGTTGTCGCAGAGGAACTGAAGTCCGTCCTCAAAAAATATGGACATCCTGAGGCGGAGAACGTTCATGATGCAAAAGCTGTTTTGGTGGTCGTCTCTCGTTTTAACGCAGAGACAAGCGCTGTACCCGCCAAGCAGGTCGTTTTTCCAGTAATGGTGCAGGAGAATGCGAAAATTTCAAGCACGTTATCCAAAGTTCAATGGATCGATTTCCGTCCAGGTGTACGCGGTTTGGATGCGATCGCCCAATTACTCCCCAACCCTAGGGAATTGTTGAAGGCACTTGGGATGCGTCCGGTCAGTTCGCTTTCGGTATACCCGCCCATGGTTACCACGCTTTATTACTTTATACTAGTGTTGTCCGTGATTTTCGTAGGTGCTATACTTGACTATGTGTTTTTTACTGATATATTAAGTATTCTTGATCCTGAATCGTATAACTTGATCGTCGGCGGTCTGGTTGCGGGGGCTTTATTATTTGGTTCCCTGTCATTTTTTATGATCCGTAGTTTATTAACACGCACCGGCTTGTTCTCAAGATCTCTGCTGATCTTTGGCGGGATCATTGCCCAGGGAAGCTTAATGGCTGGGTTAACTGCTGTAGATAAAGCTGTTTATCATGCCGCATTGGACGCTGGAATTGATGTCCCTCCGACTTTCATTGCTTTCGGTGATCTAATATTTATTGGCGGGGTGGTGATGCTTATAATCGTATTCACTAAAAACCGCCTGGATTTAAAGCGTTGGTTTCCATCAAAAAACTAAATAGTTGGTAGTCATGACCGATCCCATTTTTTTAACCTCTGATAGTCCGATTTTGAATACTTTGAACTTCAAAGCTTATCGCAATTCTGTTATGCGGCGGGTGAAACCTTTTTTGCCTGAGCCGGGAGAGCCTCAAACAGCAGAGATAAAAACCCCTTGGGGAGCCACCCTGATTGCAAAATATGGTGATATGTTGTTGAGCGAGATCGATACTCCCAATGATGTCTGGCCAGTAGATGCAGTGATCTTTGATGATACCTACCTGGTCATAGAACCCGGCTATTGTATTAAGAGCGCTGTGACTATGCTGGTGCCCATGACTGCTGTAACAGGTGGAGATGCAGACCGATTGGTAACGGTGGACACGTTGGAAGGACAGCAAACCATACGCGCTGGAGATTTCTATCTGGCGCGCGGCGTGAAAGGGGAGATTTGGTCCTTTCCCAAGGAGAAGGTTGCAACCATAATGAAACCCGTCGAGTAAGCTCGACGGGTTTTGTTTTTTTATTTCTTTGAAGGTTTTTTTGTTTTCTTTGGAACTCCACCCGTGATAGCGGCTGGAGCGGGCGGGGTGCCTTCGAATAGAAATTTCGTTGTGTTGATGGCTTCGATCTTGCCGCCTGTCTCGCGCATCAAATCAACCATGTGCTGAACTAGATATTCGTCGCGGTCTTTTGCGCGTCCGCCAACATTGTTCCAAACGGCGATCAGGGTCGTTTTGGATATGCCGCGAAGCAGGGAGGAGTAGAGTGCCCAGCGGTTATTCCGTTCGTAGGGGTCGGCGTTTTTCTTAGGAGAACCCACCTGTTCAAGCTGGTAGTATTCGTCCACGTTTGGGTGGCTGCATATCTTGTAGAAGCGATCCACCCAATTTTCACCGCCAACCGAAACGAATTCACGGATATATTTGGATTCGGACATAGGAAGATGAACGTTGACATGGATGCCTTTTTCAGCGCATATCTCAGCAAAAATGATCTCGCTCCCGGCAGAAAGACCAGCAAGGATGGCGATATCGCCTGGTCCTGCATTTAGCCTGGTCAATGTCCTTGAAATTTCTTCGTGAAGTCCCTTTTCTTTATTTGCAGGAAAATAATTCTTGGACTTTGCAGGGTAATCGACCATATATCCAGTAAAAAGGAAGACCTGCCCTTCGGGTGCTCGCCCAGGTTTGCTGCCTTTCGTAGCAGTGGGTTGTTTCTCGCCGGAAATCCGAGCCATTTCTTCTTCAAGAATGCCGATACCAGCTTCAACAAATGCCATGCGCATATCCAAAGCTTGCAGGATCTCCAATTGTGAGAGCGATGCCTGCAAGAAGAACATATTACGGCGTGAGGCGGTTAGCGCCTTTCGATAGGAGCGAACAACTGCAGAGGTGTTATCTGCTGTGAGGGCGCGTAATTCTGCCAGCGAGATCAGCGTCCAGTAATCGGCGTTGTCGGTATTTACCTGTTTTTCGAGTGCAAAAATAAGGGCGCCCTTCAACTCTGGGAACTCTTCACGGATGCGGATAATATCAGGGTCCGGGTCTTTCTTGTCGTCGAATTTGTCAGCGAGATGCAATGCGATGGAAGAAAGGGTGAGTGCATTAACCCCTGGATAGTGGTTGTTAAGATCGATCCTGTAACCTTTGAGGTAAGTATCGATGGCTTTGATGAGCCAGTGATAGGCGTCAAATGCAGCTTTGAGGCGTTTGGTTTTGTCAGGGATCTCTTTCCACGAATCTGCCCACATTTCTTTGTAGATGCGCCCTAAATAGGAGATGGCTTCACTGTCATTGGGGAAGTCAGCAAGCAGGCTTTCGATTTTGACGATGGCTTCATCCACGCGTCCCAGGCGATTGAGATGAAAGGCTTCCTTGCGGCGGAATTCGAGATTGCCTGAATTTACTTCCAATCCTTTGCGATACTGGGTCAGGGCAAGTTCGTTGCGTCCCATATTTGCAAGTGCATTGCCCGCTTCGCCGATCGCTTCTTCTTTTATGAGTGGATTGCTAATTTCTTCGGTGAGCAGAAGAATATCGCCAATGCGTTTTTGGCGTTGGGCTACAGTCACTCGCTGTTTCCATTCGTTATATTCCCGCCAGAAACCGGTTGCGAGAGGTGTGCGCAGGGTTTTTCGTTCCGGTTCTTTCAACCCTTGCAGCAGGTTAAAGATCGGGCTGTGAATGGCGTCTCGGTCAGAAGCCCAGGTGTCTTTTGCCATACGCGCGATGGCTTGAATATCGTTTTTGATGTGTTCCGGGTCTGGCACACCCTCAGCCGTAATGTGATACGGCAGGGTGCGCACATTGAAGATGTCGAATGGCATATAGGCACGCCCAGCCTGAATGTGCATTACACCGCGTTTACGGAAGGCATGGCGAATCCCCAGTTCGTAATAGGCATTGGCATTGTCTATGCTCAAATCACATAAGACCAGATCTGCAAGCAGCAGTTCCTGGAACATGTCGGTCAGGATGTCGCCTGAGGCGGTCTCTTCATCTGCGCGGAAGGGCTCGAAACCGGCTTCTTCCAAGGCAGGTTTAATCATCTGTTTGTAGATGGCGTTGAAATCATAAAGTGAGCCGTCTCCGCCTTTTTTCTTTCCGAACGGCATCACAATAAAGGCATGCGGACGGACTTCAATGGTGAGCTTCGGTTTTTCTTCTTTGAAAACTCCGGTATCTTCAGTCGTCTTGCCAGCATTGCTGGTGGTCCCAATAATTGGAGCGGGAGCAGCCTTGTTTTCAGTGCCGGGTGTAGCAGGCTGCGCCTGTGGAGACGCGTTACCCGCCGGAGTCGATGAATTGTTAGTCTCAGTTTTTTGCGAGGTTTCTATGGTGCCGGTCATGGTGGTCTCCTGGAGAGGTATGTCTAGCCCTTGACTTCGCTGGTCTTCGGATAACGTGAAAGTAAATTATTGAGAACATCACGCGGGGTATTCTCACTCACATCGACATCTTTGTATTCTTCGGCAATTTCCTTAAGAGAGGAGGATAAACTTTGGAAGGCGTTTTCGGCAAATTCTTGAATGGCTTCCTTCATTGCAGCAAGTTCCGCCTGAACGATCTCGGAGGATGCTTCTTCTGCCAGTGTTGCCAATGCCGCTTCGAAGGTCTCGGTAAGAGTCTCTTCGGTCTCTCTCAGAGCATCTGAAGTTACTTCGTAGACCGCATCTTGCATATTTTTCTTTAATCGGCGGTCAGATTCGCGTGCTTCCTTGATAACGCGATTGACCAGGCTGGCTTCCTCTTCGAGGTCAGCCTCCTTGAGGGCTTCCTGCATGGCTTTGATGTATTCAACGTTCTGACTCCAGAGAATATCTTCCGTGGAGCGGACCATCTTGTAAAACTCGGAGGGGGTCTTTTCGTGTGGGCGCAGATTTTTCCAGTGATCGTAAAGAAGGGTCAATTCCATTACGACCTTGCTGTAGTTGCGGACCACAGAATCCAGATTGCGGAGTTCCTGCCAGCCAAGCAACACAGCGGTAAAGGAAGCGGCGAGAGCTGTCCATATGGGCAGCACAACGGCTAGGATACTTCCAAGGACGCCAGAAATAATAATGAACACTTGCAGACGGACACGTTCCCTTTGGAATTTATTAACCTTGCTTACGTGCCAACCAAGTTGGGATTCAAGTCGGTATTGAAAATATTCGTCACCGGCCAGATCGTGGAAACCAGCGTCGCTATAGGGGTCGTCTTGTTTGAAATGCGGAGGGAGATACCCTTGATATGGAGGGATGGTTAATTCGCCGTTCAGCCCACGAAAGACAGAACGCTGTATCTCAGCAAGTCTTTGTTCCAGCCAGATATTTCGTGTTCGGGAATTTTTGAGAACCGTGCGATAGGTATAGATCTCTTTGAGGATCTCTTCGGCACCGGCGCGAGTTACCAGCCAATCACCGCTAGAGAGGAATTTGCTGCCGTAAACTGCTAACCCTGAGGAAAGGATCGGGGTCATGATAAGTAGAAACTTAAAGACCACGCTGATCAGTGACGGATTGTCTGATGGGAAAAGAGTGGTGATAATCGCCAGAAGTGTGGCTATGATGCTCAGTGCGCCGAGCCAGCGGCGAAATCTCAGATGGTTTTTTGTTCGTTTTGTTGAGTAGGCATCCATTTGCGCGAAACGGGTCCACGCGATCTGGAGGATGGGGGTGGGTTCTTGGGTTTGATTTTCCATGGTGTATCCTCTTGTGTGTGATGCCTAGCGGGCAACGAACCAGGCAGCGACATATCCTTCATTCGCTGCGTCTTTGACCTTGATCCACTGGTCATTCTTGCCGACCTTCGCTTCACCGCCGGGTTCTGTGATCGTGAATTCGTAACCGATCGGGACGCGTTTGATCAGGGTTGCATCACTGACGAGGGGCTGGTTTCTCAAGGAAACGCCCTCAGCTGTGGCGCGCACTTTAATGGCACCACCCGTACCTGCAGCGGGAGCTGGTGCTGCTGCGGCTGTTGCCTGGGCAGTGGAACCGCCAGCGTATTTGACATACCAGGCAGCTACATAGCCTTCTTTATTGTCAGCGGCACGAACTTTAAGCCATTGGTTTTGCACACCTACTTTTGGGATCACTTGATTGGCGGGTTCAACGCTGATGAGTTGTTCTGTTACTGGGATCTTTCGAATAAGGGTGTTATCTGCCACAACCGGCTGGCTGCGGAAGGAAAGTTCTTCGGTGGGGAAGAAAGCCAGTGCGCCAGGAGGAACAGCGGCAGGCTTGACCGGTGTTGGAGCGGCACCTGGTTTTGGGGCTGCTCCTGGTTTCGGCGCTGCACCCGGCTTGGGCGCTGTGCCAGGTTTCGGTGTGGATGAGGCGGCAGGTGGAGGAGCAGGTACGGCTTTCTTATCGGAGACGAACCAGCCGGCAACATATCCCTGATCGCCTTTCGGATCTTGAACCTGGATCCATTGCCCCTGCACACCGATCTTTGCAGCGGCTTGGGCTTTGGGTTCAAGGCAGATGAGTTCAGTGTTCATCAACATGCGCTTCCAGAGATAACCAGTCGTCGCGGGTTGTGAGCGCAGGGCGAGATCATCTTCGGAAGCATAAAGAATGAACTTTTCAGCAGGAAGCTCTACTTTGGCGGGAGGCTCAGGGGCGGCGACACTGTAATTCTCGAACCATAAGACAGCACTGATCTCAGACGCGAGTTTGGCGCCATTATATTTATAGCGGGTTGTCAACAGCACATCCTTGGTGGGGCTGTCACCGCCGTATTTGTACGGGTCGTAAAGGACGTAATCGTCGCCCTTCTTTTCTTTGACCAGAACGAAGTGGGTTTGAATTCCAGCCTGTTTGTTCCAGTCCACCTGAAGGATGACAGGTTTGCCTTGAGCAACAGCATCATCAATTAGTGGAATGGGCGCAGGAACAGACTCGCATGGCTGCATATCCCGGTATGCACAATTTGCCCAAACGTAGGGGAGCACACTAGGAATGAAAAGTGCTCCTTGAAAACCACCAGCAGCTTTCATTTTATTGTTGACAGAGTCAGGGGTCTCGCTATACCCGATCCCATTCAGCATCATGGTGACGGAAGTGAGTAAACATCCCCACGAACCAATGGTTTCAGACGAAAAACCAAGAGGGGTGTTTTTCCAAGCTTCGTCGTTTTGGTACAGATTTTTTGTAACAAACATACTGAAATGCCTCCTGCGTTCGGGGTTTTATAAAAAAGCATGGAAATTACTTCCGTTTTCCATATTTCGAACTTAATTTAGGCAATTTTACTCTATTTTAATCTGCAATAATCTTGCAATATTTTAAGGTGGAAACAATTCTCAAGCCTCGCTTTTTGTAAAAAAATCTCGTTTTCTAGAGCTTTTTGTTTTTACCCAAAATTTTGTATCATTGACAAAACGCAGGCGCTTCGAAAAATTCGACCGAAGTGATAAACCATCCGTTATTCACTTTTTGGATCTTGATGGTTTGAGGCAGGAGTCTCGCTTCATTGCTTTGGACAAGAGACCCGTCGGAACGGCGGTAGAACTGAATTGACCAGACCTCACAGGTATCTACTTCCAGTTGAGTGTTACTGAGAATGCGGATATCATCGATATAACTTTTGTAATAGTCGATGTCTGCGATCTCGACCAATCCCTGCCCATTAAGCGACTCGATCTCTTCCTGTAGCAGCTGCAGTGTTTCACCTGCCATGATGACAGCCGCCACGGAAGCATCGCCTTGCCGGTAGGCTTCGATCTGGAGTTTGACCGCCTTCGTCAGAAAATCTCCCACTTCTTTCGCAAGGTCTGGTGAAATGCCATTTGCTTGATCCGGCAGGAATGGATTGCTGCCAGCGGTGACCTCGTCGCCGTCTTTTGCTCCGTCATTATCCATATCCGCGTCGAGCGGGTTCATGCGGTTAACAACTTCCACTCCGTCGCCAAGCCCGTCTCTATCGGTGTCTTTATTGTTTGGGTCGGTGCCGGTGATGAGGGTTTCATCGGTATCTGCCAGACCGTCTTTGTCTGAATCGGCGCTGGGGCTTTGCGGCGGGGTTTCATTGGGTTTGGGCTGTTCCGGTGCAGAAGGGGCGGTGCTTGCCAGTCCATAAAGAGATTGGATACCAGCAATATCGTCCCTGTTGAGGAAGCGGTGCGGCTCACTATACGAGGGGAACATCAAGGCATTCGGGTCATCGCTGTGTCCCAACCCCAGTGCGTGCCCGATCTCATGCGCAGCGACCGTGAGTAAATCTACATTTTGCGAGTTGCTATCCACCCAGCGCTCCGAATCATCGAAATGCAAAAAGACCTGACGATCTTCATAAGGGTTGGGGTAAGATGCATGGGCGAGAACATCACCAGGACCGTCGAATGGATCGCCATCGCCGTGTTCTCCCTCCGCCCAGCCGATGACGATATCGGCATTCTGGCGAGAGGAGGTTTCTGTAAAGGTCAACGAGGTTGCATCTGCCCAAAGCGCGAATGCCTGGGCGATAATGGCTTGCTCTGTGTCACCGGGTATTTTTTCTGTACCGTTAATAAAAAAGTAGCTGATATCAGTTTTGCCCCATTTTGAGAGCGCACGAAAATCGGCAGAATCGGCGCCTGGTACCGGGTGATTGTCGTAGCGATATCCCGTGCCAGCGGAGTCAGCCGGGCGTAGGCTGGAACAAGCGAATGTGAAAATCAAGATCAATGATAGATACCAATAAACTCGCTTCATTTCTAACCTCCAAATTAATTTAAAAACCACAACAGATCCAGGCGCCTGCCATCAGTTCTTCGGGGATGCCTGAAGGATCGCTGAATTGCCGCGCCACAAATTTACCGCCTTGCATTACATACTCAATATTTGTCCGGTCTGCCAATGAACGCAGATCATCGAGAGGATTCTTTTTTACAACGATCAGATCTGCCAATTTCCCTGCTTCGAGCGTGCCAAGTTTCGAATCCCAGCCCAACGCACGCGCTGCATTCCTGGTGGATGCAACGATACAATCCATGGTTGAGATGCCTGCCTGCGACATGTAGTACAACTCCAGCGCATTCTCTCCGTGGAAGTTATATGGTGTGGCGGCATCGGTACCCATTGCAATAGGCACTCCCATTTGATAGGCTTTGCGGATCGAATGCATCGCATCTTCCTGTGTTTCCTTGCTTTTTTCCATGATCCAATCCGGAATACCTGGTCTATCGCCGTAGATCACGTCAAACCCTGCCTTCAAAGTGGGGACAAGGAATATCTCTTCCCTTGCCATGCGTTCCATGATGCGTGGGTCTTGATTTAGGTAGGTGCCGTGTTCAATGGTTTTTGCGCCAGCTTCCACCGCATTACGGATGCCCTCGATACCGTGGGCATGGGCTGCTACGATCTTGCCGACCTTGGCAGCTTCCACCACGGCGGCACGGATCTCTTCCATTTCAAAGGTTGCTGCACCGGGTTTTTCACCAGGGGCGAGCACCGCGCCAGTTGCCAGCACTTTGATCAAGTCTGCACCGGCTTTTAATTGTTCACGAGCTGCTTTACGGACTTCATCCACCCCGTCAGCTTCACGGTACATGCCGTCGTACCATTCGGTTCCAGTGGTGGTAATGGAAAGCAATTTTCCGGCGAGGGACATGCGTGGTGCAACGAACATACCTGCATCCACTGCTTTGCGCAAAGAGAATTCGAGGTGGTGCCTGCCGCCTACGTCCCGGATGGTGGTTACTCCGGCTGATAATGTGTTTTGAGCGTGCTTCAACATGATGAGCGTGGACCAGCCCCAAGGTCCCGCCATGGTGCTGTCTGGCAAAGATTCCGCAGCGATGTGAACATGACAATCGATCAAGCCTGGCAGGATGTATTTGCCCGTCAGGTCGATTTCATGGACTGTTTTTCCTTCCGGGTTTTTCCAATTTTCTGCTTTCCCAACGTGAACGATCTTATCTTCTTCAATAACGACGATTCCGAATTCCACCGGTTTTGCTCCGGTTCCGTCGATCAGTGTTGCATTCTTGAGGGCGTGAATGGTCATGGATAATATATACCTTCCTGTGGGTTTGAATCAACAATGCGGCATCATGCCGCATTGAGTTGTACTGCTTTTGTTTATTTGTTTTGATATTGCTGGAGCCACCAATCCGTGCCGGGCAGCCCACTGGCTTTGACGGACTCGATCAAGGTTTTCGTGTCGAAGTAAATGCGGCGCATATCTGTACGCAAAGAATCATTATCCTGTTCAACAATGGTGTACTCTGCCCATGGCAGCAGTTTTGGCGGGTTGCCGGGAGAAAAGACATACTCAAATGCATTGCCGACACTGCCGGAGTTCAATATGAGCTTTTTCCCAAGGCGCCGGTGTAGTTGAATGTGAGAGTGTCCTCCGATGAAAACCGAAGCGGATCTTTCTGCAAAGTAATGGTCCAGTATATCTGTTGGGGTGATGGCTTGAATGAGGTGCGTGGTAGATTCTGGCGATCCGTGGAATGCAAGTAACTCTATCCCGTTTGGAAACTGAATGGAATGGGTTGCTTTGAAACTTTTTATGAAATTCAGGTCTTCCAGGGATATGTGATCGCGTCCCCAATACAGGTCTGGAATGAGATGTTCTGTGATCTCAAACTCGGCAGCTTTTTCGGGTTCGAGGATCGCCTGGTCATGGTTTCCCATGATGGTGACAGCATTCCATTCCCTTAGTGCGTTGAGCACTTCCTTGGGTTGGGGACCTAGGCTGATCGTATCGCCCAAACACACCAGCAAGTCTAATTTCTGCTGCTTAATATCTGAGAGGACCGCTTGTAAGGCTGTAAAATTTCCGTGAATGTCAGAAATAAATCCAATACGCATAATTTGTATAATTGTACACGACGAGTACCGATTTTATTCTCTCAATAGAACTTTTGGGTGATAGATTTCGGTTTTTGCAAGAAATATTCTATCCGTCAACCCGGCTGGACCTTGATCTCGTCCAAATTCAGCCTCACCTCAAGCGCATCTCCATATTGGAGACCCGGGATAGGAAAAGCGATCACTTCTACCAGAGATGGATTTTGAAAGTGGGTCTTTTTTGTTTCTGGATGCGGATAATACACCCAACCTGCATATTCAACACTTTTAAAGATGACTTTGCAACGTGAAAAGGAGAAGGTCTCTGGTGGGTGCAGGTCTGTCCACTCTACGAGCGGAAAAGTAAATTCGGGCGCAGTCATTTCAAAAATAAATGGTGCGATGGAGATGTTCAATGTGCCGTTGAAATATGGAGATAAATCCAACCCTAGTGCCTTGAAGAAAGGCTTTTGTTTTTCCAGTGAGCTGTATGGGTAAGCTGCCGATGGGCGTGATGCAACTTGATGTCCTTGAATGAGAGTGCCGGAAATGTGTTTAAACATAGGGGAAATAGTATATCAGCCTGAACATTAAACCCTTTCATAAAAAGATGGACTTTCTAATTATGTTAGGATTTAAATATCATATCAAATTATCTATTAAATAGAATAAAATTTCCTGACATAGGAGTCGCCATGCAGAAAATTACCGCCTTGTATAAAACCCTTTTTCATTTCGTCTCTTTGAGTATTGTTTTTGGGTCAATTTTTGCAACAAGACCTGTTTCAGCTCAGGACATTTTACCCAATCCAGCGGCAGAACAATACCTAATTAATGAGTTAAGAGCCACTGGTGTTGCAGACCTACAAACGAATTTTTCTGAAGACGAGCGCAGAATTAGCGGGAGTGCATTGCTCGCTGCATTAAAAGATCCAGAGGTTCAAAGTAAGCCTTTGATCTATGTTTCCAATGTTGTTGTAATAGATGACCTTTGGGCGCGCGATCTGATCATCCCTGCCAATCTTGTGTTTAGTGAAGTGGAGTTTGCCGGGCTTGTAAACTTTTCCGGCACTCAACTTCAGTCATTTGAAGCGTATGACTCTGCGTTTCTAAATGACATATATCTTAACGACTCTTCTGTCAGCCGTCAGGTTTATTTGATGGGCAACTCAATTGCAGGGACGGTTCGAATTGAAACAGCTGAAGTGAATGGGTATGTTAATATTTCGAGTAATACTATAAAAGGCAGCCTGAGCTTCTTGCGATCTGACATGAATGGTGATGTTGATTTGCGTGATAATACGATTTCTGAAGGACTGAATATGTATGGCTCGTATGTAGAAGGCGAGTTGTTATTAGATGAAACAAAAATATTAGGTACTCAAGCCATGTCAGGTACATCATTCCCGGTTGAAATATGGAATGCTACTGTAGATGGGGTAGTATCTCTTGCTTATACAGAAATAAATGGATATGCCTATATCTATGGTTCGCGATTTGAAAGACTTGAAACATATGGGGCTGTTTTCAAGGATGGTGTAAGCTTTAGTGAAACGGTGGTGGAACAAACCGCCACTTTTGACGCTACCCATTTTTCAGGAGATGCCGACTTCTTAAACTTTCATGCTGAAAGTGATGCCAACTTTCGAGATGCCGTATTTGCAAATACTGTCACTTTTGAAAACGCGTTTATTGGGCGCGATGCAAATTTTCAAGGCACTCAGTTTAAGGGAACGGCAAGTTTTCCGTATCTTACTGTGGAACGTTTTGCCGATTTTAGCGGAGCTGTTTTTAGTGAGGAATTCCTTTTTTACTACACCCTGGCTGGATACCCTTATTTTGAAGGTACAGTGTTTAATGGACCTGTGACATTTGAGGGAATGGAAGTCACCCAGGACTTTGAATTTATCGATGTATCCTATACGTATGCAGATGAACCTTTTACTGTGGCAATTGTAAATGTAGATGGCGCTGCCAGTTTTACAAACATAGTTGCCCCGGCAGGATTTGATTTCTCTAATAGCCATTTTGGCAGTTTAAGTATTGAAACCGATGAAAGTTCTAGTTTTCATTTTATAAATATTTCTGGTTCAGAAATTGATGGAGATTTTGTTATTGAGAATGCCAATTTGCAAGATCTATTGGCAGATGGGCTGTCTGTTGGCGGGTCAACTACTTTGTATCAAGTTGCTATTTCAAATCAATTGGACCTGCGGAATG
Organism: Candidatus Villigracilis vicinus; assembly: GCF_016702885.1. Classification (NCBI taxonomy): domain Bacteria; kingdom Bacillati; phylum Chloroflexota; class Anaerolineae; order Anaerolineales; family Candidatus Villigracilaceae; genus Candidatus Villigracilis; species Candidatus Villigracilis vicinus. Next base: position 217,544 of record NZ_JADJDD010000001.1, read on the forward strand.
CAGAGATCGGCTTTCTTAAGGTGGATGAAAAATTTACTCCACCAACCGAACCGACAGCCTTTAATTTGCGCGGTATGACATATACTGACATTGATCTTGGAGATCAAGGTCTTACAGATAGAACATGGCGTGGATTGCTAATGTTCATTAATGACTCTGCGTATAGCCCACAGTCCTATCAAGCTCTGGCGCAGTTTCTCATAGACAAAGGGCACCCCGATTGGGCAGCAGAGGTGGAGCTTGCCCAAAAACGCCGGGAACGTAATGAGGTGTTAAGACCGTTTTCTGGGGCATGGCTTTGGTCCTGGTTTCTAGATATCTTCTCGGGATATGGGCAGCGTCCTGCACTGGCATTTATTTGGAGCGGTTTAGTTGTTGCGATGGGCGCATTTGTATATCGCAACAAGGAAAATATGTTGCCTGTGGAACAGGATGATGTGCAAGTGGAATATCACCCTGTTTGGTATTCTTTTGCTTTGTTCCTTCCTTATATTGACCTCGGGATCGCAGCGAAATGGGAACCTAATCCCGAAAGAAAATGGGCGCGGTACTATAAATATATTCACATGATGTTGGGTTGGATCCTTGCTCCAATTGCGCTGCTGACATTTGGCGGGATCATTGGCTAACGACTCAATGACTTGTATAATGCGAACAGGCAGACTTTCAAAAGTCTGCCTGTTCGTTTAATTGCTATTCTATCTTGCGCCATTCAAGAAATTGCAGGGTTGCGAAGGTATCTACACAAATCGCGGTGATACCGATTGCCCATTTTGCTTCTGGGGTGAAATCGAAGGTGGGCAACACGAGAAAAAGGATGCTTAGCAAAACCCATGCGGAGTCTGCAATGACGGTGAAGAGGGTAAATCCGCCGGTGATGGTCGGGCGGGTTGCCATGTATGTGACGAAGGCGCCGTAGAGGATCAACACCATTCTGAGGATGTGTATTACGCTGGGGAGAGTGTTTAGGAAACCAGCCAGCGGATTGGCAGCGAGGGTGAAGATGATGCCACTGGTGAAGCAGAAGGTTCCGTTGGAAACGAGCAAGCGGCTGAGGTTGATCTGGTTATGCATGTCTCGTCCTTTGCTGGATTTATTTCGCGCGAAAGGATTTGTAGGTGGCAGCCAAAGGAATTGCGAACATCAGGATAAAGCCAACATTAAGCACGGCATTCTGCCAGAAGCCGGTGGCAATAGACATAATGGTATCTGGAATGAACCAAAGGGTCATGGCAATGGCAATGCTGACCCAGCCTGTCCATTCGCCGCTGCGGAATTGGGTGAAGAGGGTGTACATCATTGAGATGCCCCAGCCGATCATGACTGCGCCCATGATGGCATGTGCAAGGGTGATATATCGGATGGCATCTGGCGGAAAAGATTCCATGTAAGTCGCTGAGCCGAAGACCATCAAGCTAAAGCCCTGACGCACTAAATTTGGGAGCAGCGATTGTGCGGTACCGAAAACGATCACGATGATGTCGGCGGCGACGAGCCAGCGCCACCAGAAGTTGAGGTTGGTTGTTTTGTTCATTTTGAGTTTCTCCTTTTTTGCCCCATTTTAGGAGTTCGCGGACTGCCATGTCCACGAAAAAGACTGCCATGTACTGCCAGTTTATTTGCGAATGTCTTCTGCGATCAATCGTGCGGCGGTATTTTGCCAGTTGTGCAGCGTCCGCTCGGGGACGGAAGTTTGGAACCACTCGAGCGTAGCGCGGGCGGATTCGTCGAGCGAGGCGAGGTCTGTTCGGCGGGTGTAGGGTTTGAGACCAAGCACGTAAGGGAAATAAACCGCATTGTAGTAACGCCAGGCGTCACTGGTGCCAAAGGCTTCACCGGTTTGCGGTTTTAATTTTTGAATGCTTTGAATGAGCAGAGACTTGAGCGAGTGCGCACGGTCGAGCGGATTTGTCCCTTGCACGGCGGGAAGATTTACGAGCGGGCTGGTCGCCAATTTGGGCAGGTCACCGAGATGGGAGAGTGCGCGTCGCGTCAGACGGGTGAACTGCTCCTCGTTGGCAGAGTCCGGTTCGAGCGGGGAAAGAAGCGGAAGCGCATCCGCTGTTTGGCGCAAGGCAGCGCGTTGATCGTTCAAGCGAGCAGGCAAGGTGAGTGAGTCCAATCCCTTTTGAATGGAATTGGAAAATGTTTGAGTGAGGATGCCAAAGGTTAGCAAGGCAAGCAAGAGCGACGCAGGGGAGTTGAAGAGACTGCCAATGAGCAGAAGCGCACCCGCGTAGTAGAGATTGGAGATCAACGAGCGGACGAGATGAGCACGGATCGCCTCGCCTTCAGCGAAAGCGTCTAGTGTGGTGATAAGGATGCCGAGGATAATAAGATCGAAGCCGAGCAAATTGAAACCCCAGTTGAGCGGAATCCAATTGAGCGGGAGGATCAGCAAGCCTGAACTGAGCGCGACAAAGAGTGCGATGACGGCGAGTAATGTGTAGGTGTTTTTATATTGGGAACGAAATGCGAGCCGTGTGACCATGCCTGCCGAAATGAGCAAGCATAAAACGACGATGGCAGAGAACCAGGCATTGACCTGTGTGAGGATTGCCAACGGAATGGCGGTCACTGCCCAGGTGCGAATATAGATATTTCGGCGAGGGTCTTCTTCGGGGAGCAGGTGCAGGGCGGCGCCGATCCATAACAGGGCGGGGATGAGCAGAAGGATGAAAAAGAATTGCGCGGTGAGAATGTAGATGCCAAGGGCGAGAGCGTATGCAAGTAAACCCCAACCTGTGAATTGTACGCTGCGGTTTTGAGATGCGCGTGCAATGAGATATGCGCCCAGCCAGAGAGTGAAGCCGAAGAAGAAGAGTTGCATGATTTAGAAGGTGACAGTCACTTTGAATGATTTTTAACTTATTTTGTTGTAAAAGAAGTGACTGTCACCTTATTTCTATTTTCCAAGTTGTTGAATGATTTTATCGAAGACCTTGCCGTAGTTATCGGTGGCGGCGACGAGGAAATCAGTGAAGCTGACATTGGCGGAGTGATCCGCTTTGTCGGACATGGCGCGGACGCACAGGAAAGGTACTTTGTTGATCTCACAGGTGTGAGCGATGGCGGCGGCTTCCATGTCCACGGCGAGAGCGTTGTGGGTGGTGAGGAGTTGACCGGCTTTTTCAACACTGCTGATGAACTGGTCTCCGCTGACGACGCGCCCTTTGTAGACCGCAGGTTTGTGCCCATTGATCTCGTCGAGGGTTAGTGAACGGGCGGTTTCAAATGCCAGGTCAGTGAGTTTGGGATCGGTGATGAAGGCGTGGCGCGATGTGAAGCCGAGTTGCCCTGTTTCTGGTTTGGTGACGACATCGAAAAGAATTTCGCCGGGCTTCATACCCCAACCGATCAGGTCGAAGTCATGTTGAATGGCGTCAGTGGCAACGACGAGGTCACCGACTTCGAGGTTTGGGGCGAGTGCGCCGGAACTGCCCATGTTGAAGAGCACATCCGGTTCAAAGAAATCGAGTAGTTGCTGAGTGGCGATGACCGCGTTGACCTTGCCCGGGTCGCAGCGGGTGAGATAGACCTGATGTCCGTGCATATCGCCGTGCCAGTAGGTGCGCTGACCGCGTTCGATCTTTTCGAGGTGACTCGAGAGTGCGCGGATGGGGATAAGTTCTTCGTCTAATGCGCCGATGATGCCGATTTTCATGTGAACGGATCCTTTTGATTTGGTTTTGACTATTTTACTAGCTTTGTTTTCCAGTTTGCATAATGTTCTGTCGTGTGTTGGGCTTGCCATTCGCAAACTTCCCATAGATCAGCTACAGGTTGATTTGTATGTGGAAGGGTGTGCAGGTAATGAGGCGGTCCATATTCGGCGGTGAGGGTTGTGGCTGTGAACCCACGGTGAGATTGTGCCTCCCAGACCATTTGCCACCAACGTTCATGTGCATCCAAGTGGGTTTGATACTCCGGCGCACGCGGATCGGGAACTTGCGGCCCTTCTTCGTACCCAACACGTGCATGGATATGCAGACAATGCTCCGCAGCGATTTTGATGTATTCCTCTTCACCGTCGAGCAACAGCCGCTCGCTGACGCAAACCCAATGGCTGAAGTCGCAGCAGAGGTTGAGATCGGGGAATTCGCCCAAAACTTCTTGCGTGACCCATGGGTTGAATAGAATCCGTCCGCGATGCGTTTCGTGCGACACCCGGGCTTTGGTCGCCTGTTCGACCTTCTGTGCTTGAGTGAAGAAGCGGTTGCGTTCTGCTGGCGTCCACGCGTCACGTCCGCTGTGCGAGTTGATGAGATACGGGTCGAAGGACAACGCCAAGTCGATCTGTGATTGGAAGGTTTGGATATGGTCGCTCACTGTATTTCCGCTGGTGAAAATGAGCGGAATGTATTTTAGACTTGTCTCTGAAAGCAGGCTTTTGAATGAATTTGATTTTTCCGGTTCAGGCAGTGGACACTCAACGCCTGTATAACCCAAAGCTTTGATCTTCGGTAAAACACTTTCCAGCGGTTCTTCAACACCCCAGAGGGAACGAAATCGGAGATAGTCCATGGAAGCCTGCTTTTTAAATTTTATAGACCTTACTGAAAATTTTGAACTTTACTGTCCAAATTAGCTTTTAGGATACGGCAAAACGTGCAAGAGCATCACAAGAAACATAAAGGTATTCCCAGACAAGACACAGATGTGCCAGATCTCATGATTGCCAAAATAGGGTGGGAAAGGATTCGGTTTGCCGATGGCGAAGCTGATCGCGCCGATAGTGTAGCTCAATCCGCCAGCGATCATGAGGATGATGGCATCCATGCCGAGTTGGGTGTAGGCGGGTTGGATGAGAAAGACCACGATCCAACCCATAAGCAGGAAGGATCCCTGCGAAAGCCATACAGGAATCTTTGCAAAGAAGATGGATTTGAGTGTGATGAAGAAAACTGCCAAGCTCCAGATGATGCCAAACAGCACCCAGCCTGTCGCGCCGCTGAAAATGGTCAGGCAGAAAGGTGTGTAGGTTCCAGCAATGAGGATGTAGATGGCATTATGGTCAAGGATGCCGAAGACCCGATAATACTTGTTGAACAGCAAAAAGAAATGCAGCAAACAGCTGAACAGGAACGACAGAAAAAGACTGACGCCGTAAATGGTGAAACCTACTACGTGAGCAGGTTTGTCAGCGATGGCTGCAAGTGAGACCAGCACTGCCAAAGCAGAGATCGAAAGGATCGCGCCGATCAGGTGGCTGATGGAGTTGAAATACTCATTGCTGTCGGGCGAGGAGATCATGGGGTCGAGAGTGGGTTTTTGTGAAGACATGGGCGCGAGTATAACTTAACTATGAAATCATCCCTGCCGTAAAAGCAGGGATGATTTCATAGTTAGCTGGTTGCTTTTTCGCTGAGTTCCCAAAGTTTGGCGGCATTAACATCATTTACGAAGCGATTTGTTTTGCGAACCTTGCGCTTGAACCAGAAATTTCCGTTGATGTTTCTCGCGGATGGATCTTCTGCCAGAAATACACCTGTGTCCGCACCTGCTTTCGCGTCAATCATGAACAGGGATCGGACTAATGGACCCGGAATGTAACTCTTCTGCTTTTCTTCTTCACGCGGTTTGCCAAAATCGGTGCTGACTAATCCTGGGTGAAAACAATGCACTGTAACAGCTTGGGCGTTAACACGACGTGCCAGCTCGCGTGTGAAGAGGATATTGGCGAGTTTGCTGTTGCTGTAGGCTTTGAATGAGTTGTATGTGCTTTTCTCGTTCATCCAGTCATCCCAGTTGAAGCTTCCAAATGCATAAGCTCCTGAACTGGTGGTAATGACGCGTCCTTGAACCGGCTCAATAAGCGGGAGCAGTTCGCGGGTCAACACGAACGGGGCGAGATGGTTGATCGCCATCGTCATTTCCCATCCATCCACACTGACTTGGCGTTCGTTCAGCGTCAACCCTGCGTTATTCCAGAGGACGTCCAAAGTATTGGTTTGTTCTTTGACCTGTTTAGCAAGAGACTTGACCTGCTCTATTGAAGAGACATCGCCAGTGACAAGCGAAAAATCGGCATTGGGTGCATTTTGCTTCAATTCATCCAGAACAGGTATTCCGCGCTCCGTTGAACGGGCATGGACAAATACTTTCCAACCGCGGCGCCCTAATTCCAATGCGCCTGCCTTGCCAATGCCCGTGGACGAGCCTGTGATCAAAATTGTTTTACTCATGAATTACTTCCTTTTGTGATGTGGTGTCTGCTAGATATGGATTGAAGATCAGAAGAATATCTTTCCCCAGCTAGCTGAAAATTTTGTGAGAATATGTTTGCAACAAAAAAGCAGCTCCAAATGGCTGCTTTTTTGATACTGAGTTATAAATTTTTGATTCACTTAAAATTCGATGGGCAATTTTTCTAACCCGCGAATGACAAACCCGGAAGAAAATTCTGCTTCTCCCGCCGGGCGGACGTTCGGGCAGCGTGTGAACAACACGCTAAACAGCACCTGCAACTCCAAGCGGGCGAGCGGTGCGCCGAGACAGTAATGGGTGCCGAGACCAAACGTCAGCAAAGGGTTATCTTCACGAGACAGGATCAACTCATTCGGTTGGGTGAAGCGGGTTTCATCGCGATTGCCCGAGATGTACATCAATGCCACTTCCGTTCCGCGCTTAAGTTGAACGCCGTTGAAATCCATATCTTCGATGACGTAGCGCTCAAACATCGGCAGCGGAGTTTCGTAGCGTAACATTTCATCGATGCCCGTTTTGAGCAGGGATGTGTTGCCTTGAGCAACCGCTTCTTTCAACGCCTTGAGTTGGTCGGGTTTCTGAAAAAGTGCCCGCAGCCCAAGCGACGAGCCATTGACCGTGGCTTCATGCCCTGCATTGAGCAGGAAGATAGCCGTAGCACGCAGTTCATCTTCGGTAAGCTTGTCGCCTTTTTCTTCCACTTGCACGAGTTCAGTAATGAGATCGTCTTGCGGCTTGACACGACGTTCCGCAGCGAGCCCGCCGATCATCTCCATGAATTCGGTGGCGGCGCGATTGGCTTCTTCTACTTGTTGATCGGTGTAGCCCAGCTCATACATCTTGACGATGGCATTTGACCACGGACGTAAATATTGAATCTGCTCATCAGGAATGCCGAGCAGACTTGCGATCATGATGACCGGCAACGGCTCGGCAATATCGTGGACAAAGTCCGCTTTGCCGCTGGCTTCGACAGAATCGATGAGTTTGTGCGTAGTGCGTTCGAGGGTGGCGCGCATGCTTTCCACGCGCTTGGGCGTGAAGACCTTCGTCACCAGCGAGCGGATGCGGCTGTGAGCGTCCGCTTCCATATCCATAAAGACATTATCTTGATAGCGGCGGAAGGGAGCTTCGCGCGGGTCAGGCGGGGGCCAGCCGATCTCGTCACGTGAGTAGCGATGCAGCATCGTGCGCCCGAGGCGTTTGTCTTTGAGCAGGGCAGCAATGTCACTGTGACGGGTAAAGAAGACCTTATCCCAGACCGGGTCATGATAGACCGGCATTTCCTTGCGCAGGGAAGCCAGTTTTTCGTACGGGTCTTTGATGAAACCAGGTTGATTGATGTCGATGTGAAGGGATGGGAGGCTCATATAGGCGTAGTATATCATTCCGTTGCGCCCCCCCCCCCAAAGGACAAGCTACCGTCGCATTTGGAGGAGGTGTCCGAAGGACAGAGGGGTAAGGTTTAAGGAATTAAGTACGATGTCAATTCAATGGTGCTATCCAACCCGCTGCCAGTGGATACGGTTTTAACCAATCCAACTTTGACTGCATACCAGTTCGTATTGGTCAATGTGATGGTGGTGGCAAGTGGACTCCCAGACATGTCGAGAGTAATGTTCATGGTTACCTGGCAATCCACGCGCATGGCGTCGAATGTCCCGGCAGGCACACTGACGGATTCAACTCCGGCGGCTGTGCAGTTTTGGGTGGTCTGGTTACTGGCAGGGAAGGCTTCGCCGTTGATCGTCTGAGTGCCTTCCAAGGTCAGGGATTGAGTCCAGTTGTCGCCGGGATTGATGGAGGCGGGCATTGTTACACCTTCGAGAGCAGTGGTTTGGAAATCTATAGAGGTGCCGTCGGCGCTTACATTGGCAGAGCCTCCGCCTGATGGGTTAAGCGCGATTAGGTTGCCGTTCTCGCAGCTCCATTTACCTTGGCGCGTCACGCCTGTGCCAAAGACATCCTGTTCGGTGAAGCCGTCCGCTTCCACTGAAAGGATACTGTGAATATAGGTATCAGGCACAGGACCTGTGAGGTTGTAATTCCAAGTCGCGCCGATGATGATCGGCATGTATGGATTGTCACATGCATTTGGTGAAGTAAGAGCCGATTCTGTTGACTCGGCGTTTGGTGCTTCGGTGGTGGAACCGTTTGTGGGTTTACTGCCGTCGCCTGTAGGTGCGCTTGCTCCGAGGTTGCAAGCCAGCATTGCTAAAACAAGGGTTGCAATTACGAGCATGATGGGTGAATTATTTGTTTTCATTCTCTCTCCAAAAATAGATGTCCATGTGAGTATAGCATTTTCACATGGACATCTATGAGAGGATGTTAAGAAGGCATTCCTTACTCTGGTACTGTTAATGCTCCAGTTGCTGCCAGTATTCCCATTATAGACATAAGCACAACCAAGACAAACAAAATTCCCAGCATCCAGTTCAACCATTTCTTTTCAGGATGGTTAATCCAGTAATACAGCAAACCTGCAAATAGAAACGCTTGCGGAACGACCTCCATATAGCTGAAGATGTTGGTGGGGTAATTGGTGTAGATCATGCCTTCAATGGATGCAGGTGCCGCGCCAAACGTGGAGAGGATTCCCAATGCGGTAAGCACCCAACCAAGGATGAGCCAACCATTCTTCTTGCTGAAGAATGTATCTCGCAATGGATAGAACGCCAGCGCAAAAATGATGCCGCGAATCCACTGTAGACCGGGTCCCGCTGCCACCCAGGGACTATCCGTGGGACGCATGTAATTTTCCAATGCACCCGAGGCGAAGCTGTTCTCATAGTTAAGGAAGTTATAGGCGAGAATGCCCATCAGGAAGTATGTCAATGTATGTGCCACACTGGATTTGAGGATGAGACTCCATAAAGTAGGCTGATTAGTAGTATTCATGTTGATTCCTTTTCCCTATCACAATAGATCATTTGACCAAAAGATTCAAGAGGTTATTCTCCAAATTTTTCAAAGTTCTCCCTCCCCAAATCTCCATATGCCCTGTATAATCGCGCCCAGTATGAACACCATCTTCAACCCGTTCGCAGCTGCTCAAGCTACCGCCGCCGCTACATGCGCGACCTGTGAACCTGCCACGGCTTGAGACGAATGGAATGAAATCCAAAGTCCCGAAACCAACAGGTTCGGGACTTTTTTGTTGTAAAGAACGTGTCACCCTGAGCGATAGCGAAGGGTCGCTAGGACAATCGCAGAGATTCTTCGCTACGCTCAGAATGACATGAGTAATCACTTGGTATAATTCGCACGCTATTCTACAAATTTCGGAGTACTCATGAGCAAAAAACTAACCGGCAACCAGATCCGCCAGGACTTCATAGACTTTTTCGTCGAACACGGGCATACGGCTGTGCCGTCCATGCCGCTCGTGCCGGGTGGGGATGGAACCCTGCTCTTCACCAACTCGGGCATGGTGCAATTCAAAGACGTCTTCGTGGGTACTGATACCCGTCCTTACAAGCGCGCCGTCGATTCGCAGAAGTGTATGCGTGTGGCGGGCAAGCACAATGACCTCGAAGATGTTGGTCGCGATGATACGCATCACACTTTCTTTGAAATGCTCGGCAACTGGTCATTCGGCGACTACTATAAGAAGGATGCCATCGCTTGGTCGTGGCAACTTCTTACCGAAGTGTGGGGGCTGCCCAAAGACAAACTCTACGCCACCTGCTTCAAAGACGACAAAGGCAACGTCCCACAGGATGATGAAGCGGCGAACATCTGGAAAGAACAACCCGGCTTCGACCCTGAGCACGTCCTCTTCTTCGGGCGCAAAGAAAACTTCTGGCAGATGGCTGAGTTCGGTCCCTGTGGCCCATGCTCCGAGATTCACATTGACCTCGGCGAAGAACGCGACAATCTGCGCGGTACAGATCACGTCTGCGGCGTTAACGGTGAATGCACGCGTTACCTCGAATTGTGGAACAACGTTTTTATTCAATACAACCTCTTCGAAGATGGTCGCCTTGAACCCTTGCCCGCTAAGCATGTCGACACCGGCATGGGCTTTGAGCGCATCGTCTCCGTCTTGCAAGGCGTCGACTCAAATTACAAGACCGACCTCTTTGCTGGCTCGCTTGAAGTATTGCGCAGCCTCACGGGTCACACCGAAAAAGAAATGCTTGAGAACTTCACACCCTATCGCGTGATCTGTGATCACGTCCGTTCGGGTGCATTCCTCATTGCCGATGGAGTTGTGCCCGGTAACGCAGGTCGCAACTATGTGGCGCGCATGATCATCCGCCGCGCCGCGCGTTTTGGTTCCAAGATCGGTCTCAATGAACCCTTCCTTGCTAAAGTGGCGCAAGCTGTGATTAATGAATACGGCGATTTTTACCCCGAACTCGTCAAGGCTCAACCTGCCATTTTAGATAATTTGACTCGCGAAGAAGTCCGCTTCGCACGTACGGTTGAGGCGGGTACAGCTCATTTAGAGAATCTATTCTCTGAGATTCGCGCCGCCAATAAATCCGTGCTCGATGGTCACAAAGCATTTGACCTGTATGCCACGTACGGTTTGCCCTTTGAAATTTCCCGCGACATCGCCCGCGAACAAGGACTCGACGTAGACGAAGCCGGTTTCACTGCCGCGAAAGAAGAACACGCCAAAGCCTCCGGCGGCGGCAAAGCCATGGGCAAACTCGGCGGCGAAGATGCCGAATACTTTGCAGGCATTCTCAAAGACTTGCAATCGAAAAAGAAACTCGGCAAAGATGGCGTCGAATATGATCCGTATAACGGCTTGGACGTTGCCCGCTATTCCGATCTTGAAGTCCTCGCCCTCGTCGTGAACGGACAGTCCGTAGACTCCGCCTCTCTCGATGACCAGGTCGAAGTTATTTTGCCTAAGACTGGCTTCTATATTGAAGCAGGTGGTCAGGTCAACGATACTGGTTTCATCCGTGGCGCGGACTGGGAAATTGAAATCAACGGCATGCGCCGCGCTTCGGCAGGCGTCATCGTTCACATCGGCGAAGTTATCTCCGGTCATCCCAAAGTGGGTGACAAAGCCACCGCCGAAGTGGATGCGTCCCGCCGTCACGACATCATGCGCAATCACACAGCGACTCACTTGCTGCACAAGGCGCTCCATGAAGTTCTCAGCGACCAAGCCAAACAGGCGGGCTCACTCGTCTCTCCGACGCACTTGCGCTTCGATTTCAATCATCCCGAAGGCATGACGCCCGAGCAGATCGAACGCGTTGAGAAGATGGTCAACGAAGCCGTGGCAGCCGATATGCCCGTTGTCAAAGTGACCAAGTCTTTGGATGAAGCCAAGAAGGAAGGCGCAATGGCGCTCTTCGGCGAAAAATACGGCGAGGTCGTTCGCACGATCTCGATTATGGAATCCGACAGTTCTACTGTCGGGGAGAAGTATTCCTATGAACTCTGCGGCGGTACCCATCTCGACCGCACCTCTGATGTAGGCGCGTTCCTTATCCTTAGTGAAGGTTCGGCGGCGGCAGGTGTGCGTCGTATCGAAGCCGTCACCGGGCGCGGCGCGTATGAACTCATCCAGAAACGTTTCAAGACCTTGAAGCAAACCGCGGGCACTCTCAAGACCTCGTTGGATGAAGTCCCTGCCAAAGTGGATGCCTTGCAGGATGAAGTTTCTGAACTCAAGAAGGAGCTTGCCAATCTGCGCACGCAAGCGGCGATGTCAGCGTTTAGCACGCAGCTTTCAGCGGTTCAAGTTGTGAAAGATGTGAATGTACTTGCAGTGGAAATCCCCAATGCGGATGCAGATACCTTGCGTTCGCTCGCAGATAAATTCCGCGAGAAGTATCCGAAGAATGGCGTTGCGGTTCTCGTCACCGGCGCCACCGTCATTGCCACCGTGACCGAAGACGTGGTCAAACGGGGAGTCAAGGCTGGGGACTTGATCACAGGCATCGGCGGAAAGGGAGGCGGGCGTCCTAATCTGGCGCAGGGCAGCCTCAATGGAGATGTCAAAGAAGCACTGGCGAAACTGCCGAAAGTCGTCGAAGAAAAAGTGAAGTAACAAAAATGGCGGACGTTACGTCCGCCATTTTTTATTTTGCCGATTCAGCGCAGCGGAACCCGCGGCTAAGTCCTGCTGACTGTGGTTCATGCTTGTAGCGTGAGACGGCATATATCTCATTTGCATCCGCATCATAGGCGCCGCTGCGCATTGAACGTTCAATGCCATTTTCAGGTCCAGTGGGGTTTTCGTAGGGAGTTTCCACATAGTAGGTCAGGCTGAACCAATCTGCAATCCATTCGCGCACATTGCCTGCCATATTGAGCGCGCCGTATGGGCTTGCGCCGCTGGGGTAGCGATATACCGAAACAGGCTCTCCGACCAATGACCCAGTGAAATTTGCCAACCTCGGGTTGGGAAGTTGGTTGCCCCATGGGTAGCTGCGTGTATCAGTACCACGTGCTGCTTTTTCCCATTCTGCCTCGGTAGGCAACCTGCGCCCAGCCCATTCACAATAGGTTGTCGCTGCATACCAACTCACATACACGACTGGCAGGTCGCGGTACACCCACTGACCATAATATGGATTTTCACTCGTGATCGGCAGGTCGCAGGTGCCAGCTGCTACACATTTGGAATACATGCCATTGGAAACTTCCACCCGGTCGATCCAGAACGCGTTGAGATAAACCATGTGTTCGGGTGAGTTGCCGTCTGGAGTGCCTGGTTTGCCCATTTCAAACTCGCCCTCAGGTACATAGACCTGTACCATTCCATCTGCAGGGGAAACTTGTTTTTTGATGGGCGTTATCCGCTTCCAACTATTAAGGTTGTAAGCGGCGATCTCGTAGCGAATTTTTTGTTCGCTCAATGTTCCTGCTTTATAGGCATTGTTCAATCGGATGACGACATCGAAGTTGAAAACTACTGCGGCAGTTATAAACAGAAAGCCGATGGTGACAAATGACAAAATAAAGGTTTTAGATCTGGACATGGTGAAATTATACCTAGTGCGCTCTTTGGATGCAGGCTAGCCGACGAGGATCAAGCCCCCGAATCCATTCAGGCGGGCGGATTCTCCCTGAGCTTCGTCCCCGACCGAAAGCTTGTACGCTGTTTCTGAAAATTTAAGTCTGACCTCTTTGGCGGTCTCGCCAAAGTTCAAAAGCACAAGCAATGTTTCGGTCTCGGTCTTGCGCGTGTATCCAAATACCTCGTCAGGGAGACCCTCCAGAAATTCGAGTGTCCCTGTCTGCAGCGCCGGGTTTTCTCTGCGTAGACGCATCAATGATCGGATGGTGTTTAGAAGTGAGGCGCTGTCTAAATTTTCACTGGCAACATTAATATTGCCATATTCCGGGTGGACTGGCAGCCAGGTCTGTTCTGCAGAAGAAAAGCCTGCGTGTTTGGTGGAGTCCCATTGCATTGGGGTGCGGACTTCGTCGCGGTTGACGGTCACATTGAGAAGGTCAAAGACGAAGCGCGGTGCGAATGTGTATTTGTGAGGGATGGGGTCCAGGGCGGTCTTGAACGGCAGATGCAGGTTGGTCATGCCGATCTCTTCGCCGTAATACATGCAGGGTACGCCACGCACGGTTAGCTGCAGCATGTGCAGTAGTTTTGCCTTGCGCATGTCATTCCCAAGCCGGTGGATGCTGCGACGTTTGTCGAGATTACTGAATACATAAACCGGCATGAAAGGCGGCGGGAAATGGGTTTCGATGTCGCTGATCAATCTGCGGAAATATCCGGCTGTGAATTTGAATTCGAGCATTTCGAAATCGAAGGCGAGCGTCAGACCGTCATTTTTTTCTTCCCCGGCAAATTTACGGACAATATTCCGTTTTGCCGTGATCTCACCGACCGTCAGCGTATCGCCGAATTCTTCACAGACCTGTCTTAATTCTTTGGCAAGCTCGAAACTTTCCGGCTGGTCTTGTGAGAATTTCGCCTTCTGGAAATATCCCGAGGGATCATCTGGTGTGGGTGCAAGTTTGAAGGTGAATGGATTGTTTCGAAATTCGGCATCTTTATAAATCGTGTTGAAAATATCCAACCGAAACCCGTCCACGCCTTTGCCAAGCCAAAAGCGGATGATATCGAACATGGCTTTTTTTACATCCGGGTTGCGCCAGTTCAGGTCTGGTTGAAAGGGCAGGAAACTTGACCAGTAATATTGACCGCGTTCTTTTGCAAAATGCCAGCCGTTGCCGCCGGTCATACTGTTCCAATTATTCGGTTTATCGCGCCAGATGTACCAGTTTGCTCTGGAGTTATCTCTTGACGATCTGGATTCTTTGAACCACGCATGCTGGTCGGAAGTGTGGTTCAAGATCAGGTCAAAGATCATGCGCATCCCACGCTTGTGAACTTCATCTATCAATTGCAGGGCGTCATCCATGCTGCCAAATTCAGGTGAGATGCTGGTGAAATCGGCAACGTCGTACCCAAAATCCGCTTGAGGCGAGGCGAAGAAAGGCGAACTCCAGATCGATTCAAAACCAAGATCACGGATGTAATCCAGTTTTTGGATGATGCCTTGAATGTCGCCTATCCCGTCACCGTTGCTGTCTTTGTAGGAACGCGGATAAATATGATAGATGCTGGTTGTGTGATACCAGGGGGCGCTTTTTTTCAATGTATCAACTGAAGAGAACGAAGATGGTGATGATCAGCAATTGTGCCATTGGGTAGAAACTGGCATTGTCGAACAATGCGGCGGCTTGGCGCCCTTCCTGTCCATTGGCAAGTTGAAGCCCGGGGCGCAGGAGCAGATAGCCGGCAGAGGCGGCGCTTGCGAGCAGATATGCCCAGCCTAGATTTAGCGGTGACGCCATCGGCAGGAGAAGGCTCAAGACGGATGTAACGGACAACGTAACAACAACGATCTGTCCCGCTCGTTTTGTGCCAAAGTGGATCGGGATGGTCTTGGCGTTGACGCGCTTGTCTTCAACAGTGTCATTCCAATCAGCCGGGATGTTCTGCCCGCCGATCTCCCAGAAAAAGACCCATGCCAGAACCAGCAGCACGAGTGTGGGGGCAGGGGAAGGATCTACAACGAAGATCGCAGCAATGGGTCCGCTGGATTTGACAAACCCGCTCACGAAAGTACGCAGGTAAGTGACTTTTAGAAGCATGACATAGATGATCTCCAGAATTGCGGCTGCGATCAGGATGATGTCTATGGCGGGATTGAAAAAATAAGAACCGATCAGGGCTATTGTGAACCAGCCAATGAACCATAGCCAGCCGCTGCGATAGCTGAGCGCATTTTGTGCAAGGGGGTAGCGCAGGTCTGAAGCTTCAACGGAATACCCGGCGTTGATCCCGCCGCTGAATTTTTCTTTGTCTACTGCAATGCCTATCAGGTCGTTCAATGCATAGATGGCGGTATAGGCGGCAAAAGCGGTGAAGATCGAAAGTAGGATGGTTCCAATTTCCGGGAATTTTCCCAGCCAAAGCAAGGCGATGAATCCGGGACCGGCGAGATCCAGTACGCCGTGAGTGGTTCTCGAAAGTGCGAAAAATTTCTTCATTAATTATCCTTTGCGTCGGATTATTTGCTTTTCGTGAAGTGCATCATGTAGTTCACATCTTCTTTACCCATGGCAACCTTGAACGTGCCGTTGAATGGGTTGTACATCAGGCTTGCGATGCGTGCATAGGTGAGCCCATTCTGTGCTGACCAGTCCTTTAACTCGCTTGGGCGGATCAATTTGCTGTACGAGTGGGTGCCGCGCGGTAAAAGCCGCAGAATATATTCCCCGCCGACGATGGCGAAGAGGAAAGCTTTGGGCGTGCGGTTGATGGTGGAAAAAAAGATGTGCCCACCGGGCTTCAATGCCTTGACACAGGCGGCAATGATCTTGTTCGGTTCGGGGACGTGCTCAAGCATTTCCATGCAGGTCACGGCATCGTAGGTACCTGCGCGTTTTTCAGCGAGATCTTCCACGCGTTCGTATAAATACTCAATTTCGAGACCGCCTTGTTTTGCATGATGCCTTGCTGCTTGCAAAGAAGCTTCGGAAAGATCGGTGCCTGTCACCTGGGCGCCTGCCTTGGCGAGCGCTTCGGACAAGATTCCGCCGCCGCAGCCTACATCCAGGATCTTGGGCTGGCTCACAGAAAGCTTTTCTGTAATAAAGTTCGTGCGCAGTGGATTAATAGTATGGAGAGTGCCCATTTCTCCTTTGGGATCCCACCAGATCTGGGAGACACGGTCGAATTTATCGATCTCTTTGTTATCGGCATTTTCAAATGTGGTCATGTTTTATGGCAATCCAATCTTCTAGGTTTTTTACGGCAGATTCGATCTCGTCTCTGCAAATATCGTTCAGGAATATACATTCACCCAATCCGTTTGGCATGGGGACGCGCTGCAGGCGGTTGCGGTGGTAGGTTCGTTCTTCAAGCGACTCCCACAACAGTTCGGTATCCAGGATCGCAGTGTTAAGGGAAATGCCCAATGCGGCGATCAAATTGAAAAATCTCCCGGTCTCTGCCTCGGAGAGCATGCCGCGCGACCTGGCGATCAGCATGGAGAGCACTATATCAAGCAACACAGCTTCGCCATGGAAGAGATGCGCTTCATGGCGGGTCTCCAGCCCGTAGCTGAAGGTATGACCAAAGTCCACTTTGCGAGCCAGTTCTTCTTCGAAGAGATTCGGCTGCAATTCCTCCAACATACCTGAAATTGCCCGGTCCAGAATGATGCCGCCTTGTTCATCCTGAAAATTAGAATCCACGCTTTGTGAGCCATGGCATTCCAGCATTTGGAATAACTCGATATCTTTTATTACTGCCAGTTTGATGATCTCACAAACGCCATTAAGGATGTGCCGCCTTGGAAGGGTTTTAAGAAGCGAGCGGTCGAGCAGAACCTTTTGCGGCGGCGTGAACGCGCCAAGCCGGTTTTTATGACCGTCAAAGTTCAAGCCGGTCTTTATGCCAATGGACGCATCAACATACCCCATGAGTGTGGTGGGAACCTTGATGTGCGGGATGCCGCGCCGGTATGTGCTGGCGACAAAGCCGACTATATCGGTTAGTACCCCGCCGCCAATGGCGATGATCGGCTCATCCCTGCGGTGGATCGGGAAGGCGTCCAGCGCACGTACGATGGAGATAAAGTTCTCCGGGGTCTTATTTTCTTCCCCACCGGGGAACGGATATATCTGCGCCTCGATTTGATGGGACTCAAAGTAACTTCTGATCTGTGACGCATGATTTTTGTAGACGGTGGTATCCACCACCACAAATCTGCGGGCGTTTTGTGTTTTTCCTGCAGAAAGCAGGGATAGGTTTTGCGGATGAAACAGGTTGGGTGAATTGACAACCTCGTACTCGATCGTGTGTTGATGGGTCACACGCCATGTTTGCGTTCTATCTGTCATACTACTTTGCGCCAGTTGGATTTGGCATCCAACACCCTCCTGGCAAGCTGTTGTGCGAGTTCAAGGCTGTGATTCTTATAATTGCCGCATTGCATGATGTTGACGTACGGCACTTCACTGGCGCTTAAAATATCATTCAGAATATTCTCGTATACTGAGCAGATCTTCCCGGCATTGCCTTCGTTGAAGAGGGTCAAATAAAAACCGGTCTGACAGCCCATTAAGCCAATGGAGATAAAATTTTGCGGCAGGTATTTTTGAAAGCCAGCCAGTAGAAAATGCTCGTACGAGTGCATTTCGGTGGAAGAAAGGAATGTAACATTTGGTTCATTGATCCGCAGGTCGACTGCGTAAACCACATCGCCTGCCGGTCCGGTTGTGAATGAGCGCAGTTTGACATGCGGCGCCTTCAATAAACGATGGTCAAGCTCCCCGACCGTGGCGGGTTCCCAACCGAGTTGTTCAACGTTTATCATTTTTACTTACTCCTCTGTCTGAACAAGTGCTTATTATACGAATTGTGACAAATGCCTGTAGCTGTCGTTCAGGGCTTTTTGCCAGGATTGTACGTGGTGATACAGTTCAACGGATGCGTACCCTGAAAATCCATTGTCATTCAATGCCTTGAGGCTTGCGGCAAAATCCATTGTTCCTTCGCCGGGAATTTCATGAAAGTGGACAATGCCCGTCAGGGTGTTCGCCACCATTTTGTTCATCAACAATTTGCCGTTCGCGTCTTTTGTGCTGCGCAGGTAAATAATAATGGGGCGCGCACGTTCAAGCACATCGTATGTTAATCCGGGAACGGATATTAAATAAACGAAGATCTCGCTCTCGAATTGGGATGTGCCTGCGAATAGACTGTTATAGTCTACGAAGGCGGGTGACTGGGAGATATTGACAGAAGCCAGGATCGATTCGATGCGTTTCAATTTCCTGCTGTCCGGTTTTTCGCCATCGTAAAAATAGATCGGGTGATCGCGATCCACCAACAGGTATTCTGCGGAATCGGGGAAGTAGATCAGGTAGTGCGCAAAATCCATGTCGAGTTTCAGGTCGTCGGTCATTTTGACAAGTTTGAGGTTATACCCCTCTTGTGCATCGGAAACATGCAGGAATTTTGCATAAGGCGCGGCTTTGGCAAGCGCGCCGAGATAGTCCTGTTCAGAGCAGAAATTGTGGCACAGGTCCAGATGAAGCTGGAATTTAGGCGAATTGATCTCTTTTACCAGATCCATACCTTGCTGTAGAGTTTCGATGTACATTCCCGGCTCAGGCTCGATCAACAAGGTAATGTCTTCATCATCATGAACAGAGCGCAGGCATTGCTGGATGCTGTCTATCAGGAGTTCGCGCGGGTTGACTGACGGGTTTGCAACATGTTCGTCGCGAATGAAACCGCTGCCAAAGGTGACCAGGGATACGTCCATCTTGCGGGCAAAGTCAATTCCGCGCCGGACAAGATCAATGCGGCGTTTCCTGCCTGCCAGGTCGGGAGTCATTAGGGAGGGTTCATGGGGGCGTTGGGGTGTAAAAAAATGCGAGGCGGTTGAAACGCAGGCGGGTTTTACCTGCACAGTCTCAAAACGCTTCTTGATGGCTGCTATCTTTTCATCTGTGATATCAAAGGGATTAAATTGATCCCGGTGAAACGATAACTCGATCCCCGGATACCCTGCCTTATCCACCTCGGTGATCGAATCCAGATAGCTCAGGTTGGTTAATCCGAAGGTACTGTAACTTAATTTGATCATGACTGCCGCTCCAGTGTATTCCAAACGGCGCAACCTTTGCGTTTATTTGAGCTTTTTGGGAGTGCTTTTCTCTCTCTTCCGTTTGGCAATTGGCAATTCTACCACTGGCTTGTGATGAATTGTCCAATCGTGCCAAAGGGATTAAGCCCAAAACGTGAATACATTTCAGGCGCTAAATAGTTGAGTGGATGCGTTCCTTGTGAGGCGATTGCTTCCGGTAATGTCTTCCCTTATCAAAAATAAAAGTTGAAATCCCTCTTGAAACATGTCAAAATGAATCATATCGTTCGATGGGGGAACTTTCCCCAACAGCGATACGTCCATTAGGAAACAGAACGAACCCGTAGGGAATGCCATCCCTGAAAGGAGGGCGCATGATGTGATGTGAATTCTTTTGAAGACCAGTCGGACGCCGCCAGCTGATCTTCTTCACCTGTTCGTATTCAAATTATATATTCTTAAGGAGAAGAAAAATGTCCACCTTACGCAAAACCTTTGGTTATTGTGCCGTATTTTTGCTGCTATTTTTAGCAGCTTGCGGAAGTGCTCCCGCTTCCACTGAATCCCCGTCCTTTCCTGAAGTATATGATCTTGCCCCTGCTGCCACAGAGGCAGCTGCCCTTGAAGAACAGTCCCTCAAAGGTCCGCAGCAAAGTGGCGGAAATCTCCCTGCAAGTAACGAACCATATGATATGTTCTTCGAAGACTATGGGGTCAATCCATCCATAGATACCGAAGATGACAACCTGTCTACTTTTGCTTTGGATGTGGATACCGGTTCTTATACCGTCATGCGCAATTACCTGAATGACGGTAACCTTCCGCCCGAAGATTCAGTGCGCGTGGAAGAATATGTCAATTACTTTGATCAAGGTTATGACTTTCCGTCCGCGCATCAGACTTTTGGCATTTATATCGATGGCGGACCATCCCCATTCACCCAGACCGAACGCTACGACATGATCCGCGTCGGGATTCAGGGCTATGATGTGCCAGAGGATGAAAGAAAAGACGCGGCTCTGACCTTCGTTATCGATGTCTCAGGCTCAATGGACATGGATAACCGCCTGGGCTTGGTCAAACAATCGCTTGAGATGCTGGTGGAGCAATTGCACCGTGACGATACCGTCAGTATTGTGGTCTATGGATCAGAAGCGCGCGTCGTTCTTGAGCCGACACGGGGTTCAGATTCTGGGAAAATTCTCAACGCCATTTACAGCCTTAGCCCCGAAGGTGCCACCAACGCCGAAGCGGGTATCCGCCTTGGGTATGGCATGGCGATGGAAGCCTACAAGCCGGGTGGAATTAATCGGGTGATCCTCTGCTCGGATGGCGTGGCAAACGTCGGTGAGACCGGACCCGAAGCCATCCTCGAAGAGATCGACCACTATGTCGCCGAAGGCATCACGTTGACGACCATCGGCTTTGGTATGGATAATTACAACGATACCTTGATGGAACAGCTCGCAGATAATGGCGACGGCTTCTATGCCTATGTGGATGACCGCGACGAAGCCCGCAAACTGTTCATTGACGAGATCACCGGTACACTGCAAACTATCGCCATGGATGCCAAGGTGCAGGTAGAGTTCAACCCCGAGGTGGTAAAGAATTATCGCCTGGTGGGGTACGAGAACCGCGCCGTGGACGATGATGAATTCCGCGATAATAGTGTGGATGCAGGCGAGATCGGTGCGGGTCACTCTGTGACGGCGCTCTACGAAGTGAAACTATACCCCGATGCCTTTGGAAAGATCGCCACCGTCTACATGCGCTGGCAGGACCCGGATACGAATCAAGTCGTGGAGATCTCGCAGGATTATTTTGCCGAACAGATTGAGCGTGACTTCCGCGAGACCGACCCGTATTTCCAGCGGGCTGTCATTGTGGCTGAATATGCCGAGATCCTGAAAGGCAGTTACTGGGCAGAGGATAGCTCTTTGAACGATGTCTATGATGAAGCCCGCCGTTTGGAAGATTATCTCTATCGCGACGATGAAATGGAAGAATTTGTTGACCTTGTAAAGCAAGCCACCCGTTTGCGGTAGTAAGTGGTCGTCAAAAATAATTAGAATTCCGTCATTGCGAGACGCGGTCTTCCCTGCACCGAACGCAGGACGGTGTGCGGCGAAGCAATCCCAAGACTTGAGGGCGAGATTGCTTCGTCGGGAAGATCACCCTCCTCGCAATGACGATGTTCTTTTAGTACAAAAAATCCCGCCCTGTTTTCAGGGCGGGATTTTTATTTCTTATTGAGCGGCTTTGAACTTCCAGTTCTGAATGCCCCAACTCATGCTGCCCCAGGTATTAAGTACGTATCCTTCAAGGTTATCGGCAATGCCGTAATTATCCTGGAAGAGATACAGGTACACCTGCGGCAGGTCATCGATCACTGCCTGACCGACTTCACAGTAGGCGGCTTTGCGGGTTTCAAGGTCAAAGCTGGAGCCAGCCGTTTCGAGCGCGGCATCTACAGCCGGGTTCTCCCAGCGGAAGTAATTTCCGCCGGTGGGATTCTCTGCCGTGGTGATGCGCGACGAATGATAGGCATCGAAGTTGTAGCCCTGCGGTTCGGTGGTGAAGCCACGGTCAAAGATGAGCATGTCATAGTCGCCGACGGCACGCGGAGAATTATCTTCGAAGGTGCCGAAGATGATCGAGAAGTCATAATTCTGAATGCGCGCTTCAATGCCAACGGCTTTCAGGTTTTCGACGAGGAATTCTTCAGTGAGCTGCAAAGGATCGAAAGCGGTATACCCTTGCAGTTCCAGCGAGAGGCGGGTTCCATCTTCAGCATACATCGCGCCTTTCGCAACACGGATGCCATCATCGCCCATGACCCAACCAGCTTCATCGAGTAATTTATTGGCGGCTTCTACATCGAAACCGTATTTGCGGGGCAGTTCACACTTGTACCAACCATAGGCGAAGGGATTGGTCGAATCGCCGACGCTGCCTTGCAATACATCTTGTTGCAGAGAGCCATAATTAATGGCATGCGCAATTGCCTGCCGCACGCGGATGTCACCGAGGATCGGGTGCGGAGTCGCAGCCGTTGGGTCACCATCGAAGGGCGCGCTCAGGTTGAAGTCAATCGCCATGTTCCAAATGCCGGGGATGAGATATTGCTGGGCTTTGCCCTTAAGCAATTCATTGTATTCAGCTGTGAATTCACCGGGCCACAAATGGAATTGCGCTTCACCGTTTAACATCATCGCCGTTTGAGCCGAGGCTTCTGGCACGATCTCAAAGACAACTTCGTCGAGATAGGGTTTGCCTTCTTCATAGTAGTTTGGGTTGCGGGTGAGTGTGATGCGCTTGCCCGATTCCCAATTGCTCACCACGAACGGACCTGCCGACACCGGTTGGCGATTCCATTCCCAATTCGCCATGTCCTCTGCCGCACCCGTGGCGTGACGCGGGAATAAGCCATAAGCAAATTGATCGAGATAGCCGGGGTAAGGCTCTGAGTATGTGAGCACGATCGTCAAGTCATCGGGCGTTTCGACATTGGAGATCAAATCGAATCCACTAGTGCCGACCAACGCGCCAGAGTTCGGGTTCGAAAGAACCTCGATCGTGAAACGCACATCATCAGATGTAATCGGCTCGCCATCGGACCATTTCAGGTCTGCCATCAACTTCCACGTTACGGTTAGAAAATCATCCGAGATCGTGGGCAATCCTTCTGCCAGCACCGGCAGGAAATTACCGGTCTCGTCAATAGTTACCAACCCCGTCATCGAAGTTGAATCCGCCACCTGACGCACAATCGCGGCATCTGCTAGATAGAAATTCAGCGTGGTCGGTTCTTCCGGCAGGATTAGGACGACTGTCCCGCCTCCTTCGCTGCCAGCAGCGGGTTCAGCACTTCCAGCCCCACATGCGCTGAGAATCAGTCCCATTACAACGAACAGTGTCAACAGTTTTAATTTCATCTCTTCTCCTTTTAATCATAGAGCCTGGCGGGTTTTCAAAACCTGTCAGGTCTTATTCAGCATGAATCACAAACGGATCAAACGCATCGCGCAAGCCATCGCCGATGTAATTGATCGCCATCACTGTCAGAAAGATCATAAAGCCCGGAAAAAATCCCAGCCACGGTGCAGTTAGGATTTTATCCTGCGCGGTCGAAAGGATGCTGCCCCAGGTGGGTGTGGGTGGTTGCACACCAAAACCCAAATAGCTCAAACCCGATTCGGTGATGATCGCCGATGCCATTTGCAAGGTTCCACTCACCAGGATCGGACCCACACAATTGGGTAGAATATGACGCACGATCATCCGCCACGGACTGCCGCCCATGGCTCGGGATGCCGTCACAAACTCTTTTTCGCGCAACACCAGAAAAAGTCCGCGTACGAGGCGGGCGGGCCACATCCAGGATAACGCGGCGATGATGATGACCACCACAAAGATGCTGTTCTGCAAAATGAACAATTGTTGTTCACGCAGAAAAGCGCCTAGTAAGATCAACACAAAGATGGTGGGGAAGGTTAAGAAGGCATCAGTGATGCGCATCAAAATGGAATCCGTCCAGCCGCCGAAGTATCCGCTTAAGGAACCCACGACCACGCCGACAAAAATCGAAAGTAAAGTAGAAAGCAAGCCTACTGCCAACGAAACGCGCCCGCCGTGCAAAATGCGCGAAAAGACATCACGTCCTAATTCATCCGTGCCGAACCAATGGGCTCCGCTAGGGTCTTGAAATTTATTGGTCGGGTCTTGATCCGTAGGGCTGTACGGATTTAAACTCGCCAACGCACTGGCAACGATCAACAGCAACAAAACGGCAACGGCAATGCCTGCGAGTTTGTGCTTGAAAAAACGCCGCAGGATGATGAGCGTCATATTTTCTTCTTGTACGATGACGGACTCAGTCATATTTCACCTGTGGGTTGAGCCAGCCATACGCCAGATCAGCAAGGATATTGCAGACGATGATGAGCACCGCCGTGATCATGACCACGCCCAACAATACCGGATAATCACGACCCTTCGCCGCATCCCAAAATAAACGTCCCATGCCGGGCCATGAGAAGATGGTTTCTACGAATAACGCGCCTGCAAATAAACTTGGCAAGTCTAGTGCGATGAGCGTGACCAACGGCAGGATGGCATTGCGCAGTGCGTGTTTGAAATACACGCCGCGTTCCCCCAAGCCTTTTGCGCGCGCCGTGCGGACGTAGTCTTCATGCAGCACATCCATCATGCTCGACCGCAGAAAGCGTGAATACCAAGCAAACCATCCCAAGCTCAGTGCGGTAACCGGCAATACCAGATGCCAGAGTGTATCGAGCAGGTTGCCTTCCTGTCCGCGTGAGTTCATGCCGCCAACCGGGAAGAGCGGGTCGCCGGTGAAAGGATTTTTCAGCGTGATGTAAAAGACAACGATCAAGCCCAATCCCAGCCAGTAGACCGGAATCGCTTGCCCAATGAATGTGACTGTTGTCATGACATAATCAAACGGCGAATACGGTTTGCGCGCAGAGAAAATCCCAATGGGGATCGCCAACAGCAGGGTCACAAAAAAGGAAGCGCCGACCAAGACCAACGTATTGGGGATGCGTTCCCCGATCATTTCTGAAACAGGACGACGAAACTTGATCGAGTCGCCCATATCGCCTTTTAACATGTCACCCAGCCAACGTCCGTATTGCACGGGCAAAGGGTCATTCAACCCCAGTTGTTCTTCAATAACTTCGATCTGTTCTTTCGAAATATTCGGGTTGCGTCGCGCCGCCGTGAGCGGACCGCCCGGCGCAGAACGAACCATCAGGAACAGCAGAATACTGATGATGAACAAGATCGGAACCGTTTGCAGAATGCGGCGCAACGCATATGTGGTCATTTATGCCTCAAAGACAGTTTTGCCGTTCACCATGGTCAAGACGGGTTTGGCTTCCATGATATTTTCTTTTGGCAAAGCAAAGAGGTCATGCGAGAACAAGACCATATCCGCGAGATAGCCTTCTTTTATTTGTCCTTTTTCATTTTCCATGAACTCGGCATAGGCTGCGTCGCGCGTGTATCCGATGATGAGTTCTTCAAGAGTCAGATTATGCGATGGAATGCCCTCAGCCCAAGTCTCACGATTCAAGCCCACATGTAAATTGATCATCGGGTCGAAGGGTGCTACGGGCCAATCACTGCCATAAGCGATTTGGTTGCCTGCATTCAGAACATCACGCCAGGCAAACGAGAGATGCCAGCGTTGCTTGCCAACGCGAGTGGGCCACACATCTCCTTCTGAAATGCTGAAAGGCGCATGGCTGGTTTGCATAGAAGGCAGGACGCCCAATTGTTTGAAACGTGGCAAGTCATCGGGATGATAGACTTCGATATGTTCAATGCGATGACGACTGTCACGCTTCCCATTCGCCTTTTGAACGGCTTCGTATCCATCCAGCGTTCGCCTCACTGCGCCATCCCCGCAGCAATGGACGAAGATCTGCAAGCCCATTTTGTCGCAAAGGCTTGCCATGCGTGTGAAATGTTCTAGCGAGAAAATACCATCCGGGTTGGCGTCTGCAACATCGGCATACGGCTCCAC
The DNA here is from genome assembly GCF_016702885.1 of Candidatus Villigracilis vicinus. Taxonomy (NCBI): domain Bacteria; kingdom Bacillati; phylum Chloroflexota; class Anaerolineae; order Anaerolineales; family Candidatus Villigracilaceae; genus Candidatus Villigracilis; species Candidatus Villigracilis vicinus. The sequence goes on from NZ_JADJDD010000001.1 coordinate 243,413, forward strand.
GTTGAGTGCCGTATACGACTCCCATACTCCATCCATAAAGAATTTTGCCGCACCGCCGCGCACAAATTCCCCTTTGACCTTTGCCATCTCCGCGGCTTCGCTGAGCATGGCTTCGGTGGTTTCCGGTTTGATGTGATACGGTTCGTAAACGCGCACGGTCATTTCACCGGCATCTTCCACAGCGGCGTAGGTCATTAATTCTTCCATATCGCCGTTCATGTTGTGGACGCTGGTCACGCCAGTGGCGTTGATGCGTGCCATGGTCATTTTGAGCAGTTCGCGTTTGCGGGCTTCGCTCGGTTCAGGGATTAGGTCGGAGACCAGCCCCATGGCGGTTTCGCGCAGTTCGCCGGTGGCGAGTCCATTCTCATCGCGGACGATGACGCCATTGCCTTCCGCCTCTTTCCCCGGCTGGAGAATGCCAGCCAATTCCAAGGCTTTGGTATTCGCCCAAGAGGTGTGCCCGTCATAGGCGTTGATGTAGATCGGTTTATCGGCGATGATAGCGTCTAACTCGTGACGATTCGCGATGACGTCATAGCGTACGCCGCGTCCATCGATCCATTCGGCGGTCTTATTATTTTCTGCAAACTCAAGCAGAATATTTTTTACATCTTCGATATTTTTTGCATCATACAACTGAGCTCCACCCATCGAGATCGAACCCCAAAGCAGATGAAAATGCGAATCGATGAATCCGGGGGTGAGGGTACGTCCCTGACCATCTAAAACTCGCGTGTTTGCATCTTTATAAGCACTTGCGCCTGCATTGGTGCCAACATACACGATGCGATTCCCCTTAACCGCCACAGCTTCGGCTTGCGGCATGTCTTTGTTGCTGGTGAAAACTTTCGCGTTCTCTACTACGAGATCTGCCTTGGTAACCATACGTCACTCTCCTTGAGTTGTGTGACCTGAATATACATTATCTATGACCGGCGGGCAAGAGAAACTTTTACCGCGGTGGTTTATAATCATTCTTAATGACTGAAAAGACGAAAGTAGTGGTCGCCATGTCTGGCGGCGTGGATTCTTCGGTTGCAGCGGCTTTGCTCAAGGAGCAGGGTTATGACGTGACCGGTATGATGATGCGCCTGTGGAGCGAGCCCGGCAAGGAAGAATCTAACCGCTGCTGTACACCCGACTCCATGGCGCAGGCACGTCGTGTGGCAGGGATTTTGGACATCCCCTTTTATGTAGTGGATGCCAAGGATGTTTTCCGCGAGACGGTCGTGCAGTATTTTCTGGATGGATACGCCAATGGCGAAACGCCGAATCCGTGCTTGATGTGCAATCGCCAGATCCGTTGGACGTTTTTGCTCAATCATGCTCTGGCGTTAGGGGCGGACTTCATGGCGACGGGGCACTACGTGAGAATTCAGAATGCAGAAGGCGGAATGCGGATTTTGCTTCGTGCCGTTGACCATTCTAAAGACCAGTCTTATGTGTTGCATGTGTTGGAGCAGGATAAGTTGAAGCACGCGCTCTTTCCGGTGGGGGATTATCCCAAGCCGGAGATTCGGGCGATTGCTGAGCGGTTTGGTCTGCCGACCGCCTCACGCAAAGATTCACAGGATTTGTGCTTTTTAGCAGGCGAGGATTATCGTAACTTTCTGCAACGCAACCTGCCGGAGATATTACAACCGGGCAGTATCGAAACTCCAGACGGTAAAGTGATCGGTGAACATAACGGCTTGGCGAATTACACCATTGGTCAACGCAAGGGATTGGGTGTGGCTTCGGCGGTTCCACTTTATGTGATTACAAAGAATGCAAATACTAATGCCTTAATCGTGGGCACGCACGAACAGATGGGCACAACCGAGTTGACTGCACGTGACGTCAACTGGGTGAGCGGAGAAGTGCCTGCAGAGCCATTCCGTGCGGATGTGAAGATCCGTTATACGGCGAAAGAGGTTCCGGCGTTGGTTCAGCCGATGATGGGGAATCAGGTAAAGGTCACGTTTGATGCGCCTGTGCGAGATGCGACAAAGGGTCAGGCGGCGGTATTTTATGAAGGCGAGAGAATGCTTGGCGGGGGCATTATCCAATAAATGATTTGCGTATAGTCATACAGGTGTTGGAATTGATGATTACGTCGAGTAAAGGAGATGGCTGTGAACTATCGAATTGAATCATTTATATCTGTTCGTTTGTTCGTTGCGCCACAGTAGGCATTATGAATCTTCCAGCTATTTTGTTCAGTTTGGTGATCGCATTTCTTGCAGCTACGTTGTTTCACATTCTGCGTGGCGGGAATGGCTGGCGCCTGCTCATTAACATGGGCTTTAGCGCCCTGGGCTTTTGGCTTGGGCAGTGGATCGGTGTTTGGTTTAACTTTGTTTTGTTGAAACTGGGTGTTTTGGATATTGGGTTGGGTGTGATCGGAAGCCTGGTCTTTCTCGGCTTGGGCGATTGGCTTATGCAGATCAAACCGGCAAATAAAAGCAGTGTATAATCCACGCCCGTTGTGAATAATATTGAAAGTGAGACAAAAATACAATGGAATTCCTGAAAAGCGCTCTTGACCTTTTTCTGCACCTCGATGAATATTTGCAGACGATCATTACCGATTACGGCACCTGGACCTATGCCATTTTGTTCGTGGTGATCTTTGTTGAAACCGGCTTGGTGATTATGCCCTTCCTGCCCGGCGACTCGCTGCTTTTTGCTGCGGGAACTTTTGCGGCTCTCGGCTCCTTTAATGTTTGGGGTCTGATCGGACTGCTAATGGTGGCAGCGATCTTGGGCGATGCAGTCAATTACTCGATCGGTCATTACCTGGGTGACCGTGCTTACAATATCAAATGGATCAAAAAAGAATATCTTGATAAGACCCACGCTTTCTTTGAAAAGCATGGCGGCAAGGCGATCTTCCTGGCGCGTTTTGTCCCGATCGTGCGTACATTCGCGCCGTTCGTGGCTGGTATTGGGCGCATGTCTTATGGGTACTTCGCTACTTATAATATTGTTGGCGGCATTTCCTGGGTCACTATTTTTACCCTGTTGGGTTATTTCTTTGGAAATATCCCTTTCGTGAAAAACAACTTCGAACTGGTCATCATTGTTATTATTCTGGTGTCAGTATTGCCAATGGTCTTCGAATGGTGGAAACACCGTCAGGAAGCGAAAGCAGGCAAGTAACCAATGCGGGCGGGAGAGAATCCCGCCCTTTTTTATATGAAATATTTGGCGGCGTTTTTTCTTCTTTTTATAATTTGTATCGTTATATTGGCAGACCGCGGTCAGCTTGGTCCTTTGGAATTTCTGTATGATTTTCCGTATGGAGATAAATTCGGGCACTTCATCCTTTTTGGACTGCTCAACCTTTTCTTTACCCTGGCGTTTCTTCGCGCGCTTCCCAACCGGAACTCATATCGGGTTGCTCTTGCAGTGGGTTTGATTCTCGCCCTTGCCATTGCCGCCGAAGAGTATTCACAGCTGTATTTTTCCACCCGCACATTTGACTTGATCGATCTCGCCGCCAGTTATTTAGGAGTTCTTGCTGGCGGCTGGGTTGCTTTGCGACTTCAAAAATAGGTCGTGCAGAAGCACGACCTATTTTGTTTTTGCTTTTTACGGTTTGAGGATCAGGTGACTTTCCGCATCGTTGATGATGGAGTCTTGCTCCCACCACATTGGGTAATATTCGATACCCGCCCAAAGCGGTGCCATATCTATATAGTGCGGGTGATAGGCATGACCAGACTGTCCTGTCGTATGAACGGTGAGAGAGTTGTTCAGGTTGCTTGTGTCCACGATCATGCGCATGGATGGCAGCCAATCCACTTCGTAGGAAGTGCCCAAGTCCCAACCGGTTGCGTTGACGATGCTTTGACCACCGCTGGTTTCAAAGGGTCCGCGATTGAACAAGTCTTCGATCAGGCTGATTCCCGATTGTCCCAGTGTCCCGTTCTCAAATGTGGCAGTGTGGAGGTTGCCCCATTGCGGCCATTTGGCAGGGTCTTTGCCGTATTCCTTTTCCAGTTGATCTACAGTTTCAATCAGTGAAGCGATAAAGACATCATCGCGGGTTTCAACAATATCTGTGGTTAGTTTGTCGTCCCAGAAGAAATTATCGGGAGTTGGCAAAAGCAGACGGAAGGTCTCGAAATCTTTTGAACCGCCGCTGACGGCAGAACGTTCGGGCAGGTCGTCGTTTAGGGTGTTCTGGTCGAGGTTCCACCAGAACCATTGGAAGACGGCGCATGCCTGAGAGTCGCGTGAGCAGACGGTATCCCAATTTTTCATCAGATCGAGGGCATACGCCTGATTCGGAGTTGCGTCTGCATAGGTGATCTCATCCCAGACCGGAATGATGCTTTGAGCATTCAGGTCGGTCGAATCGCCCTGCATGGATTGGATGTAGGCTTTGTCTATCTTGCCGGGAGCGCTTTCGATCATATCTACAATGCGTTGGGCGCGGTAGCCATAATCCCAATCTTCTGTGATGAGGTAAGGATAATCCCAGGGGTTGACTTGATTGTTGGCAGTGACGATGTATCCCTCAGCAGGGTTGAAGGTGTAAGGCTGCTCCTCGAATGGGATGAAGCCCGTCCATTCATATTCGTCTGTCCAGCCGGGGACGGGTAGAGTGCCGTCGCCATTCTTGCGAATGGGGATGTCTCCTGGCATTTGATAGCCAATGTTGCCATCAATATCTGCATAGATAAGGTTCTGGGCTGGCACATGGAAACCGCGTGCGGCTTCACGGAATTCATCCCAGTTCTGTGCTTTGTCAAAGCCCCAAATGGCTTCGAATGGAGTCGATGGGGTGAGTGCTGTCCAAGCCAGGGCAACAACGTATGGATCGGGGAGCTCGATACCAACACGATCTTTGAATGGAACAAACTTTTCGTCTTCCGGATCACCAGCATCTTTGGTTGGTCCGTAAGCATCTGAGATGACCGGCCCATGACGGGTCTTTTTTACGGTGATCGTTACGGGCTCGCCGCCAGCGATGTTGATGGTTTCGTCGTACATTTCAAAATCAACCCATTCACCATTGACTTCATACTGATTTGGATTTTCAGGATTGACCTTTTCAATGTACAGATCCATTACGTCTGGACCTACATTGGTGAAACCCCAGGCGATCTTTGCGTTATGACCGATGATCACACCAGGCACGCCTGCAAAGGAGAACCCCGCTACTTCGAATGGGCAGGTATCGGAGGTTTCAACACAGTGTAAGCCAACCTGATACCAAATCGACGGCATTTGAATGCCCAGGTGCGGATCGTTCACAAGGTAAGGCATGCCAGTATCAGACAGTTTGCCCGAAACTGCCCAGGAGTTTGAACCAATTCCATCACCAAGCGGACCGAGGATCGGGTCCAGTAATGAGGCGTTGCGGACAGTAGAGTCTAATGACAGGGCAGCATAGTCGAAGGTTGAAGACCCAGAGTTGGGTTTTACCGTCGAGGCTTGGCTTTCGGTTGGGATCTCATTGACAATGACTGGATGATCTTCAGGGTATTTTGGGTAGATCAAAGCAACTTGTTCTGGAGTGAGCGTCTTTAATAGTTCGGCGCGCTCGATCTCTTCGCCCATGTTGCCACGCAGATCCCAAGCCATGGCTTTGCCCCAGGTGAGTGAGTGAACGGGTTCCCACGGTTCGATGACATAGTCTGGGCTGAGTAAACCAAGAATGGCATATTCGAGGCTGAGGGCGGTATCGCTGTGGTCTTTGAGGTAGGCGTTCACGCCATCTGTATACGATTGCAGAATAGCGCGGGAGTCTGCATCGAGCGAGTCCCATTCGGCTTGGGCGGTTTTACGCCAGCCAAGGGTGCGCAGGAAGGCGTCGGTTTCAACCTGACCTTCGCCGAACATTTCGGAAAGTTCACCAGAGCCGATATGCCGCCACGAGTCCATCTGCCAGAAACGATCCTGCGCGTGGACGTACCCCTGCGCAAAGAAGAGGTCGTGGGGTGTGCTCGCATAAATGTGCGGGATGCCCATTGCGTCGCGATAGATATCCACTTGACCGTCCAATCCATCTGCCTGGATCTCACCATCAATTTGTGGGAAGGATTTCGGCGCAACGGTGTTGGGCAGATAACTTTTGAAGTAGAACAATCCGCCTGATGCGACGATCAAAACGATGATGAGTAGCCCCACCAGGATCCGCCCTATGATCTTGCCTGCTTTTTTCATGCCGCCTCCAAAGTTGGAAATTATCCACTGCGCGGGGAGCGTCAGTGGTTCTATTAATACAACGGATGCAGATGGGATATTCGCCATCTGCATCCGTTGTTCCTGCTAAACAAAAAATTATCGAACGGTTCCCAGAAGCCTTGGGTACCAATACCAAACCACATTGGCGGCAGGTTTGCCGTGAATGGATGTGGATTTGTCCTGCAAGGTCACAGGGAGATAGTAGCCGCGGCTGACAAACCCTGCAACCCATGGGCGCGCGTTGATGGCGGTCAGCATGGCTTCGTAGATATCCGCCTGAGTTTGCAAGTTTAGGCTCACGGATGGCAGGTCGGTGTTGGGTCGAGAGAGTGCGTTAAAGTCCAAACAGCCGCCGGAGCCATTTGCTACACATCCGTTGGGTGCGCCTGCCACGGCGGGATAAGACACTGCAAGGATGACGGGCTTACCCAACAAGGATGCCAGCGGGGCAACTTCATTATCAAGCAAACGCCCGGCTTCGTTGGTGTAATCCGTTTTTGTGGAGGTCGGGCTGGGTGCGATCGGTGTTGACCACAAAAGGTAGATGCCATCCATATCACGCAGGAAACTTACCGGTGTGGTGAAGCTAGATTTTTCATAAGGCATTGCCCATAGCACCTGCCCTTTGAAATGAGAGCGCACATCTTGAATGATGGCACGCCATTGCGCTTCGGCGTCTGCCGGGACGTTTGAAGCGCTGCCATCAGGCAGAAGTCCGCCGGGTAGGGCGGGGGTGACCCAGTCTCCGCCGAGGATGATGGTTTGAGCACCGGTCTGGGTTGCAAGGTCTGCATAGTTGACGAGGAAAGCGCGATATCGTGTGAACCAGGTTTGCCACCAGGCGGCATCTTTTGGGGCGTTCTTCCAGAATTGCGTACTGGCGGAAATGCTGGTATCTGCCGAAGGCAGGAATTGCGGAGTTGGGAAGATCGCCGTATTTAATCCCAGTGCGCGCGCTTGTGAGATCATGATGGCGCTGTCGATCCAGAACGGATCCTGACCTGGCGTGGTGGAGAATCGCAGCGGCGCTACATTCGTTACTGACCATGTGGGTGTCAGCACGACCAGGTTGGAGCCAATGGCTTTGGTGTTTGCAAAGGCTTGGGGGGCATAGTAGGAAAAGTTCGGGTGGTGAACCGGTTGATATTCCACGCCTGCCACAAATCCGGCTGTGCGCGGTGTGATGGTGGTTCCTACCAGCGGGAAGGTTTCGGGGTTCTCGAACCATTTCCATGAACCGACACTATCTTGAATGTCCTGACCGAGCAGGCTGGTGCTTGCGATCCTGCCGGTTGGTGCATTGCCAACGGTTTGATTATCATCGGCGCTGCCGCATTGTCCGTTACGGCAATAACGATACGAAAAAGAGCCGAGGAAGTTTAGAGGGCTGTACAACTGGTAAGCCCAGCGATTGTTCCCAAGCGGCCACATGGGGATGGGTTCCATCCAACCGGCGCCTTTGAATTGTATATAAACAATATCTTCTGCCAATGTTACAGAGGGCACGCTGGCTTCAAATAATATCGGTCCAGATTGGTCTGATGCCAGCCATGTCGCCACTGTGTCTTGCACTACGATATCCTGGTTGGGGACGAGGAACTCACGCACGATCCAGCCGCCATCATTCTTGTGTTCGGCGTTCCAATAACCGCCGCCCAATGTGTATTTGTATTGAATATAAGTTCCAACCGGAAGCCCAAGCGTGATGGAGTATCGCCCATCTGGCTGCAAGTTAAGGATGGGCATACGGTCAGAGACCACGCTTTCGCCGCCTTGCAAGTCTGCGAAGGTATTCCCAAATTGCAAGATGTTGCCAGCAATGCGCACCGGCACACCGGGGACAGTATCCTGTGGCACGGAGACCATAAAGGTCACATTGACAAGGCTGGTCGGCTTGATGCGCAAATCCACAATGGTGGGGTTGCCTTCCGCTACAACTGCGCCTTGCTGAAAGGGTTGATATAGTCCATCGAGGCTGTAGGCAGTGAGTTGGTGCGTGCCAGTGGGCAGCCCGGCGATCTCAAAACGACCCAGCGAATCGGTAATGTAGTGAATGCCGCCCGCCGTAACCAGAATGTTAGGGATCGGTGAGCCGGTATCAGAGTTATATACCTGACCATGGATCGTACCTGTGGCGCGCGCATAACTTCTGTCGCTCCAATCTGCAATGACATCATGTACTTCAGCGGAACTGGCGACGCTGTGCAGGCGGTAACGGATTGCTGTACCGAAGGTGGTGTCTTCCACAGCGCCTGCGCCGCCCAAACGAATATACCGATATTTAACGACCGAACTCACCGGCAATGGCAAGGTGGCGGTGTATGTCAGATTGTCGCGCGGAGTCATGGGGTATTGTGTGGCATTCAGTGAAAGCCCGGTGACTTCATCCAATATGGAAATGGCAAGCGTCTCACCCGGCAGAAGCGGTTCTGGCAGGGTTACGATGAATGTGGTTTGAGTTGCAGCATAAGGGGTGTTTGTAATGGCAACGGGTCCAGGGGTGGCTGTGCCTGTACCGTCGCTTGGCGGGTTGAACAGGGATATCGTACACGCCTGACCAACCAGAACAACAAGCGCCGCCGCGGATAACCAACGGCGCAATGGAATGGATGAAACGTTCATTCTCTTCTCCTCAACGCACAATGGTGCGCTTCTTACCAAGCCCTAGCCTAATTCAACGTCACTGGCTGATTCCTGAGCTTCGGCATTCTTCTTCCGCCCGGCGTAGGCGAGATAGCTCAAGCCGATGCTGATAAAGTATAACAAAATCATCGGAGCCATCACCAACCCCATGTTGACAGGGTCAACGGTGGGTGTGATGGCAGCTGCCAATACAGCAATGATGACGATTGCCAACCGCCATTGGTCGGCAAGAAATTTCGGGTTGACCAGCCCAATGGCGGTCAACAGGTAAATGATGAGCGGGAATTCAAAGAAACCGCCGATCCACAGCATCAGCCCGGTGACGAAGGAGAAATATTCCCTTGCTGACCAGAACTGTGAAATGGAGGTGAAACTTCCAAGGAAGGGTAATGCCGCGGGAAGCAAAACATAAAAAGTGAATGCCATGCCGGTCAAAAAAAGGAGAGAGGCGATCGGGATGCCCACCAACCCCATTTTCTTTTCGCGTGGACGTAGCCCTGGGGCGGCAAAAAGCCATAGCTCAAAGGCAATGTATGGGAAAGCGGCTGCGATTCCGAGTGTCATTGCCACGCGCATAAAGACACCGATCTCTTCTGTCACCTGAATGGCTTGCAGTTTTTCGAGTCCGCCCACGGGTTCGGCGAGGAATGCCATTGCAGGTTGCGCCACCCAAAATGCTGCAATAACAAATGCGGCTAGCACCAGCACCGAACGCAGGAGATGCATGCGAAACGCTTCGACCTGTTCCCATAGCTGGTCGCGCACTTCTTTTTCTGTGACCAGGTCTGCGAATACATCTGCGATGGGGCGTTCATCCGGCTCCGAGTTCAGGAGTTTGTAAAAACGATGGATGGTTCGAAACGGGAAGGCAATGATGGCAAAGACAAGGCGGAATGGGAGTGTGATCACCCGCCATACGCCGATAAAGAACTTACGCATTGTTCTGTGGTTCGCTTTCGGATTCTTGTTTATCTTGAGAAGCAGGTGCGATACGGTTCTCGCTGACTGCTTTGGCTGGAGGTGTGGCAGCGTACGGCTGGGGTTGCGGGCGAGAACCTGCGGGGGTGGGGCGTGTCGGGTCTGGAATGGAGGCGGCGCTTTGCAGGTCCTTGTTGAACTGGTTGAGTTCCTCGTTTGCTTCGCGCATCAGTTTATTGGGCAGGGTGCGCAAGTCACGGGAGGTTTGTTGGAAAAGTTTCCAGCCGTCGGATGTGACCACATCGCGGAGGAATTTTCCGATCGTTTTGCCTGCTTTTTGCATATCCTTTGGTCCGAGGATGAGCAGGGCAATAATCACGATAAAAATGAGTTCAGGCATTCCTATGCCGAGAATTTCCATTGCTTATGATTCCAGATTCGTTTCGTGCGGAATTTCTTTTTTCAGGACTTCAGAGATTTCCCGTTCATGCTCCACCAATGTTCCGAGTACGCCATTCACGAAACGCGCCGTGGAGTCTGAGCCGAATAACTTGGCAAGCTCCACGGCTTCGTTGATGGCAACTTTGACGGGTGTATCGCGCGAGATGGCGAATTCCCAACATGCCATGCGCAGGATGTTCCTATCGATGGCGGCGATCTGATCGAGGGGCCACTCGGGTGCGTACTTTGCGATCACACCATCGAGATGTTCGCGCATGGGTAGTACGCCAAATATGATACCGCGCGCAAATTCGGCGAGGTCTGGCGGCAGGGTGGTTTCTTCGAGGCGCGTTTTTAGCACTTCACCGGGCAGGTGCGCGGAAAGATCGGTCTCATATAACACTTGCAGGGCGAGCGCACGCGCCCGGGTTCGGGGTTTCATGCGTTACGCCTCGTCCCCTTCAAAATCAATGTCTTCGATGTGAACGTTGATCTCACCGATATCCATACCGACCATTTCCTGAACCGAGCGTGCAATATTCGCCTGAACATTGCGGCTCACTTCACGGATGTTGACTCCATCCTTGAGGATCAGAAAGATATCTGCGAAGACCGTGTTGTCTTTGACTTCGATGCGGATACCGTCGCTCACGCCACGCCGAAAGAGCCGATTCACACCGCCGCTGACGGGTGCGAGGCGGCTGACGCCGGGGACTTCCAAAGCGGCGAGGGTTGCTATGGCGGTGAGTACTTCCGGTGAAACCGTGGTCTTGCCTTGGGTATTTTCTGTCATTCTTGCTCCTGTTATTTACATCATTGCCATGCCGCCATCCACGCCGATGACCTGACCGGTAATATACGCGGCGCCATCGGAGGCGAGGAAGGAAGCGGTGAAAGCGATCTCTTCAGGTTTACCCTTGCGCGCCAGCGGCACCATTTTGAGCGCGGCTTCAAGAGTTTCGGGGGTCATGGCATCGAGGATCTCAGTATCGACAAACCCCGGCGCAATGGCATTGACGGTGATATTGCGTGCGGCAACTTCGCGCGCCAGTGCTTTGGTGAAGGCGATCTGTCCGCCCTTCGAGGCGGAGTAATTCGTTTGTCCGGGGTTGCCCATTTGCCCTGCAACGGATGCCATGTTGATGATGCGTCCGGTACGTTTTCGCATCATATGTTTTACGGCGGCTTTGGAACAATTGAAAGTGCTCTTGAGGTTGGTGTTGATGACTGCATCCCAATCGGATTCGGGCATCATCATGATGAGTTGATCGCGGGTGATCCCGGCGTTGTTGACCAGGATGCTGAGATCGCCAAACGTATCAACGGCGAATTTGATCAACGCCTCTGCCTGCTTGAAATCTGAAACATCCGCTTGGAAGGCTGCGGCTTTCCCGCCGGTTTCTTGAATTTTCTTGACCACTTCTTCGGCAGATTCGGGAGATTTATTGTAGTTGACCACAACTGCCGCGCCGCGTTCGGCAAATTCAAAGGCGATGGCGCGTCCGATCCCGCGCGAACCACCGGTGACGATTGCGACTTTATTTTCTAAAGATAATTTGAAGGACATAAAGGGGCTCCTGTATTGAAATTATACTTCATCTGGAATTGAGTAAAAATCGAAATCGAATAGATGCATGAACCCAAATTGCGAATACAAACCTGCGCCTGCCTCGCTGGCGGTCAGGGCGATCATGTTTGCTTCCATCTTCGAAGCTTCCATTAGTATTTGGGTAAGGACGTTTCGCTCAGCAAAAAATGCTTGAGGGCTTCCACTTCTTTGCCTGCGGACTGCGCGAAGAGAGCCACGCCTGCACTTTAAGCGTATGTGCATCCGTGATATGGATCAATTCTTGATGCGAGAGACCAAAGAAATCCTTGCATTGGCTGTCAGTGAGAGGCATGACGAATCCCCCTTTCGGGGAAAAATGTTTATTTTGTTTTCAGCCCGAACGCCAGCCCGACTCCGCCGCCTAGCGCGATAATCGCCATGACAATGACGGCATCCTGCCAGAAGCGGATCGGAAAGAGGCGGATGAGGGTATCTGAATAATAGAAAAGCCAGGAGTCGCCTTCAAAGAATAGGGAATGGAACCAGGTGAAAAATGCCCAGAAAATATCGGGGTTGAGCAAAATGCCGGCACCAGCAATGAAAGCCAGTGCCAATGCCAGCCAGATCATCCACCACCCGCCGCGGCGAAGTCCGTCCATATAAGTGGGCATCCAGCTGCTGCGTTGAGCGTAGACTGCCAGCAGGATCAAAATAGCCAGGGAGATATACCAAGCCTGCAAGGCGCCCTGAATGACGTTCTTGACATCTGCCATGTGGCTGAGCTCGCGCTCGCCGTAGATGGGAGTGCCATCATCGAATTTTAGATCGCCGAGGTACGAAATATCCGCGCTGTTGACAAGATATTTTACGGAAGGTTCCGCCCATTTCAAACGGTCTTCTCTGGTGAAGCCGTATTCATCAGCTGGAAAGTAGGGCATGTTGTATTCAACGGTGTAATAAGCCGGAGTGAGCAGAATGCGCAGCGCAAGACCGATCAACGCGAGCGGAGTGGCAAGAGATACGAGGTAGGAAAGGAAGTTGGGGAGTTTCGGCGTGTTGGTCATTGCAAAAATTCCAGCCCGCCTTTCAAGACAAAGCGGACAACCATGTCGTTGACGATCCATTCGATGGGGGCGAGGTCGTCGGTGAAGACGGTGGTGGTTTCGTAGCCGGGGTTTAGATTGACATATGTTGATGACATGGTCGTGACGAGCAGTGGATCCAAACTTTTGTCTTCAGCCAGACGGATGAGGTTGGTGTAGAACGCCTCCGACGTGGTCGGCTGCATGGTGGCATAGACCATTGTGTTGAGCGTGCCGGGGATGTCCATGATGTGAACCGAGGGGAAGATCTGAGCCATGGTGGTTGCCAGCCCGTCAATGAGACGGCGGTCTCCCGGCGTGGAGCCAACATTCAAGGTCAGCACACCATTCTCGGCTAGGTGGGAGGCGCAGATCTCGAAGAATTCGAGTGTCGTCATATGCGGTGGAATGTACGGCGGGCGGTAGGCATCCACGGCGATGATGTCATATTTTTCTTGAGAACGGTCGAGGTTTAATCTGCCGTCGCCAATGACCACGTTTAAATTAGGCGAGCCCATGTGAAAGTATTTGTACCCTACCTCTACGATCTTTGAATCCAGTTCGAAGCCGTCAATGAGCAGGTCTTCGCCGTAAACAAGGGTTGCCTGGCGTGCCGCCGTCCCTGCCGCAAGACCAACGATTGCCATGTGCTTAATATCATCCGGTGAGCGGTTTTCATAGAAATAGGGTCCAACCATGAAAAGTTCCCAGGGACCGTTGTAGTAGTTTTGTTCGGGATGATAAATGGAATGGATACCCTGCCCGTCATTGAGGCGCAGGAGGGTATAGCCGTTCAGTTCCTGCACTTGAATATAGTTGTATTCTGATTCGGTTTCATAGACCTGCCCGGTGTTTTTCTTGAGCGACTGATTCGCAAAGATGGCAGCGATGATCACCAGTACGATGGGCATCCAAATGAGTTTGAGCATTTCATTTCTACTGGCGAATTTACCGAGCCCAGCCAATGCAACAAAAAGCAGGAAAAGCCCAAACACCAGGAAGGTTTTGGTCGTACCGATGGTGGGAATAAAAATAAGTGTTGGCAAAAAAGTACCAATGAATGATCCCAGCGTGGAAACGGCATAGATCTGCCCGGAGGTCTGCCCTGCGGTTGCGGCATCTTCCATGGAGAGGCGAATGGCGAATGGTGAGATCGTTCCGAGCAGCGTGATCGGCACAATGAAAAGGATCAGCACCACGATGAACGAACCTGCGAGAATGCCAACACTGAGCGCTTGAAATGCATCTGCCGCGTACCTGAGAACGGGGACTGCGACGTATGGCACAAGTGCCACGGTGAACGCCGCCCATGCAAGGATGCGGTACATTGCCAGCGGAGTGGGATTCTTGTCTGCCCATTTGCCGCCAAGGAAATATCCCAAGGTGAGATAGATAAGGATCAGACCAATGATGCTTGCCCAAACGAGATTGCTCGTGCCAAAAACGTTCCCTATGAGCCTGCCTGCGGCGAGTTCTGCCGCGAGTGTGGTCATGCCTGAAATGAAGACGGTGAAGAGAAGATATTTTTTCATTATTGTTCCTGTTAAGAATGGATCATTCGCCTTTTTTTCTAAAACTGCTCAAGTCAAGGACGAGAGGTTTGTTGGGTTTCTTCGAGCCTGAAAACGCCGAGCCGATCAGGAGCAGAAAGCCGCCCAGACACAACCCACTGATATGAGTTGTATATTCGAGGAAGTATGCTAATTTTACTTTCGCGAACTGCGGGTACGCAGCCAGATAGCGAACCTGATAGTTACCGTAATCTGCATAGGATCTGCCGCTCAAAAATGGATCTGCATCAAATAACATTGGAGCTGTGAAGGGATAGAACGAGATGGATTCGCCGTTGGTAGTGGTGAATTCTACTTTACCCGTCCAGCAGGTTTTGCCGCCAGAACAATTGGTGGCGGCATTGGATACCTTACCAACAGCTTGTTCGCCAGCCAGGTCGAGCATTGCTGCACTGATAGACGCCAGGCAGGCAACTATAAAAACAATGATCCCCAATATTTTAATTGTATTGTTGCCGCGCGTTTCATTCTGGATAACGTCCTTTTGATCTTCCATGATAGGTTCCTTATATTTCTAAAGTTTTAGTTTGCCTAAAATGATCGTGTTTCTTTCTTGGCCAAGATCACGATCAAGACTGCCCCTTTTTGCTGGTCTTGGATCCTGACTTCGGTGTTAAACCCAGCCTGTTCAAAAGGTTTGGCAAAACGCTGCACCAATAAAGAGTCTATTGCCTGCGGGCTTTCGCCTGTGACCTTGTACAGCCATTTGAGAAAGGAGTTCGAAGGGAATGTTGCGGGCAGCACCACCAGTTTGCCGTCATTCGTGAGGACGCGTCTGATTTCGGCAAGTGTGCGCGGGTCGAAGATGTATTCGCTGGGGAAGGTGGATACGACCGTATCAAAAGAGTCTGTTGCATAAGGCAGGGATTGGGCGAGCGCCCGCGCCAGTTTGTGATTCGTGCCGAGGCGGAGGCTGGCGAGACGCCCCATCTGCGATGATTCGTCGATCGCGGCAGGTGCCAGCCCACGGTCACGCAGGAAGCGCTGCAAGTGTCCGGGACCGTGACCCACTTCGAGAATGCGAGTCCCCTCGATGAAGGGGAAAATGCTCAAGACCCAGTTGTTCCATTTACCAAAAGAAACGACCCATGCCACCAGATCGTAAGTGAAAGCAAAGGGATGGTAGAGCAGTTGAAAAAAGTGCCGCATGAAACTGCGCATGATGTAAACAAAACGAGGGTTTGACATGTGTCAAACCCTCGTTACGGTTTTAAAGAGGTTACGCGGGTGTGGCTTCGCTGCCGTCTTTTTTCGGCTTGCGTACAGCTTCGATGGCGCCCTTACCGCGTTCTTTTACTTCAGCGGCGAGCTGTTCAGCGCGGGCGCGGGCTTCGTGAGCAAGTTCTTCAGCGCGGGCGCGGGCTTCTTTGGCGGCAGATTCGGCACGGGCATAGGCTTCTTCTGCACTGATCTGGGCTTTGTCACGCAGTTCGATCGACTTGTCTTTGATCAGGGCGCGGGTTTCTTCGCCTGATTGCGGGGCAAAGAGCAGCGCCACCACGGCGCCAGTCAACCCACCGACGACAAATCCTACAAGAAAGGCTCCAAATTCATCACGGTCAGACATGGTATTTCTCCTTTTTAGTCAGTTGATGTTATTTTGTTCAGGTTTGATGCCGCTAATTCTAACATAGCACTCGCGGCTGAATTTCGCGGTCTTTACTTGGGTTTGATGCCCAGCATTTCCATCATGCGTTTCAACCCAGCCAGATAGCCGTTGAGTTTGATGACGGGCTCCACCACGTTTTCACCCAGAAACTCGGCGGTCCCTCGCAGGGTGTTCACGGTTTCGCTGGTCGCCTGTAAGATCGGGCGGACCTCATTTTGGAGCAGGTTGATCAGGCTTGCCAATTGAATGACCAGCACGATCAATGCCACGCCGATCACCAGTGTTTCAAGCGCCACGACAATAATGAAAACATCGCGGATCTTGTCCGTGGGGGTGGCGGGCTGAAGCAGGAAATAGATCGCTACGCCGAGCAGGGCAACCAGCACGACAACAATGGCAATGACGCCAGCCATCATCTGTTTTTGCTGGCGTTCTTTTTCACGCAGTTCAGCCAATTGTTCAGGCGTTAACGGAGGGGGAGCTTGTGGAACGGATTCGGTGGGGTTGGGTAGTGCCATGAATTAATTATAGCAGATAAGCGATGCAGAAAAAAGCCGGATACGGAAACAGGCGCTTCTCCCTTAAGGGCTGCCTGCTTCCGTCCATCCGCCTTTTCTTTCGCGATTACTTACCCTGCAATTTCATCTCAAGTTTGACCGTTTCCACCCAGCCCTCGCTCACCGGGCGCGGATCATAACCAAGTTCTCGTTTTGCCTTGCTGTTATCACCGATATATGTCACACCGGAGATGATGCGCAGACCTTCCGATGTGTACGACTCGGGCATGAAGGCATCGAACGGCTTGACCAATACCGACATGGTTTTCATCATGCCGGGGGCAGCCGCCATCGGCGCGCGGACTCCCGCCGTCTGTGCGGCGAGTTTGAAGGCTTCATAAAGCTCATATTTTTCACCGCAAATAATATAGCTTTCGCCAATCTTGCCTTTTTCCATCGCCAGAATATGCCCGTGGACAATATCGTCCACATGCGCCCAACTCATCGCGGTTTGGCGGGGCAGCATGGGCAGTTGACCCTTGAGGAGATTAAGCAGCGAGGCGCGAACCGATGACGTATCGCCGGGTCCGTAGATCAGCCCCGGTTGGACGATGACCAGCGGCAGTCCCTGCGCGATGAATTCATCCGCCAGTTTATGGGCTTCCGCTTTGGTGCGGTCGTATTCACTGATGTGTTCACCTGTGAAGTGGTACTTCTCGTCTGCCAGCACGCCCTTGGTATCTGAGTTGATCGCCAAGGTGCTCGTGTACACGCCTTTGGGAATCTTCAATTCCTGCATCAATTCCAGCACATTGCGCGTGCCGTTGATGTTGACCTGTACTCCGCCGCTCTTATCTTTTACGCCGACTTTGTACCAGCCTGCCACGTGATAGACCCCGTCCACACCGGTCATTGCCTCACGCATCGACTCTTTGTCGGTCACATCGCCTTTGAACAATTTTACGCCGAGAGCTTGCAGTTCTTTCGCCTTCTCTGGCGAGCGGACGGAGGCGTTGACATCATGCCCGGCTTCACGAAGTTTCTTTGCCAATACGCCGCCGACAAAACCGGTTGTACCTGTCACAAAATATTTCATCTTCATTCTCCTGTAGGTTATGAACCCAGACAATTCTACCGCCGTATTTTTTACACCCCAATAAATTTGTGTTGAGGCGGATGAAATCCCTTGACTCTGCCTGATGACAGTAGTAAACTCTGCCTACCTACCGTTCGGTAGGGAAGGAGACGTTCGTGACTAGAGACGATATTCTCGATGCTGCCGCACAGGTATTTCGCCAGAAGGGCTTTCATGGCGCGTCCATGTCTGATATTGCCGCCACGTTGGATGTCCAAAAGGCAAGCCTGTACCATCACGTCACTTCCAAGCAGGAATTGCTGCTTGCTCTGCTTGACCGCGCTTTGGTGATGTTAACAGACCATATTGCCTCCATTACCCAGCAAAGCCTGCCCGCCGATCAAAAACTCAAGCTCATGATCCGCGGATATTTATCTGCCCTTGCCGAAAATGCCGACCTGACCGCTGTTCTGCTATTCGAGCACCGCTCCCTCGATAAAAAGTCCCATGCCCGCCATGTCCCTCAACGCGATACGTTCGAGGCGCTCTGGCGGGATGTTCTTAATGAAGGGGTGAAGACAAAGGTTTTTGACCTAAAAGATACCGGGTTGGCTGTTCGTGCATTAATGGGTGTGATGAATTGGACCCTCACCTGGTATCACCCCGATGGCGGAAAATCCATCGAGCAGATCGCCGATGATTATTCTGATTTTGTATTGAAAGGTATGTTGAAGTAAACGCCGACCGTCCACGGTCACTGGTCTATCGTCTAACAAAGGAGAGAAGACACATGTATTCGTTCGAACCCAATGAAGAGCAACAGATGTTGATCGATGCGGTGGGGAAGTATGCAGCCAATGACTTGCGTCCCGCTGCGCATGATGCCGAGGAAAGTCACGAACTGCCGAAGAAACTCGTCAGTAAAGGCTGGGAGCTCGGCTTTTTGCAAGCCTCCACGCCTGAGGCGTATGGCGGTTTCGGTGAGCGCAGCGCCGTCACTGGCGTGCTGGCTCTCGAAGAGATGGCATTCGGCGATCTCGCCGGTACGCTGGCTGTCCTGACCCCGTCGCTTTTCGCTACGCCGATTCTGCTCGGCGGCAGCGAAGAACAGAAGCAGGAATATCTCCCCAAGATCGTCGGCGGCGATTGGGCTCCGTACACTGCCGCGCTCATGGAAATGAGTTTCGACTTCGACCCCAACGCCCTCAAGACCACTGCCAAAGCTGAAGGCAATGCCTATGTGCTCAATGGCGAGAAAATTTTCGTTCCGTTTGCGAAGGACGCCGAAGCGCTCATCGTGTACGCGAATCTCAATGGGGTCACTCAAGGTTTCATCGTCAAGAAGGGAAGCGCAGGGTTATCCATCTCTGCTGAACGCGAAAAACTGATGGGACTCAACGCCCTGCCCATGTACAGAGTCAAACTCGAGAATGTTTCCGCCAGCCGACTCGGTGGCGCTTCCGGTCATGACTTTGAACTGATCCTGTCTGCGATGAGAGTTGCCTCCGCTGCAGCTGCTTTGGGTGTTGCCAAGTCCTCTTTTGAGTATGCAAAGAATTACGCCAAAGAGCGCGATGCCTTCGGCGTGAAGATCGCCCAGAAGCAAGCCATTGCCTTCTTCCTCGCTGAGATGGTGACTGAAATGGAAGCCATGCGTTTGCTCACTTGGGAAGCCGCTTGGAAGCTCGATAACAACAAGGAAGATTCTTGTGTAGCGGCATACCTCGCTCAAACTGGCGCTGCCGATATGGCGATGATGGTCACTGACCGCGGCGTGCAAATTTACGGCGGTCACGGTTACATCCGTGAGAACCCGGTCGAATTGCTCATGCGCAACGGGCGCGGATTTGCGTCGCTGTTGGGACTGGTGATTATCTAATTCCGTCATTGCGAGGAGGGCGTTCTTCCCGACGAAGCAATCTCATGTTCCAACAACGAGATTGCTTCGGGCGAAGAGCAAGAGCGCCCTCGCAATGACGAATACTAGGAGAACAAATCATGACCATTGATTTCGAAACCCCCAAACCGATCGCTCAGATGCAAGCCATGCTGAAGACGGTTGCTGAAAATATGATGCGCACCACCTCACGCGAAATGGACGAGAACGAACATGCCATCCCGTGGGATTATGTTGAATTCATGCACACTGCCATGCGCTCGATGGGCGGCGGAGGCGGCTTGACTGTCACCGAGCCCAAGCCCAAGGAAGGCGAAGAGAAGCGCCCACCGCTTGGATATCAGAAACTTGCCGCGCAGATCGAAATGCTGGCGTGGGGCGATGTGGGCTATTACCTCATCACCCCCGGCGGCGGACTGGGTGCAGCGGCTGTCCAAGCGGCTGGAACCCCTGAACAAAAAGCCAAGTTCCTCGAAAGATTCAACAGCGACAAGCCGACCTACGCCGCCATGTGCATGACCGAACCCGGCGCAGGTTCTGATACTTCCGCCATTCGTTCGCGTGCCGTGTTGGATGAAAAGACCAACGAATGGATTATCAACGGCGAGAAAATTTTTGTCACTGGCGGTGATAAATCCTTCACTGAATATGAAAAACTTGGCAAGGGCTTCATCGTCGTTTGGGCAAGCATTGATCCCTCTGCCGGACGCGCAGGCATGCGTGCCTTTGTGGTCGAGTCTGGTACCAAGGGTGTCACAATCAGCAAGTTAGAGCACAAACTTGGCATCCGAGCCAGTGACACGGCTGCCATCTCCCTCGTCGATGTGCGCGTTCCGTTCGAGAATGTGCTCGGCAAACCAACTGTTGAGAAGAACAACACCGGCTTCAAGGGTGCAATGGCAACCTTCGACGCAACCCGACCGCTTGTGGCTGCATCAGGCTTGGGTGTGGCAAGAGCCGCGCTTGAATTCCTCAAGGAAAAACTCGCCGAGAACGGCGTCCAAATTCGATATGGTTTGCCGCGCAATAAACTGACCTCCATCGAACGTGATGTGATCGATATGGATATCCAACTGCGCTCGGCATGGTTGATGACCTTGAAAGCCGTTTGGATGGCAGATAATAAGAAATCCAACGCGCTCGAATCTTCGATGAGCAAGGTTCGCGCGGGTGATGTCACGACCAAGGTCACGCAGAAAGCCGTGGAAATTTTGGGACCCATCGGCTATAGCCGCGAGTTCCTGCTCGAGAAGTGGTTCCGCGATGCAAAGATCACCGATATCTATGAAGGTACGGGTCAGATCAATCGCCTCGTAGTGGCAAGGCAGATTTTGGGTTATACCGGTGCGGAATTACGATAGCTGATAATTCGATATTCGATATTCGAAGAACGAGTATCGATATCGTTTTTCGCAAAGGAAACTATGAGAATACAACATCCACAAAGCAGTTGTAATCGGCTCGGGAACAATGGGTGCAGCGATCGCTGCGCATTTGGCGAATATCGGCGTGCCTGTGACCTTGCTCGATATTGTTGCGAAAGATTCGCCAGATAAAAATAAGATCGTCAAAGAAGGTTGGGATCGCTGTATCAAAGCCCGCCCTGCCAATTTGATGGGCGACGAGTTGAAGACCTTGGTCAAGCTCGGCAATCTCGAAGATGATTTTGGCGCCGTCGCTGAAGCGGATTGGATCTGCGAAGCCATCATCGAGAACCTCAAGATCAAGCAAGATTTGATGGTGCGCATTGACGAAGTCCGCAAGCCGAATGCCATCGTTTCGACGAATACTTCGGGCATTCCCGTCGCTTCAATCGCGGAAGGTCTTTCAAAAGAGTTCAAGAAGCATTTCCTCGGCACGCATTTTTTCAACCCGCCGCGCTATTTGAAACTTTTGGAAATCATCCCCACGCCCGATACCTCGAATGAAGTGGTTGAGTTCATTTCACACTTCGGCGAATATCGTTTGGGCAAGGGCATTGTGTTGTGCAAGGACACACCCAACTTCATCGGCAATCGTGTGGCGTTTGGTACGGGTGCGTTTGCAATGGACTTTATCCTCAACAACGAATACACCGTGGATGAAGTGGACGCTCTTACTGGACCTTTGATGGGTCGCCCAAAAACAGCCACGTTCAGACTGATAGATCTGGTCGGTGTAGACGTGTGGCATCACGTGGGCAAGAATCTTGCGCCCTTGATCCCGCATGACAAACTCGGACAGAAATATCTTGCAGCTGAAAAGCCGCAGAAACTGATGGATACGTTGATGGAGCGCAAGTGGCTCGGTAATAAGACCAAAGTCGGTTTCTATAAGGAAGTCCGCGACGCGGAGGGGAAGAAGCAGTTCTACTCTCTCGATTTGAACACGCTGGAGCATGTCCCTGCGAGCAAGCCGCGCTTCGACTCGGTCAAGGCGGCGAAAGATGTCGAGGGGTTGGGTGACAGGCTCAAGGTCATGCTTGAAGCGGACGACAAGGCTGCCAAACTCGTCAAGGCGCTCACATATCAAAGTTTCCAATACGTCTCATCCATCATCCCTGAAGTGGCAGACACTGCCAAGCCGATCGATGATGCCATCCGCTGGGGCTTTATGCACGAAGCGGGCGCGTTTGAAATTTGGGATATGCTCGGCGTGAAAGAAACCGTCAAGCGCATGAAGGCGGAAGGTTACCCCGCTGCCAAGTGGGTGGACGAGATGTTGAAGAACGGTTGTGAGACTTTCTATCAATACAAAGGTGCGAACAAGATCGGCGCGTATGACGTTGCCAAGGGCAAGTATGTGAAGTTCAAGCAGCCTGAAGGATTTGTGTTCCTGAAGGATTTGCGCGGCACGAAGAAAGAAGTGAGCAAGAACGCGGGCGCGACCTTGTTTGACATTGGCGACGGCGTGGGCTTGGTGGAATTCCACACCAAGATGAACGCGCTCGATGACGATATTTTTGCGATCACCTCTGAAGCGTTGGATAAACTCGAAACCGATTTCGACGGTTTGGTCGTCGGCAGTGAAGCGGATAACTTCAGCGCGGGCGCGAACTTGTTCATGGTGGTCGTTGCGGCGCAGCAAGGCATGTGGGATCAACTCGATGATGCCATTCGCCGCCTGCAAAATATGAACATGCGCATGCGTTACTCGCCCAAGCCTGTGGTCGTCGCTCCTGCTGGGCTGGCACTCGGCGGCGGCTGTGAAGTGACCATGCATGCCTCGCGTGTGGTGGCGGCTTCTGAAACCTATATCGGTTTGGTGGAACTCGGCGCGGGCGTCATCCCTGCGGGCGCGGGTACAAAAGAATACATGCGCCGCATCATTAATCCTGCGGTGAAAGTTCCTGATGCCGAGCCGTTCCCGTTCATTCAAAAGGCTTTTCTGCAAATTGGTCAGGCGAAAGTTGCCACCTCTGCAGAAGAAGCGCGCGGAATGGGCATCCTCGGTCCGCAAGACCGCATTGTGACCAACCGCGACCATCTGCTCACCGAAGCTAAAAAAGAAGTGCTGCATATGGTCAATGCAGGTTACAGACCGCCCACACCCGAACTCATCTATGCTGCAGGGCGTGACATGTTTGGCGCGATGAAGATCGGTGCCTGGGCGTTCAAAGAAGGTCACTACATCACCGAATATGATTCGCACATCGCTACTAAACTGGCACACATCATTGCGGGCGGCGACATCACCAAGCCGACCTGGGTGAGCGAGCAATATATTCTGGATTTGGAAAGAGAAGCATTTTTATCTCTTTGTGGTGAGGAAAAAACCCAAGCCAGAATGTGGTCGATTTTGCAATCAGGCAAACCATTGAGAAATTAAAAAATCTGGACACGGATTTGACGGATTACGCGGAGTAACACGGATTTTCTTTTGATTTGGTAAACCTTGGAGTTATAGTTATGCACAAGTTCAGCTCAGGACAAAAACCGATATTTCAAGGTAAGCACTCGGAGTTGAGTGAGAAAATCATAAAGGTCTTTTACGAAGTCCATAATGAGCTGGGCTTTGGGTTTAGTGAAAAGACCTACCGCAAGGCTATGAAAATTGCGCTGGAATCCATTGGCTTGAAAGTAGATGATGAGTTTCCGATCAAGGTTTACTTTCGTGGGCAGATCATAAGCGAGTTATTTGCCGATCTGCTGGTGAATGAGTTGATTATCCTTGAGTTGAAAACGGTTAATCAGATTGTTGAAGAGCATGAGGCGCAATTGTTGAACTACCTCAAGGCAACTAAAATCGAAGTCGGCTATGTGATGAATTTTGGAAAATCTGCAACTTTCAAAAGAAAAGTTTTTGATAATGAACGCAAAGGCTCGTTATCCTGGCTAAACCAATAAGAAATAAATCCGTTCTTTTCCGTGAAATCAGTGTAATCCGTGTACAAAGGAGAACATATTATGAAAGAAGCTGTTATCGTTAGCGCAGTCCGCACTCCTGTTGGCAAAGCCAAGCGTGGTGGCATGGCAACGGTTCGTCCCGATGAGATGGGGGCTGCGGTAATTAAAGAATTACTCAACCGCACACCGAATCTTGACCCTGCTCAGATCGAAGATGTGGTTTTTGGCTGTGCCTTCCCCGAAGGGGAGCAGGGCATGAACGTGGCGCGCACCATTTCCATTCGTGCGGGTCTACCGGATACCGTCCCTGCCGAGACTATCAATCGTTATTGTTCGTCGGGTGTGCAGTCCATTGCGCATATTGCCCATGCCATCAAAGCTGGCGATATTGAAATCGGTATCGGCGCGGGTGTTGAGTCCATGTCAATGGTGCCGATGATGGGCTACAAGTTCTCGCCTAATCCGCAATTTGCGATGGAGTTGCCTCATTACTACACCAATATGGGTCTCACCGCGGAGAATGTGTCCACAAAGTATGGCATTACTCGCGAACAGCAAGATGAGTTTGCATTGAAGAGCAACCAAAAGGCGGCGCACGCCGTTGATTCTGGTATCTTCGACCCGGAGCTGATTTCGCTGGATGTGGAAGTCAACGAGTATGTGGATGGCAAAGTAGTCAAGAAAAACTTCACCGTCAAACGGGATGAAGGTCCGCGCGGCGACTCGACTCTCGACGGTCTCGCCAAACTGAAGCCTGCTTTCAAAGAGGGTGGCTTTGTCACCGCTGGAAATTCTTCTCAAATGTCCGATGGCGCTTCGGCGGTCATGGTCATGTCCGCAGAGAAAGCCCACGAGCTGGGACTCAAGCCCCTAGCAAGATTCGTCTCCTTCGCAGTCGGAGGCGTCCCACCGGAATTGATGGGAATTGGTCCTATTGCTGCAATTCCAAAGGCGATTAAAACCGCGGGTCTGTCTCTCCGGGATATTGACTTGTTCGAGTTGAATGAAGCTTTCGCGGCTCAATCCCTCGCCGTGATGCAAACCCTCGAGATGGACCCTGATAAGGTCAACGTCAACGGCGGCGCGATCGCCCTCGGACATCCGCTCGGCTGTACCGGCTCCAAGCTCACTACCCAACTCATCTATGAAATGGGACGCCGCAAGTCAAAGTATGGCATGGTCACCATGTGCATCGGCGGCGGCATGGGTGCGGCGGCGATCTTTGAAAACCTTCAGTAATTACCAACCCCCAATCACTAATTACCATTTACCAGTAATTAGTGATTGGTAATTTTCTAACCACAAAAAGGAAACTAACCAATGGCTCTCACAATCGAAACCCTCATGTCCAAAATGCCTGGCGCATTCATTCCTGAAAAAGCAGCAGGACTGGATGCCACCATTCAGTTCAATTTTACAGGCGCCGAGCCCGGCGAATGGTATGCTGCCATCAAAGACGGCAAATGTGAAGTTGTGAAGGGAACGCACGCTTCCCCCAAGATGACCCTTACGGCTGATTCTGCTGATTACGTCAAAATTTTCACTGGTGAGATCGACGGAATGCAGGCGTTCATGCAGGGCAAGCTCAAACTCGCAGGCGACCTTAACCTGGCGATGAAGTTGACCCAGATGTTCAAGATCAAGTAGTTCTCTAAGACTTAAGTACTCTGGTAAATGAACCCCACTATCGATATAGTGGGGTTCATTTTATTGGAGGATGCGTCATGGTAGATTTCTTTAGTTGGCAGGCAATACTTGTTTATGTTTTAGTTATTGTGTTTATATTAGTTTTTACAGGTTTTGACCTCACTGATTTCATAGGAGGCTTTTTAGAAAAAACAGAGGCGGAGGGGGAGATCAAGGAAATAAACAAAGCCATTGAAGACTTATCAAAATACAAGGAAGATATTTTCCTGTCCGGCGGTATGTTGGCTCCGGCTGTCATCGTTTCTGCTAAACGAGTCGTATCCTGGGGCGGTCGTAATCGCCGAGATCATTCTTGGCATTTGGTCGATTTTGAAGTGGATGTCTTTTCAGAAGATATTGCACCCTTCCGAACTCGCTTTCGTAATGAAATTTATAGACCATCCTTTGTTCGAGCTAACAATGAAGAAATGCTCACCGAGCATGGACGAAAAATTTGGGTGACCTATGATTCCAAAGACACTTCAAGGGCATATCTGGATCATTATGATGACGACCACGAATCAGCCATGAAAGAACGTGAAGTTAATGGTCGCCGGGCAGCGTTCAATAAAATGACAGAAGGCAACGAAGACCTCAAAATCCGTGGCGAACAGGCTGAGGCTGTTATCACCCGTGTGGATGACCTGAATCTTCCTTATCCATCGAAAAATTCACGTGCAGTGCATATTTATTTTGAGGTTACACCCAAGGCAGGTTTCCCATTTCAGGCGGAAGGTGATGTGTTGATCGGTGAAACTGCATTTGCGAAATATTCCGTAGGGAAAAAGGTTTTTATTCGTTATGATGCCCAGAACCCCAAATGGGCTGTATTGGATACAGAGCGAAATAGATCGATCAATTAAGAAATAATGCCCTTCACTACGGTTGTTTAAGCAGATCCCCAATCAACTCCCCGGCTTTTTTATCGAATTTGGTAGAATTGCATCAATCTTTTCGTAGGAGTAGAAGCGATGTACTTTGAATTTGGCTGGGTGTCCGATCCGGCGTCATGGATTGCGCTGATCACACTGATCGCGCTTGAATTAGTTTTGGGTGTGGATAATATTATTTTTATTTCGATCCTTTCAGGTAAATTGCCGAAGGAAGATCAACCTCGCGCGCGTACTACGGGCATTATGCTTGCAGTCATCACGCGTATCCTCTTGTTACTCTCTCTCTCATGGATCATCAGCCTCGAAGAACCATTCTTTTATATTCCCTGGTTTGGCGAACATGATAGCATCGGCATTTCTGGACGCGATCTGATCCTGATCGTTGGCGGTCTCTTCCTGTTGTGGAAGAGCACGCATGAAATCCATGAAAAATTGGAGGGCAAGGAAGGTGCGGCATCTGCAAAGGTGGCTGCAAATTTTGCAAGTGTCATCATCCAGATCATGTTGCTGGATATTGTTTTCTCACTCGACTCTGTGATAACTGCGGTTGGGATGGTCGATCACATCACGATCATGGTTATTGCTGTTATCATTGCGGCTTCCATCATGATCTTTGTGGCGGCCCCCATCGGTGAATTTGTGGAACGTCACCCCACTATCAAAATTCTTGCATTGAGTTTCCTGCTGCTAATCGGCTTCACTCTTGTTGTGGAGGGACTGCATCAGCATATCCCGAAGGGTTATGTTTATTTTGCCATGGGCTTCTCCGTGATGGTTGAAATGCTTAACCTTCGTGTTCGTAACCCGCACGTTAAACCGGTTAATCTGCGTGATGCATATAAAGAAGCCAAGCCTGAGCTGCAGCCTGTTATGGCGGCTGGCGCATCCGCTCCTGCCGTAGTAAGCGGAAAAGCGAAGCCTAAACCAAAATCCGGAAAAAAGAAAAAATAATCTGCAATAAAAAAGCGGACTCTTTCGAAAGAGTCCGCTTTTTTATTAAATTCGGTGCGTCCCCAAAATACCCGGTGAAGTGATGATTGACTTCGCCATGATGCCAAGCTCCTCAAAACCCCTCGCAATTTCTTTCTTTGCTTCCTCTGCTTTTTGCGGTGGAACAAACGTGATAATAGATGGTCCGGCTCCTGAAAGTGCGGCCGCTCCAAACTGGCACGCTTTCTTGTAAGCTGCTGTACCACCTGAAATGTGCTGCAAGCGATAGGGCTGGTGGATGCGATCATCCATCACCTTTTGCAGCAGTTCCAGATCGCCAGTACGCAAGGCTTCCACAACCAACGAAGCTCGACCGATGTTGAAAATCGCATCTGCACGTGAGACCGACTTCGGCAGAACAGCGCGCGCGGTTTTGGTCAGCCACTCTACATCTGGTTTAACGATCACAACCGTCCATTTTGGAAGCTCAAACCTGCGCAGAATGATCTCATCACCGTTCATCGCAGATACCACCAAGCCGCCGAATAATGCCGGGGCAACATTATCTGGATGCCCCTCCATGTCGGTGGCTAGCTTCAATAGTTCCATGTTGTTCAGAGGTTTGCCTAGCATTTCATTTGCGCCATATAACCCCGCCATGATCGCTGCAGCGCTCGACCCCAGCCCGCTGCTCATGGGAATGTCATTTTTGGCGGCAACATGAACCCCGGGCATTTTTTTTCCGCAGATCTCAAAAAGCCGCACATATGATTTGGTGAGCAGATTCTTGCTGCCTTTATTTAACTTCTCTGCACCTTCTCCAGTTGCGCGATATTTTAGCCGCTTGGCTTCTTCAAATGCGATTTCATTCCAAAGGTCTAACGCCAGCCCGAGACAATCGAAGCCGGGACCCAAATTTGCGGAGGTAGCTGGGACTCGGATTTTTATCATGCCGACATTATAATCGGCTCATCCTTAAACTCGGAGTTGATATGACCTACCAGGGCTTGATCCAGCGTTATAGGCAGTATCTCGACTTACCTGCCCACACTCAGACCGTTTCACTTCTCGAAGGCAATACCCCATTGATTCCAATGCCGCGCCTCAGCCGGGATTTTGACTGCGAATTGTTCATCAAATATGAGGGACTGAATCCCACCGGCTCCTTTAAAGACCGCGGCATGACCGCCGCAATTAGCGAAGCTGTCGGTCGCGGTGCGAAAACCGTCATATGCGCTTCCACCGGCAATACCGCTGCATCCGCGGCAGCCTATGCAGCTCGCGCAGGGTTACGGTCCATTGTTTTGATTCCCGAAGGGAAAGTAGCCGTTGGCAAATTAGCGGGTGCCATTGCCTACGGCGCAGAAGTCATCCAAATTCAAGGATCGTTTGACGATGCCTTGACTCTGGTTGTAGAGATCACGCAAAAGACCCCCATTGCCTTGGTAAATTCCATTAATCCATACCGCATCGAAGGGCAAAAAACATCTTCGTTTGAGATCTGTGATGTGCTTGGTTCTTCACCCGATTGGCTGTGCCTGCCGGTCGGAAATGCCGGAAACATTACATCCTATTGGGCAGGCTTTAAACAATACAACAAAGGACTTCCTCAAGTACTTGGTGTACAGGCAGAGGGAGCCGCTCCGCTTGTGTTGGGGCACCCCGTAGACAAGCCTGAAACGATTGCTACTGCCATTCGCATAGGCAAGCCTGCACGTGGTGAACAAGCTTTGGACGCAGCGCAGGAATCCAATGGAAAGATCATCGCAGTGTCTGATGCTCAGATACTGGATGCGCAACATATCCTCGCTTCAGAAGGGGTGTGGGTCGAGCCGGCATCTGCGGCGGGGCTGGCTGGGTTGATCGCAGAAACAAGCCAAGGGACGTTGGATGCGAAGGGCAAGCGGATCGTTGTCGTTTGTACAGGGCATGGCATGAAAGACCCGTCCATTATCACCGAGTCTTTTAAGGCGCCCGAAGTGATTCCGGCAAATTATCAGGCTTTGATTGATTTGGTAGGAAATTAAAACGAATAGACAAGTTAATCAGCCTTGTGAAAGTTATTTTTCAGAGTAAAATAAAGCTGAAATGACGAACCGACCACTTGTTATTGAGAACCTGACATTCAAATATCGAACTCGTCCTGAGTTGGCTTTAGAGGATGTTTCCCTGGAGCTTAAGCAGGGCGAGTTGCTATTAATTGCCGGATCCAGTGGGTGTGGGAAGACTACACTTGCCCGCTGTATCAACGGTTTGATTCCTCGCAGTTACCGTGGTGAGCGAACAGGTAAAGTGTTGCTGCATGGCAAGGAAGTTGCCGAAATGCAGATTCCCGAGATCGCTCAGGTTGTGGGGACGCTATTGCAAGACCCTGAGCGTCAGATTGTTGCGAGTAATGTCTATAACGAGATCGCATTTGGTCCTGAGAATTTGGGAATGCCGCGTGCAGAGATCATGTTGCGCGTGGATCAGGCATTGAAACGCCTAAACATTGAATACTTACGTGAACGCGAGACATTCAACTTATCTGGCGGCGAAAAGCAGAAGGTGGCACTTGCCGGTGTGTTGACGATGAATCCCTCCATCCTGCTGTTGGATGAACCGCTCGCCTCTCTCGACCCTGCCTCCGCTCATGAAGCCTTGCAGGTTTTCCGCAGCTTAGCGGATGAAGGTAAGACCGTCATTTTGGTTGAGCATCGTGTAGAAGATGCCATTGCAACAAAACCTGACCGTATGCTTTATATGGAGGATGGGCGCATTAAGTATCTGGGCGGCATTCATGACCTGCCTCCAGAGATCGACCATACCAAGGTGAAATTACCCGCGCCGTGGGTGGTACAGCGAGTCAAAGCGCAGGCGATCGCTCCGGTAGAGGCGCCCAAGCCCAAAGTTGTAGAGAGAGGCGAGCCACTGGTTGTATTTGAAGATGTGGATTTTCGATATGACGATGAATATCCACTCATTCTTCAAAATGTCAATTTGAAAATCTACCCCGGTGACCTGATCGCGGTGTTGGGTCCTAATGGGGCGGGCAAGTCCACGTTGGTGAAACATGCCATTGGTTTGCTTAAGCCTACGAAAGGGCGTGTGTTGATCGAAGGGCAAGATACTCGCAAGATGAGCGTTGCCCAGATCGCGCGCGTGCTTGGATATGTTTTCCAAAGCCCAACCCATATGTTGTATGCGCCGACCGTACGTGAAGAGCTGGAATTTGGTCCGAAGAATTTGGAGTTTGACCCGCTCTTGATCCCAAAATTTGTGAACGAGAGTCTGTCAACCGTTAATTTGAACAATTTTGTGGAGTATCCGCCATTGGGTTTGTCATTTGGGCAGCAAAAACGCACAACCATTGCTGCTGTACTTGCCATGCGCTCGAAGATCATGGTCATGGATGAGCCGACCGCAGGGCAGGATTTTTCCAATTACACTCACTTTATGGATACGCTTTGTGATGTTTCGCCAGAAGCAGAATCCATACTTACATCGAATTTTGCTGCAACCTTATTCATCACGCATGATGTTGACCTTGCGGTGACATATGCGAACCGTGTGCTTTTGTTCGGTGATAAACACATTGTGGCAGATGGAAAACCGCAAGATGTCTTGAAGGACACAGACATGCTTCAGAAGTATCGTGTGCGCCCAACCTCGCTTCTGCATCTCAACCTGGACCTGTTCCCCAAAACGGGACGGTTCTTATCCGCCGAGGCACTGGCGGCTTATTCCAAATAAATTTCCTTGCAACGCCGATGCGTGTGCAGGGTTTATTTATTCAGGGTCAGCTTTCGTTATATTTCAATTGTAAAAAGGAGAGAAGTCATGAACGATAAGAGTACTTGGGAATTTGGAACCCGTCAGGTTGTGTACGGTGCAATCGGCGCAGCGCTGTATGGCGTCCTTTCATGGGCGTCCAATTTCGTTCCCCTGCCTGCTGCAGGGAATGTTACCTTCCGCCCGGCTGTGGCTGTGTTGATCTTCTTCGGCACGGCATATGGTCCCTGGGTTGGTTTCCTTGCCGGTTTCATCGGTAACACGCTTGGCGATGCTATAAGCGGTTGGGGTTTCTTCTGGAACTGGAGCATTGGCAACGGTTTGATGGGTTTGGTTGCCGGTTTGGTCTCTGCCCAGATCAAGGACTTCCGCGCTCAGGGTGACATCATCAAGGCAGTCATCTACGGCGTCGTTGGTGTGGCGGTCGGTATGCTGTTCTCCTCCCTGACAGAAATGCTTGTCGGTGGCATTGACATCAATACTGCCTTGGTTGGGTATTTCGTTCCCGCTTTCATCGGTAACGCAGTTGTGGTCGCCGTCCTCTTGCCTGTCCTTATGATCGCTTTCGCGGCGGTTGCATCTCGACGAGGTCGCTAAATTAAATGTTGGTCACCTGGAAGTACCGCCCGCGGGATACGTTCATTCAACGCCTGGATCCGCGCACAAGATTGCTCTTCTTCTTTTGTGTGATCTTTGGTTTGACCCTCCCCGATATCTGGGATTATCGCGTGATTCTTTCGTTGCTTGCGCTGACGCTGACCCTGTATTTGCTTGCGCGCATTGAGTGGAAGGATGTCAGACGCGTCTGGCTTTTCATCTTTATCCTAGTATTTGCCATTGTAGGGTTAAATGCCCTGATTTCCGGGCGCGGCGGTCCGGCCTCGGTGACCAACGTTGTTACTCCTGTTGTCTTTACGTTGCTGGGTATTCCGATCACGGTCTCCAAGATCTGGTTCGCGCTTACCCAGGTTACTCGTATGATGACCATGACCTTGCTCGCTATTCCCATCCCGTATACGATCGACCCCAATATTTACGGGACTTCCTTTTGGAAATTGGGTGCTTCTGATAAAGTTTCGTTCACTATGGACTTGGCGTTTCGCTTCCTGCCAACCTTTGCTCGTGATTTCACCATTACCATGGATTCTCAGCGGGCACGTGGGTATGAAATGGAGAAAGTAAAGGGTGGCATCGCCGCCCGTCTGCGCCGACTTGCGCCCTTGATTATCCCGGTTGTGATGCAATCAACCGTGACTGGCGAAGAAGTGATCGATGCAATGGACCTGCGCGCCTTTGGCGCGAGCAAACGGACGTGGATCAAAGCCGATGATCTGAAATACAAGCGCAGTGATTATTTCATGCTTGCCCTGGCGTTGACCATTCTTGTAGGCGGTTTTGTACTACGTTTCGGTTTTGGCATTGGCGAATATTTTGTGCCAGACTGGTTCTTGAACTTATTCTAGTTTATATAAAAAAAGACGCCGTTTTCAAAACAGCGTCTTTTTTGTTTGTCTTGCATTTATTTTTTAGGGCTGGTTTCGCCTGCAGGTACTCTAAAATCCAAATGGTTTTGCTCGGGAGCAAAGACGCAGGTGGCAAAATCGGTGAAGGCGCAGGGTGGGTTATAGGCTTTGTTGAAGTCGAGGATGAGCGTGCCGTCGGGTTGAATATCGGCGACCAGATAGCGCCCGGTCGGATAGGTTTCATCTTTGCTGGTTGGGTCCCAAAAGCGCAGGAAAAAAGTTTCATCGTCTTCTTTGTTGATATCCAGTTTATGGGATCTGCCATCAAACTCGAAGATGACGTAACCTTCGACGGGGAACTCGGATTTTTCGCCGGTGAGGTCGGGGAAGAAAGCCATTTTAGGGCGGTCATAGGGAGTATAAACTGT
Organism: Candidatus Villigracilis vicinus; assembly: GCF_016702885.1. NCBI lineage: Bacteria > Bacillati > Chloroflexota > Anaerolineae > Anaerolineales > Candidatus Villigracilaceae > Candidatus Villigracilis > Candidatus Villigracilis vicinus. Next base: position 276,371 of record NZ_JADJDD010000001.1, read on the forward strand.
TAGGATGCGAAAAACTTCGTCGATGGCGTACCAGGTGCGAGCGGGGAAAGAGGCGCGTTTTTCGCTGAGGTTATCCCACATGCGGACGCCCATTCTGTTTCCACGTTGAATCACGACCATTTGCAAGCCGTCCATTTTTATATAACTTGGAGCCTCGGAGATATCTGGTTGGAGGATGGCAAAGTCAGTCATTGCATCATTGACCATGACCTTTTGCCCGGGATTGGTACGCAACGAGACGGATCTACCGTTATATTCGAATGCTCCCACACTGGCAGGGATGCGCTCAGGAAGTTGAACTTCGTTCTTTGGATCTGAGCCAAACTGGTTTTTTCCAAGTTTTAGCCAATACAACCCGGCAAGTGCCAGCCAGCTGTTCTCCTGGCGAATGATCTCATTGCGTTCTTTGCGCCATTCTTCAATGATCTGGCGGTAGGTTTTGTCTGTCATATTTGGAATTATACCAAAATGGTTTCAGGCAGGCGTTGGACTTTCATTTTTGATAAAATCAAAACAAACTTGACACAAGGAGTAACACATGGGATTGAAACCCGATCATTGGATTCGAAAGATGGCATTGGAGCACGGCATGATCGAACCGTTCGTGGACAAGCAGGTTCGGCAGGGGGTAATCTCTTATGGGGTTTCCTCCTACGGATATGACATTCGCGTAGCGGATGAATTCAAGATTTTTACAAATGTTTTTTCAGCGACGGTGGATCCTAAGAATTTTGACACCAACTCGATGGTGGATTTTAAAGGGGATGTATGTATCGTCCCGCCTAATTCGTTCGCGCTGGCGCGCACGGTGGAATATTTTCGAGTGCCGCGCAAGGTGCTGACGGTTTGTTTGGGAAAGTCCACTTATGCGCGCTGCGGGATCATTGTGAACGTAACACCGTTCGAGCCCGAATGGGAAGGCTTCGTGACCCTCGAGATATCGAATACAACGCCATTGCCTGCCAAGATCTATGCGAATGAAGGATTGGCGCAGGTGCTCTTTTTTGAAGCGGATGAGGAGTGTGAAGTCTCATACGCCGATAAGAAGGGGAAATATCAGAAGCAGCAATCGATCGTGTTACCAAAATTGTAAGCACCGCAACTCTTTCCTGCGTGTTCTATGTATCCATGATAGGAGCAGCACCATGACACAAACCCGAACCGAAGAAAGCATCCTAAATGAGATCGATTCTATTCAGCGGAAGATGATGCAGGTGATGGTGCGCCTGACCAGTGTGGGAAATCCGCAAGTTTCATCGATCAACCTGGAGTTGACGCAATTGGCTCGCAACCTGGCAAGGTTACAGGAGGATACCAGGGTGCGTTTTGCGACCCAACGCGAGCGGATGGAAGCATTGGCGGGTGTTGGAAGTGTGATCAATTCTTCTTTGGGGCTAAAAAAAGTTTTGGATGAGGTCATGGATTCGCTGATCGTCTTGATGAAGGCTGAACGTGGCTTTCTTATGCTTAAGGACGAGAAGGGGGATTTTAGGGTGCAGATCGCACGTGATGCAAATAATCAAGATCTGACCGAGGATGTCTTTTCGATCAGTAAGAGCATTGTCCGTCAGGTCTTGGAGCGAGGTGAAACGGTGCTTACCACCAATGCACGTACCGATCCTCGTTTTGAGCAACAGGCAAGTGTGGCGGCATATCAACTTCTTTCTATTTTATGCGCACCATTGAAGGTCAAAGATGAGTTGATCGGTGTGATCTATGTAGATAACCGTGCTCAGACCGGAATTTTCAGCAGTGACGAGTTGGAGTTGATCTCCATGTTTGCCAATCAGGCAGCGGTGGCGATCGACAATGCGCGTCTCTTTGATGGATTGCAGGCGAGTAATGAAGAATTGCAGGAGGCGTATCACGCCACTCTGGAAGGCTGGGTGCGTGCTTTGGATTTGCGTGATAAAGAAACGGAAGGGCATACCAAACGTGTAACGGCGCTGACTGAAAAACTCGCCCGTAAAATGGGCGTGGACGAAAATGCACTTGTTCACATTCAGCGCGGGGCTCTCTTGCACGATATCGGCAAGATGGCGATCCCAGATGGGATTTTGCTCAAGCCCGCGGCTCTATCTCCTGAAGAACGGACTCTGATCGAAATGCACCCGGTCTATGCTTACGAAATGCTTACCCCGATCCGTTTCCTCAGCCCAGCTTTGGATATTCCGTATTGCCACCATGAAAAATGGGATGGTACGGGCTATCCGCGCGGCTTGAGCGGTGATACGATCCCATTGGCAGCACGCATTTTCGCAGTTGTCGATGTGTGGGATGCCTTGGTATCAGACCGACCTTATCGCAAAGCAATGAAGCCTGAGGACGTAAAACGAAAGCTTCGCGAAGATTCGGGCAGACACTTCGACCCGCAGGTTGTGGATGCTTTTCTTGAACTGGATGACCAGACCTTGAGGTCGGTTGTGACGATCAGCTAAATTACTTTGAGAAGGAAAATAATTTTTGAGCTGTTCTTCCATGTAAGTAATATGAAATCGCCAACATGAGCAAGCCGACTACAAAAAGTATAACGGGATCAAAATAACTCCTGAGATCATGCCTGCGATCAGAATATAGATATGGAATAGAAATGGAACCCAAAAAGCAATGGGGTGAACTGGGCGCAGGTAAAATTTTGGGCGTTTGGATAACACAAGCAGGGTGGCAGCGACGAGTGTTATAAAGATCACTATAGGGCGAATGCTGGTCGGTACGACAAAGACGATAACTGCGTTGGTTCCGAGGACACCAGCCAGCCCGACCAGAAACGCAAATGGCGCAGAAAGCCATAAGCCTACCCAGTTTGTGTTTCTCGCCAATACACGATACCCAAGCGAGAATGAAAATACCACCCAAAACCACGCCCAAAAATTAGCGAAGGGGACGCCGAAATATTGAGTTCTCAACCCCTGACCCCAATCCCAGAATCCGAAACGGATGGCAACGGCATCTAGTGCCAGGTCTATGTTTAGAGCTAACAGACCGTCTAGAACGGGGCGAAGGAAGTAAGGCAGGCTGCTGGCGTCGGAAAATTCCATGGACGCGTAGATGATGCAACTCCATGCCACGCCAATGCAAAGAGGAACATCCAATACCATTAACAAGAAGCGACCATATTCATAAGCGTTTAACTGACGAATCGTGGCAAGCTCAAGCATCACTCCAAAGAGAATGCCAAAGGCGAGCTTGAGCAAGTTTGAAATTCCGTGTTTGAATGCGTGATGGAAGCAAAGAGCGAATAGAATGTAAACTATAAGTTCGAATAGAAAAAAGTAGATATTGGGCATGCAAGCGATTTTAATCGGTAAAATAAAAGACGGCAATCACCTTGATGATTGCCGTCTTACTCTTTCAGTTTCACATCCCTAGCCATTGACCTGCCATTTTTGCTAAGTTTGCAACCGGACCCTGGCGAGCGGTACATTGCGGCAGAGACTCAAGGAACATCCTGCCGTACTGTTTGGTTAGCACACGGCGGTCAAGGATGGCAACGATGCCGCGATCTGAGGCAGTGCGGATCAGGCGACCAAATCCCTGCCGAAATTTGAGGATGGCTTCAGGCAGGTAGTATTCGTTGAAAGAATCTTCGTAGAGTTCTGATCGCGCCGAGATGATAGGGTCAGACGGTACTTCAAACGGAAGTTTGGTGATGAAAACAACCGAAAGTGAATCGCCGGGTACATCTACACCTTCCCAAAATGAACGGGTTCCCAGAAGGACGGCACGGTCTGTAGTTTTGAAGGATTCGAGCAGGGCAGTGGGAGATGTCCCTTCGCCTTGTTCGTATACGTAAATATCCTCCCGCGCGAGCGGACCAGTGATGGCTTGGGAAGTCTTTTTCAGCGCTGCGTACGAGGTGAATAGAACCAGCATTCGCCCGCCAGTGGCTTTGGCAGTGGAAATAATGGTTTTATCCAGCATTTGCTGATAGTTAAACGCATTTGGCTCAGGCATGTCGTTTGAAACATAGAGAAGGGTGCTTGATTCATAGTCAAATGGTGAGCCAAGAGCAAGTACATCGACCTCGGCTGCATCCAGGGTATTGCGAATGTAATTGAATTCGCCATGCGTGGTCAATGTAGCTGATGCCATGATCACACTGGCTTTCTCATACCATAAATTCTTTTGAACGAGCGGTCCCACGCGCAGGGGAGCGGCATTAAGTGAGAGGCGTTCGCCGCGCGGGTTGACTTCGATCCAATAGATCAAGTCGGCAGTGGGTTTGTGCATCAAGCCAGACGCGGCGGTTTCTGCTTCAGTCAGCCTGCGAACAAGCGTGCCCAGGCTGCCCATCACATCTTCCACATTATCGTGCCCATCGTTATATAGATCGCCAAGCGCTTTGTAGATCTCGTCCAGAGTCTTGAGTAGATTTTCCATCGTTTCGCTGATCTGCCCCCAGAGCATCTCGAGATCATCCCAGCCTTGCAGTGTGCGGGCAGAGGGTGTGATGCGCATTTGCCACGAGTAATTGCTCGGTGGTTGTCCTTCGCGTTGAGTAGCGATGAACTCACCGAGAAATGCAAAGAATTCTTTTGCGAGCTGTTCCAATCGAAACGCCTGGTCTGTCGCGCGTTTTGTTTTTTGCTGCATCAAACCAAAATCGGATGGACGCAGCGTATCATGTGAATCGTTCAGGATCGTTCCGAGCAAACCTGCCGATGAGCCGCCGAGCTCCTTTAACATGCGGTCAAGATCACCTTGTGTCATGCGGAAGGAAAGTGCATTTGTCACCGCTGATTCCATGTGGTGAGCTTCATCCACGATCAAGTAATCGTATTCGGGCAATACCTTACTGCCCGTTGAAACATCTGAGAGCAGCAGGGCGTGGTTGACGATCAGGATGTGGGAATTTTGAGCCGCCTGCTTGGCACGGAAGAACGGACACGCGCCTCCCATCCTGCCGAGGCATGCCTCTGTTGTGCAGTTATCATCCTCCGCTGAGAGTCTGCTCCAGACCTCACGCTCAAGCGGACCTTGTAAATTCAGGTCATTGCGGTCGCCGCTTATGTTATCCACCTGCCAGACGATGATCTTCGCCAGTACGCGCATTTCAGTGGCGTTGGTGGGTCCATGTGTGCGCAGGTATTGGAAGCGGCGCGGGCAGATATAGTTCGAGCGTCCTTTGAGTACGGCGGCACGGACGCCTAAATTGAGCGCTGCTTGCAGGTCTGGGATGTCTTTTTTTATGAGTTGATCTTGCAAGTTGATGGTGTTGGTCGAAACAACGACACGAGTATTATTTTGATAAGCGAATAATGCGGCAGGGACGAGATAGGCAAAGGATTTACCTACGCCGGTTCCCGCTTCGACGAGGAGATGTCCGCCACTGGAAAGGGCATTTGCCACTGCCTTGAGCATTTCCACTTGTTCGGTGCGGTGTTCGTAAGAGTCAAAGTATTGTGAGAAGGGTCCGCCATACTCTAAAACGGCGGCGGCTTCTTCGGGGTCAAGCGCAATTGGTTCTTCAGTGCGCGTGACCGGCGGGGCGTTCTGCTCGGACGCAGAATCAAATATCGGCTTGGAAATTGAGGCGCGGGTCTTCGTCTGTTTGGGTTTGATGCCTTCTTTGATCTTGGCGCGCAAGACTTGTTCAAAAACCCAGTTTGAATCCCATGTGGCGAAGTTGCCAAGGTCAGCGATCTCTTCCAATACTTCAAGCGGAAGTTCTTGTGCTTTTTCAAATAATTTCAGATAACAAGCGTGCGTAACGAGCGCGTCGTCCAGCGCGCGGTGGGTGGCAGGGAGGGGAATGCCGAGTTGTTTGCCGAGGGAACCAAGGTTGTAGCGGCTGGCGGTGGGCATCAGCACGGAGGCGAGTTCGAGTGTGTCGATCGTCTGCTGATATTCGAACATGCCTTTTTTGCGCAGGAAGCCGACATCAAATTTGACGTTGTGACCGAGAATGGGTGCATCGCCGACGAAGGCGACCAGTTCATGCATGATATCTTGCACGCGCGGCGCTTGCCTCACCATGGCATTGTCAATGCCGGTCAGCCCGGTAATGAAATCAGGGATCTGCCTGCCGGGGTTGATGAGGGTGTTGAATTCATCTTCTTTGCGTTTGCCATTAAAGCGAACCGCGGCGATTTCAATGATCGCATCGCGGTCTTCGTCCAAGCCGGTAGATTCGATATCCAGTGAAACAATTGTGGTCATATTAGAACAAGTGTACCATAAAGAAAAAGAGGGTCGTGTCTGCTTTAAGCAGTAGCTTTGGGCTTTGTTCCTGTATTCAATGACATATCAAGAACAGGCATGAGAAATATCCAGAAGAAGAGGCGAAACCATTCCACTCCAGGCATCACATGGCGCCTGGTTCCATATATATCCCCTAAAAAGCTGAGCAAGAGTGTTACTGCAGCGATTCCAAACACCCATAATGCCAGCCATGCCCACGCAGACTTGTCTATTGTTTGGTGCTGGAATGCGCCAATAAGAAGAGTTAAAAGCAGGAGTAAATCGAGTAGATAAACCGAAAAATTTTCCATATGAAAAATTTGCCCAATGAGCAGGAGGATGTCTCGGTTTTTCACATCGTCTGCCGGGTAATATGCTTGAACAAAATCAGATCGAAAATAATCTTTGTATTCCCAGATCGTTGTAACAATAAAACCAGGATGAGTGGCGAGAAAAGCTCCATAAGCTTTAAAGGCGTATTTATCTGCCCACTCTTTGTAAGCAGGTGCATCGCGATCAGGCATTCCGTATTCTTTGAAAAATTCTACGCGGGCTGGGTGGGGCCAAATATATTCATCAATTGCGTTGATGACCGGGAGGGCAGCTCGGAAGCTATCTCTTGCGGATACATACCCTAGAATAAAAATTCCAAGCAAGACGGCGGCAGCGATCTTAAATTGGATTGTAACTCTCACTTTTTTGATGAATAAGAGGGAGGCGACCAACCCAAATGTGACTAAAATGCCGTACAGTTGTACATCTCTAACAAATGTCCATAAGAACAAGACGATCAGCCAACTAGTGAGTAAAGCCTTTTCGTAGAATGATTTGAAAGGAATTTCTTTCTCGGATAATTGAAAAGCAAGTTCCATGGCGAGTGCCAGCGAGATGGAAAATAAAGAAAATGACAAAGATTCGGGTCCCAGTGCGCTTTCCCATTCCGCGAGTTGGGGGGTGAATCCAAATAATAAAATAGTTATCGCTGCAACGAATTTTATCAAACCGTTGTTTAGACGTTTGATAATTGCCAGAGCTAGAATTACCCATCCGAATACAGCCAAAAGATTTTGGATCAATACGATCTTGTCGAAGCAAGGACTGATCTCCCGTGGAGTTTCTGTCCCTGAGGATGGAAAACTGTACGCAACGCTGGGGCAGGCAACCGTATCGTTTGCTAGTTTGTAGAGAACACTGGTGGTAAACATGCGCTCTCCCGTAAAAATCTTCCAGGAAAAGAGCGGAGCGCGTGATGCACTGATGTAGCTGTGAGTTTCTCCATTGGCTATGGAGAGGCGCAGATCTCCGTACCAATGTAGTCGACCCCAAACAAGGATCGACATGACAATCAGAATGAAAATGGATACGATGTTTTTCTTTATTAATTCCATTCTTTTACTCCAGGTGAATTGAATGAGAAGTATGCCCGCTGTTTGTGGTTCTATTCCGAAGTTTTATTAAATGCCATGTCAAAAAATGGTAATAGAAATACCCACAGGAAAAGGCGGAACATCTCTACTGAAGGCATGATGTGGCGGCGCAACCCGGCTGTATCTCCGAAATAGCTGATGAACAAGGTGGCGGCTGCGATCCCATATGCACAAATTGCCAGCCATGCCCAAGCGGAAAGCTTTGCTGTATATTGTTTGCCCATTGCTTGGAAAAAATATACTATAAGGATCACAAGGCTTAGCAAATACACCACGCCTGAATCCGGGTTTACCATTTCGCCGAGGGTTAGAAGGAAATTACGGTTCTTAACTTCGTCTGTGATGAAGTACGGCTGACCGTATTCCCCGGTGAGAAGATCCATATTTTCCCATAACGTTGTTATGACAAAACCGGGGTGTGTCACGAGGAAGATGGCATAGGCTTTGGCGGCGTTCTCGTCTGCCCATGTTTGATAGTTTGGCGCGTCGAAATAGCTTTCTGCTTCTTTTTCGGGCATGCCGAATTTTTGGAAGAATTCAACACGTGCCGGGTGTGGCAGGATATATTCATCCAATGAATTCATGAGTGGGAAGCGTGTGGCTCGAAGGCTGTCACGGGCGGAGGCGTAACCGACCAAAAAGGTGATGAGTAAAATGGCGAGTGTGACCGGAAGGGCTCTGGTCGCTTTGATTTTTTTTATCAAGAGAAGAGGGGTAAGCAAAATAATCGTAATGGGAATGGCATAGAGATGCACATCACGCACGAAGACCCAAAGTAAGAAGACAGTGATTAGAAGTGCAAGTAATAGTTTTTCTGCACTCGTTTTAAATGGTATTTCAGATTTTGTGACACGGAAGATGAGTTCGAGAGCGATGCCCAGAGTAATCGCAAATAAAGAAAGCGAAAGTGACTCAGGACTAAGTAGGCTATCCCATTCAGCGATTTGCGGTGTGAAGCCGAAAAGCATGATCGCAGTTGCGCTAAAAATCCTTATGAGCGGATTGCTAAGTTTGGAAGCGACCATCCAACCAAGGAAACACCACCCAAAAATGGAAAGATAATTTTGGAGAAGAGCGATCTTGTCAAAGCAGGGTTGAACTTCGCGTTTGCCTTCCTCGCCCAGCCCTGGCAGACTGTATGAAATAATCGGGCAGTTGGCAGGGTCGTTGGCAACTTTGAAGATCAGGTTGGTGGTAAAGAGGCGTTGACCCGCAAACATGCCCCAGGAAAATATCGGAGCACGGGATGAGTTGATGTAACTGTCCGTTTCGGCATTGGCTGTAGATAATCTTAAGTCGCCATACCAGGTTCCCCGAAGAAAAATGCCAATAGCAAAAACGAGCAGGATGATGAGATTGGTGAATTGCTTTTTTAGAAAATTCATAAGTTGTGGTCAGGCGTTGTCAATTCTTTTGCCAGAGCAATATCCGCGAGAACGATGGGGAAGACCCAGATGGCAAGACGGAAGATCATGGTTGAGTAAAGTGCGTGTCGGTTTAGTGCCCAAGTGTCACCTAGGATGGTGGGAATCAGTGTGAGGTTTGAGGATAAAAAGAGCCATACCCCCAACCATGCCCAGGGGCGGCTGGTGCCTATATTTTTTCTCGCCAGTAGCAGGAGCCCAGATAACAGAAGGATGCTCATCAGAAATGGGGTTGTGTTTTCCGGGTGCAACGCATCGCCGATGGAGAATAAAATATCTCGAGACGGAGAAAGGTTGCGAGCATTAAAATAGGTTTGCTTGATCTCATTAAAAGAATATTGAAAATCTCTTGCTATCTTCAGCGTTGGATACCCGGGGTGCGCAAGCATAAAGCGCATCATGGTAGAGGATCCTTTTTCCTCCAGCCATATATCGAATTCGGCTGTATTGTAGGCAGGCATTCCAAATTCCTTGAAGAACTCCACTCTTTCGGTATGCGGAAATACATCATCGTGGTATAGATTTCTCAACTGAACTACAGATCGGACGCTAATGGAAGAAGTGATAAACCCAAGTGCGAAGGTCAAAGATAGAAATATTACTGCTCCAACAAGAGTCTTGTTTTTTCGGTAGAGCGGTGATGCGAAGAGAATTGCGATCATTCCAATGGTCATGAGCGCGGTAAAGAGGTTTGTGTCACGTAGAAAGGTCCAGAAGAAGGTCACAACGCCCCAAATGACAACTACTCCCGTTGTTTTTGTATTAGGATCTCTGTAGAGTATGAACGCTATTTTGACCAATAATGCAAGTTGCAAGGCAAAAAGGGAGAATGTCAGCGACTCGGACATCAGGATGCTATCCCAATCTGCCATTTGCGGAGTATATGCGAAGGCAAGGATGAACAAGACGCTGATGACCTTTAGCCACGGATTTCGAAGGTTTTCTGCAACAACCCATGCGAGCATGCCCCATCCTATAAGCGACAAAACCAGCTGGAACAGAACGATCTTATCGAACCCCGGTTGAAATGCGCGTTTACTCGTATCAACAGAGCCATTCACAAGTATTTCATACCCACTTTGGGGTTCAAAGACCTTATAAACCAGGTTGGTGGTTAATAAGCGCCGCCCCGTCATGATCTCCGCTGAAAATAAAGGAGCATGAGACGCCTCAACATATGAAATCGTGTCATTTCCTGCAATGGATAATGATGGGTCACCGTACAACTTAATGCGCAGGATGGAAGCTGCAATGATGATCACGAAGACAACAATCGAATATACTGTTGCAGGGAGGGGCTTGCGCAGGGAGGTTAGAATTTCAGGCATAAAAAGAACAATCTTGAATTACTGGGCTTCCAAAATATGGTTGAGATCCTGGACTTGAGCACTGGTAAGTTTGCGTTGCTTTGCTGTTTCCCGTATGAAGCCTTTGAGCTGTTTGAGTTTTATCGCACGGATCGAAGCTTCGCCTGGTTCTATAACAACCTGGTCGTTGAGGAACACCATGATAGACTGGATCTCAGGTACGACCTTGCCTTCCATTTTTTTGGCAAGGAAATTTTTAATCGCTGCCACTTCGGTTTCGGCTTCAAGATCGGGGCGACCAATACCTTCCTGTCCAAATATGCGCATATAGGATTGCATAAAGCCGCCGCCTTTGATCTTCCAGCGGTTTTTTTCAAAAGTTACTGTTCCTATTTGTTGATATGCCAGAATTACCCATATTCCAGAGGGTCCAACCAGCAAGTGGGAGGTTGGGGTGGTGTAATGATAGATGCTGAATTCGCTATGAAGTCCTTTTAGCCCAGCGTCAATTTTTTCGTCGCGACGAGGGGAGCGCCCCCAGCGATTCCCCATATACATACCCACCTGCGTCATTACAAACCCGATGACAAGACATGCCAGTGAATATACAAACCAATCTGGTCTGGTAAAGGAAATGTACATACCGCCCCCCAAAACCAGCAATGCCACAAGACTGGTCCAGTTGCCGATCGTTCCATTGCGTTTAATCAGTTTTTCGTTTTTGATGATCTTCATGTTTATTTCTTGAGGCTCTCTTCGATGGCAGATTTCATTGCATCTAAAACTTTTACGTCAACAGCTTCTTTTGCTACGCGGACGGCATTCTTGATGGCGAATGCATCAGATCTTCCGTGACCGATGAATACCAGTCCGTTCACGCCCAACATGGGGGCGGCGCCTTGTTCGCCGGGATCCAATAATTTCTTGATGGCGCCCAGCGCTGGTTTAACAAGCAATCCGCCGATCTTGGTGCGCAAGCTGCCGTTCTTGATCAGCGTGCGGATCGTATCTGTGATCAATTTTGCAACCGCCTCAGAAGTTTTTAGCATGACATTGCCGGTAAAACCGTCCGTCACCGCTACATCCACTGCGCCACCAATGACTTCCTTGCCTTCCACATTGCCAAAGTAATTTAATTTGGATGCCTTGAACAAGGGGGTGGCACCTTTGACCAATTCGTTTCCTTTGCCTTCTTCTTCACCATTGGACACCAACCCAACCTTGGGATTTTTGACGCCGCGAACTTTTTCTGCGTAAATGCTTCCAAGAATGCCAAATTGAATTAAGTTCTCAGGTTTGCAATCAGGATTGGCGCCAATATCGAGTACGACACAGGTTCCGGTAGCTGTCGGGAAGATGGGAGCCAGGGCAGGGCGATCCACGCCGCGGATACGCCCGAGGCGAAAGAGGGCTGAGACCATGCCCGCGCCGGTGTTGCCAGCCGTCACAAAGGCATCCGCTTCGCCGCGTTTGACCATATCCATACCGACCGCCATGGAATTTTGCGCATCTTTTGCACGTGCTTTCAAGACAAGTGCTTCGCCCTTATCTTCCATCGTCAACATCTCTGGCGCATGCACTACTCTGACCTTCAAGCCCTGTGTGTTCTGTTTTTCAAGAACCGGTTTGATCTTGGCTTCATCGCCAACAAAAATAATTTCCACCCCATATTCCCGCGCCGCCAAAATGGCGCCTTCCACGTCGGGTCCGGGATGTTCGTCGCTTCCCATTGCATCTACTACGATACGAGCCATGAAAAATCTCCTATGTGATTTGCTTGACAAGAAAAGTAACACGATTATAATACTGCCTGCTTACGCGCTGGTGCTGGAATTGGCAGACAGGCACGCTTGAGGTGCGTGTGTCGTAAGACGTGGAGGTTCAAGTCCTCTCCAGCGCACAAGCCAGAACTCCCATTATGGGAGTTCTTTGCTTTTAAGGGCGCGGAAGGGTAAACCAGAAGGTTGAACCTTTGTTGATACCTTCCGATTCGACCCAAATATGACCACCATGATATTCAATGATCCTTCGAACAAGAGCCAGACCAATCCCTGTTCCCTCGGTTTTTGCGTCCAGTTTATTGAACAAACCAAAAACGCGTTCGTGGTAAACAGGCTCGATGCCAATCCCATTATCCCTTACAAAGAAATTATGCTCGCCATCCATTGACCGTCTGGCGCCGATTACAATCTCTGGGGTGTCTTGTTCTCCCATGAACTTTGCTGAATTATCCAATAGATTTTGAATTGCTTCGATCATTCGGGCGCGATCGACCTTGACTGTGGGTAGGTCCGTCTCTATCCTGACTTTGATGTGGTTCGCGCCCAAACGACCCTGATTCAACTCGACGGCTTCACTTGCGATCTCTTGAAACGGAACCTTACCCGGCTCATTGATCATGCGTCCAATGCGGGAAAGTTCCAGTAGTTCGTTGAGCAATCGTTCCATTCTGGCGACTGCATCTTTGATGCGTTGTGCGCTGTTTCGGATCTTCTCAACATCTCCCGAAATAAGGTCTTTTTCGAGCAGCCCCATAAATCCCCCGATCGTGATCAAAGGTGCTTTTAAGTCATGGGATACAGTGTATGTAAATCGTTCCAGTTCGCTATTCTTGTTTTGTAGATCGTTCAATGCTTTTTCCAAACCTGTGATATCGGAGATTGTGTAAAGCAGACAATCTTCGTTATCGATCTTGATCACTGTAACGGAGATCAAAACAATTCCAATTTCTCCGTTCCTTTTCCGCATACTTGCCTTGAATTCATGGATAAACCCATGTTCGCGAATAAGCCGGTTGTGAAGGGCATGTTCTTCGCTATTTTGCCAGAGATTTAATTCCGAAGACCAGCGATTGATCACCTCTTCTTTTGAGAAGCCTGTCAGTTTTGTGAATGCGTGGTTTGCGTCCAGAATGATATTGTCTGATATTCTCCCGATCACCATTGGCACCAGTGTCTCGTGGAAGGTTTTTTGAAACTTTTCCTCGGAGGCGGTCAGTAAGTCTGTGCTTTTTTGCCGCTTGATCGCCGACCCCAATAACCCTGCGGCGATTTGCAGAGCATCTACTTCTGCTTGTGACCAGGGTTTAATACGTTCAAAATCGTCGAAACCGATCACACCCCACCATTCCCCATCCACGAAAATTGGCACATCCAGTAGAGTTTTTATTTGTGCGCGTTCTAAATTTTGTTCTGACCACTCAGGTGGAAAAATCTCAGTTGAATTGTAAAAGGGTTTTCCGGTAATGATGATATTGTACCAATCGATCATGTCCTCTTCCAGAAGAGGTACATTTTGGAACATTTCAGGGTCAGACGGGTGGTGTTGGGCTGGGTTTTTCCATTCGTATTTCAAACTGGAGAGCAAAGCACCCTGTTCATTCACATGGTTTTGAAATAAATACGCATGGCTTGCTCCTGAAACTGACCCCAGTAATTCCAGCATTTCAGCGATCTTTGTTTTCCAATCCTGTGCCCCTAGCAGAAGCTGAGCAGAGTCTGCGATCACCGAAAGAATGCGCTCTTTTTGTAAAGCCGATTCTTCAGATTTCTTTCGACTCGCGGTTTCTGCGGTTAATTGGCTGATGGTTTGGGTGATCACTCCGGTGGTGATCTGCTGGAGCACGCCGATCGCAACAAGGATCACAATATTCACATATACAATGTTTGAGGAAATATAATTGACGGGCGGTTTGCTAATATACAGAACTGCCAGATAGCAGCCGGAAGATACAGCAATGGCGATCCACTTCGCTGATTCGTCGAATAAGATCGACGCCAGCAGGATACATAAAACATATTGTAAAACGGCAGCAGTGTTCAGTTCTGGTTTGCTGGTAAGTAGGGCTCCTGCGATCAGAAATGCTGTAGGTGGAAAAAATCTTGCCGTTTTCCAGTACCCTTTTTGAATGAGGAAGAACCACATCAGGCTGTGTACAACCAATATTGCGAGAACCAAGAATATTGGCCATATTTCAGGTTGGGCGGCGTTTAGGTCCAGAACCAAGACTGCCAGCAGTGTAACAAACAGACTTAACCCAATAACGATAAATACAGCACGTGTGGTGTGTTCCAGTCGGGCGTCTTCTGCGCGTAGATCCGCAGTTGGGTATATGGCTGTTCTTAAAGCTTTTAATACATTCATGCAGACTCCAGCCGGATGACGGACAAGGAGATCAACTTATTTCCAATTTTCAACTTCAAAGAGTTCCAGTTTATTGGATTTGATCTGTTCGTAAACCTCGCTCAAATGCACGAACTCGTAACCTTGAGAACATAATGTGGCTAATGTTTTTTCAAATATATCGAACTCGCGCCCGGTATTGCGCGCCATTGCAAACGCTTCAAAGCCCTCAATGGTGTTACTGGGAATGCTCCCAAAATAAAAATCATATGGGTGGGAAAGCAATAATGCTATTGATGGCAAGCCAAACATTTTCAGCAATAGAGAGTAGATGCCCCAGCCAAAAAGTTTGGCATAACTCAATGCAAACACAATGCGGATGGTTTCGATGGATGTGAACGGGAATTCCACCAGCGACTTGCCGTCATTACGCGTGATTTGAAAGGGCGTATTGGGTATATGCAGGTTGTTATAACCAAATTTACCCGGACGAAAGGATGTGTACACGCTCGCGTCGTATGTAAACCCGTGGTCGAGGAGGTGCCCCAGCCCGTCCTTATCGATCTGCCCGATGGGAGCACGGTACCCCAATGGTTTGGCGCCTGTGAATTTTTCGTATGCAGCCTGCGAATTTTGAACTTCTTCTAATGAACAGGCGTTGTGTGGATCATGTGTGTGTGAGTGGACGGAAAACTCAAGCGGGATGCGCTCTGCAAGTTTTTGAAACAGGCTTCCGTGCGTGTCGAACAGGCTGGTAACCGTGAACATGGTTACCTTGGCGCCGTACTTATTGATCGTAGATACGTAGCGCTCGAAATATTTCGGGTCTTCAAGCAGGCGAATTTTTTTCTCCGGATCGCCGTAGTCCGGTTCCATATCCAATGTTACACAGGCTAATTTTTTCATTCGGGCAAATTGGTAACGTAGTAAAAATTATTTTGTTTGATCACACGCAGGTTCTTGAAACCAAAAGGTTCGGCAAGTTTGGCGAACTCTTCAAGCGAGTAAAGAAATACACCCGGCAGGCGGTTTACGCGGATGTAAACCTGCCGCAGAATCCAGGTGGGGAATTCCTTTTTTCTTCCGTAGTCGGGAAAATCCAACAGGAAATAGGTGGTGCGCAGGTTGCCAAGAAAGGCAGTCATGGCGGCAGCGTCGAAGTATTCAATGACGCCCAGTGCAGTGACCAGGTCCACTTGTGGAAGCGGGGTATTGGGCTGGACCACATCGAGTGCAGAAAAATTCAATTTATCCTGCATACCCAATTCGGCGCCGCGTTTTTGGGCAAGTTCCAAGGCTTCGTTCGAGATATCGGTTCCGAATACTTTTTGCGCTCCTGCCTGCACCATCTGAAACGCAAAACGCCCGGATGCACAGCCCACATCCAAAACGGTCTTTCCGCTAATGTGCGGCTGGACCAATTCCAATGCGGTGTTCATACGGACGTACATCGCGTCGCCGCGGAAGGTGGTGGAGAGCCTGTCCCACCAGTTTGCATTTTCCTGCCCTTCTTTGAAGTACGCGCTGGCTTCCCAACTAATGAGGTGATCCTGCCAGTATTTGCCGGAATCTGAGATAGGTTTTTGATTGTTCATGGCTGGAGATTATACCCGCTTCAAGCTGGACCTCGAACCTGATTCACGCCACGATCAGGCTGCAACAAGTGACGGCGCCTTCGGCTTTTGCCAATTCGCTAAGATCAACGGGTGCAATGGTGTATCCCTTTTCTTCGAGACGTTTGCGGGTGTTTGGGAAGGTGATCGGGTAGATGATCTTCTCGTGGACGGGTAAACAGTTCGCGGCGAAGGGTTCTGAGGCGTCTACTTCGATCAAATTGAAGCCGGGAAAGTAAGCAGGGTCCACCCAATTCTTGTTAATGAGCAGAGTATTGTCATCCACTCGCGTGACGGCGGTTTTCAAATGCAGACAATCGGTCATTTCCACGCCTTGAACCGTGTAACCGAACTTTCCAAGCAGTGAATGTAATTGGGCGACCGCTTGCATATTGCTGCGGGTGGAAAGCCCAATGAAGATCTTTTTCCGATCACCAGCACGTCGCCGCCATCAACACTAGCAGGGGCGGTGACGTGTACCAATTGGCGGTGTGGGGTAAGAGCAGGGATGATCGTGTCTATTTCTGGCTTGCGCGAATCTGCACCGGGGCGGGTAATGACTGCTACTTCAGGCAGAATAAAAGCGGTGTCTTCTACAAAGACTGAATCGGGCAGGTCAGCTTCTTCAGGGAGTTCGATCACCTGACAGCCGAGATCTGCAAGGGTGTGAACATAGGCAGTGTGCTGTTCACGGGCAATATTGAGGTCGATGGGCGTGCGTTCGATGTGGGTGATCTCACACTCGTTGAAACGTGAACTTACATTGCGGGTAATGGCGATGGTCATTTTTGGGGTCACTTGTTGTAGGATATCAGGACGGCTTGCAGGCTTTCATACATGGGAATGGTTTGCAGGATGCCAGTCAATGCCAGTGCGTGATGCACTTGTTGAGGCGCGCTGCATAACTTGAGGCGCACCGTAGCCGGGTCGGGATTTGACGATTCAAATAGTTTATGTAGCTTTTGAACAGCGCGAATTCCAGCACTAGTCAGCATTTGAATTTCTTCAAGGTTGACGACCAGGTATCGTATCCCTTGTGAAAATTCTTCCTGCGCGGCGGCGATCAGCGTGCTTTCACTTTGGCTGTCGAGCCAGCCGCGCAGGTGGAAAATTGTGATGATCTCTTTATCTTGTCGCTGGATGTGTTCGGTTGTGATCTTGAGCTCAGAGATTGACATTGTTCGGTTTATTGATCTTCAGAGCGATAGCGGTCGATCAACGCCTTGGTGCGTGAATCCTTGGGGTTGTTGAACAGATCTTCTGGTGTGGCGTCTTCGATCAGTTGACCTTCAGACATCACGATCACGCGGTCTGCCACGTCACGAGCAAAACCCATTTCATGGGTAACGACGATCATGGTCATGCCTTCGTTGGCGACTTTTTTCATGACATTCAACACTTCGCCGATGAGTTCCGGGTCGAGGGCTGAAGTAGGCTCATCAAAAAGCATGACGCGCGGCTCCATGGTCAGGGCGCGGGCGATGGCAACGCGTTGTTTTTGCCCGCCCGAGAGACGCAAAGGATACTCATCTTTTTTGAAGAGCATACCTACACTGTCCAGGTTTTGCTCCGCAAGTTCGATGGCACGTTTTCTGTCCATGTTCTTGACAGTGACCGGACCCTCGATCACATTCTCAAGGACGGTCATGTGCGGAAAGAGGTTGAATTCCTGGAAGACCATACCCGTCTTGAGGCGTACATCGTGGACGAGTTGGCGTCTTTCCTTGCCTTTTACCTCGGCGTTGACCTGCACACCATCCACTTCGATGACGCCGTGAGAAGGTTCTTCAAGAAAATTAAGGCAGCGCAATAGCGTACTTTTACCGGAGCCGCTGCGTCCGATGAGACATAGTACCTGGCGTTCAGGGACTTCCAGACTGATGTCCTTTAGAACGTGCAAGCGCCCGAAATATTTATCAAGATTGGATACTTTGACAATCGGCAAAGACATGTTAGCGATCTCCCTTGGAAAGGCGGGCTTCCAGTTTTCCCTGGAAGTAGGTGAGGATAAGGGTGAGTACCCAGTAGAACATGGCTGCCATGATGAGGGCTTCAAGGTTGTTAAACTGTGCGCGCCCAACCTTGGTGGCACGCCACATCAACTCGTGTACGAAGCCCGTGGCAGATACAAGCGCTGAGTCTTTGGTCATGGAGATGAAGTCATTGCCCATGGGCGGAATGGCAAATCGTAATGCCTGCGGCAGGATGACCCGCCTCATGGTCTGACCGGGAGTCATTCCCAATGCCATAGCGGCTTCACGCTGACCCTTGCCGACGGAGCTCAACCCGGCACGGAACGTTTCAGACATGTAGGCGCCATAGTTCAATCCCAACGCCATTACCCCGGCAAATGTCCCGGATAGGATGATGCCAAGTTGCGGTAAAGCCAGGAAGAAGAAGAAAATCTGAAGGTAAAGAGGGGTTCCGCGGATCAAGGAAACATAAAAAGTGCTGATGGCATAGATCGGCGGAAACGTGGAAAGCCTGCCCAACGCCGCTAATAGTGCGAGCGAAATGGCAAAGGCAATGGAAAGGACTGAGATCAACAGGGTTTGCCCCAGCCCTTCGGCAATGAACGTAAGGTTTTTGAGAATGAATTCTGTATCGAGTTGGATGGTTTCAAATTTGAAAGAACCCAACTGAATATTTTGCCCGCTGAATAAAAAGATCAAAATGAAAAAAAGTACCGCCCATGAAGCGCCAACATGCGTACGAAACAGGCGCTCCTTGCGCAGCTGCGCTTGATAGAGAAGTTCTGCTTGAGAAGTCGGCGCTTCTCCCTGATTGGTCGTGGATGCCATCGTGTATACCTCCGAAGGGTGGAGTTGTTTTAATAAAAAGGGAAGCGGCACTATTGCCGCTTCCCTTTTTTGTTCTTGAGTATTACTTGTTAGGTGCAGCGGTCAGGTCAACCTCGAACCACTTGGTGGAGAGGTCGGCGAGTCTACCGTCGCTGTGCATGGCGGTGAAGAGCTCGTCCACTTTGGCGCGCAGAGAGGTGGCGTCCAGCGTGGAGGATTTGTCGAAAGCAGCAGCGAGGTCTTCAGAGAAGACGGCGCCGTCCAGCTTGGTAACCGGCATACCTTCGGCAATATTAGCGTTGACCACAGTTTCAGAGGTTACATAAGCGACGAAATCGGTGCGTCCTGAGGCAATCGACTGGGCACATTCCTGATCAGTTTCCAGCGGCACAACGGTCACATCAGCAGGAACTGGAGAATAGATGGAGGATTCGGGCAAGCCCAAACCTTCGGCATCATTGTTGAGCCAGGCTTCGTAGGTAGTGGCGGCGCCGGCGCAAACTGCCTGACCGGAAAGTCCGTCAAGAGAGCTGATGCCAGAATCAGCGGAAACTGCCACAACCGCAGGGGTGTAGTAGTAGGGCACGCTGAAGTCGAGCACCTGCTGGCGGGCAGTATTGATGGTCATGGAGCCAACGCTCACGTCCCATTTGTCAGCCCAGTTACCGGCAGTGATCGCATCCCAGGAAGGGGTGGCGAAACAAGTCTCAACACCGAGGGAGTCGCCGATGGCAATGGCAACATCTACATCGAAGCCCTGCATTTCAGTGGTGGTCAGTGCGTCACCGGGGCATTTGGTATCCGACGGGCGTGAACCTTCGGTGTTAAGGAAGGATTGCGGCGCGTAGTTCGGGTCGGTGGAAACAAGGATATATCCACGTTCTTGAATGGCTCCGAGTAGGTCTGATGCGGTAGAACCGCCTCCACCGCCGCAGGCAGTGAGTACGAGAGATGCCAGAACAAGGATGCTGGCAAGGGTCAAAAGTTTCTTCATTTCTCCTCCGAGAGAAAAAAGGGATGGACAACTTTTCGTTGCCACGGATTGTTTCTCAACCCGCCCACTAAGCATAGACTATTTTTTTCGATTCTGCAAGGATTTTGGTTGTTAATTTCATGATGGTAAAATTGCATACTTAATCTTTTGGAGGCGAATCGAATGAATTCCATGTTTCCCAGCCAGGAATGGTTGAATGATCTTGAAGCAAAACTGAACTCAGATACACACTATGCAGAGATCGCAAAGAATTGGGAGGGCGACCTGTTCTTTCATATTGAACCCGAAGGTAATTTGAAAGAGAAATTAACCTTCTATCTTGATCTATGGCATGGCACCTGTCGCAAAGTGGAGTACAACCCTGACCCGGCAAAATACTCGAATGTTGCCTTTAATCTAACAGCCAGTTACGATAACATCACCGCAGTGCTAACTGGTAAATTAAACCCAATGACCGCCATGATGACCATGAAATTAAAGGTCAATGGCAGTATGGGGTATATGATGCGGAACGTTCCTGTGGTCCTTGATTTTGTTCGCTGTGCGCAAGAAGTGACCAAGGAAATTGTTTAACAGGTGTTTGATAAATCATAATGCTGCCCATTCTGAAAATTAACCTGACCACAAATACTACCGAGGAGTTTGTGATCCCTGCCGATTGGCAAAGGGATTTCCTCGGCGGTGCCTCGCTTGCTGCGCGCATTCTGTACCCATTTCTCACGAAAGACCTGGACCCGCTTTCTCCCGAGTCGCCGCTGCTGTTTATCAATGGACCACTCTCTGGAACGAATGGTCCCACAACGGGACGATTTGTTATCTGTGGCAAGGGACCAGCAACTGGCTTATGGGCTGAATCAAATATCGGAGGTTTTTGGGGACCCGAGCTTCGCAAAGCCGGGTACGACGGCTTGTGGATCACAGGAAAAGCTTCTGGTGCTGTATATCTTTGGATTCAGGATGGCAGGCTTGAGGTCCGCAGTGCGGCGGGTTTGCTGGGCAGAGATGTTTATGAGACGCAGGAACTCGTCCGTGCAGAAGTAGGTGTCAAGGCGGCACGGGTTGCAGTCATTGGCGAAGCAGGAGAGCGCGGCGTGTTGTATGCGTCGATTTGCTGCGACCACGGACGCATGGCAGGGCGAACCGGCATGGGCGCAGTGATGGGGTCTAAAAATCTAAAAGCCATTGCGGTTCATGGGACTCAAAAAATCGAAGTAACCGAAGAATATTCTGCTGTGCGTTCTGAAGCAAACCGGAGTTTGAAGCAGGATAACGAGTCGAAAGTGATGAGCGAGCTTGGTTCGGCGGGTGCGGCAAATTACGCCGAATATCTTGGAGCTATGCCTGCAAAGTATTACCATCAAGGAATGTTCCCTGGCGTTGATAATATTTCCGGCGCAAAGATCACCGAGTCGATTCTGGTCGGAAAAAGCGCCTGTCAGGGATGTGTCATTGCCTGTGGGCGTGTTGTGAATCTCGGCGACGGAAAGAAGCGCAAAGGTCCAGAGTATGAAACCGTTGTTGGTTTCGGTCCCAGCCTATTGATCGACGATCTAAATGCAGTCGTTCGCCTTGGTGAAACTTGCGATAAATATGGATTGGATACGATCAGCACCTCCAATACGATTGGCTTGGCTTATCACCTTTTTGAACTGGGAAAGATCACGGCTCAAGATACGGGCGGGTTGGATCTGCACTGGGGAGAATCTGCCGCCGCTGAGAAGTTGATCCACTTAATTGCCCGTCGTGAAGGGATCGGTGACGTCATGTCGCGCGGCTCGCGTCAATTTGGAGCGGCGTTCGGCGCGGAAGATGAAGCTGTGCAGGTCAATGGGCTTGAGGTTGCGTATCACGATCCACGTGGTGTTTCGGGTATGGCGCTTTCGTATGCCACCAGTCCGCGTGGGGCGTGCCATAACCAATCTGATTATTTCTTTGTGGATTGGGGACATACGTATGAAGAGATCGGTATCCATTACATGGAGCGTCACGCCCAGGCAGAGAAGGCCGCCAATGTGGCAAGGCATCAAAATTGGCGCACACATTTCAACTCGGTCTTGATCTGTATTTTCGCCAATGTGCCGCCGCAGACCCAGGTGGACCTGCTCAATGCTCAGTTAGGCTTGAACTGGACCGTGGCGGATCTGATGAAATCTGGTGAGCGTGCCTGGAACTTGAAGCGTGCCATTAATAATCGCATGGGTTTGAATGCAAGTAATGATAAATTACCCAAAGCCTTGCTTGAACCTCATAAAGAAGGCGGCGCAGAGGGGTTTGTGCCGGATATAAAAGCCATGCTTGTTGCTTATTATGAAGCCCGAGGTTGGGACCTGAGCACTGGAAAGCCGACAAAAGAGAAGTTGCTGGAGCTTGGTTTGAATGAAGCCGCTCAGGATTTATGGGGATGATCTGCGTCGGTTTATTACAGATCGTTCTGCAAAAAAACGTGAAATATCTGTGTGTAAAAAATAGCAACCCAAATCAGGGAATGATCTAGAGCCGCTTTTCAAAGCAAACGCTGTTTTCAATGCCTGCATATTGCCCATAGTTTGGAATTCGGCTGTATCCGCTCTTTTCGTACAAGCGGATCGCAGCCACCTGCTTTAACCCGGTTTCTAGAATGCATTTTTGATATCCCAACTCGGCTGCCCAAGACTCCAATTCTGCCAAAATTTGCCCGGCAATTCCCTTACCCCTGCTCTCTGGGGCGGTATACATGCGTTTCACTTCCATGATGCCTTGCTCGTACTCCTTTATTGCGCCGCAGGCAATAGCTTTTCCGTTCTCATGAGCGATCACAACATGTTTGATCTTTGCGATCTTGTTGAATTGAGCGTAAAACGGGTTCTGATCGCCATTCTTTTCGGCAAGGTCCGCATCAAGGTGATGGACAAGTTCTACAAAATTCTGGTCATCTGAATTGGTTCTGGTAAGTGTGGTCATTAAGATCCTCTTTTGTGATCGGGCTAAATATTGAATAATAAATTTTATTCCAATTCTGCGAACAAAAAAAGCCTACTCGCGCAGAGAAGGCTTTTTATTTGGTATCAACTGTAAGTGTGGAAGTGAGGCGTGGTTAAAACTCATCCTCTTCTTCCAGCCACTCATCATCTTCTTCGCCGTCCGCTTCTTCATCCTCCCATTCATCTAGCTCTTCTTCGTCTTCCCATTCATCTGCAGCGGCGGCGCCATCAGCAGGGGAATAGGTTACGCAGCCTGTGTCGGGGTCGAACTCTACGGCAGCAGCGCCGCACAACCCTTCATCCAGGAAAACACAATCAACATAGTGACACTTGATACGGGGCATTTCGAATCCTCCTAATCTTGGTTTCGGAATAGTCGCGTGACTGCAATGATAAAAATGATCGTCATCGCGACTTGTGATGTAACACAGAACGGGCAAATGGCCTGCAATAGTACAAGCTCCACGTAAATTAACCAGAGCGTGAACAGAAAGCCCGTCAGCGACATGCCAAAGATCAACAATGTGCCATTTGTTCGAAAGAACTCATTACGGTTCTCGAACAGATGAACGAGCAGGATCGCAACATACCCGACGATGCCAAAAACCGCCACTGGGATCCCGTTCACTTCTGAAAAGCGGCTGGCGTTCACGGTGGAGCAATCGCCAGAGCCGAGGCACATACCATCGTTGCCGCTGATCTTATAGATCGTCATATAGACCGAAACAGCAAGACCGATGATCACAAGCGCTATTGAAGCGCGGTAAAGCCATTTATTCATGGTTCCTCACAAAAGTATGGCGTCAACTTCCGAGCCAGCAGGCACGCATTTTACACCAGCGGGGATGATTAGTAAAGCATCCGCCTGCACCAGTGAGAGAAGATTGCCCGAGCCTTGGTGTCCAGTTAGTGTTGCAAGACGGATTCCCTCCTGCGTGTGCAAGGTCGCCCGCAAGTAACTCTCTCGTCCATCTGATGTGATCTCTTCCACGCATCGCACACGAACCGTTTGCCTGCCTCCATCCAGTTTCCCGCTCAGCCGCTCAAGTGTGGGACGAACGAAAACTTCAAAACCTACGAAGGCTGAAACAGGGTTGCCTGGCAGCCCAATGAACGGAATGCCGCGATACGACCCGAATGCCAGCGGTTTTCCCGGGCGCATATTCACTTTCCAAAAATCCATACTGCCATTGGCTTCGATCACTTCCTTGATGAAGTCGAATGCGCCAACACTGACCCCGGCAGAAGAAAGGATCAGGTCTGCATGTTCCTGTGCCGCTTTGTCGAGCAGATCGGTCACAGATGCGCGGGTATCCTTTGCAACGCCCAAACGGATCACTTCAGCATCTGCACTCAAGATCGCTGCTGCCAGTGCATAAGAATTCGAATCACGGATCTTGCCCGGCTCAAGCGGTGCCCCTAATTCCAGCAGTTCATCGCCAGAAGAAAGCAATGCCACCCGTGCTTTTTTGTAAACGCTCACATCCGTATAGCCAAGCGTTGCCAGCAAACCCAGGTCTTGCGGTTTGAGGATTCGCCCTTGTTTTATGACAATCTCGCCAGCCCGAATATCCATGCCGCGTGTACGAATGTTTTTTCCCGCCTGCATTTGTTGCGAAAATGTGATC
The DNA here is from genome assembly GCF_016702885.1 of Candidatus Villigracilis vicinus. Classification (NCBI taxonomy): domain Bacteria; kingdom Bacillati; phylum Chloroflexota; class Anaerolineae; order Anaerolineales; family Candidatus Villigracilaceae; genus Candidatus Villigracilis; species Candidatus Villigracilis vicinus. Next base: position 300,827 of record NZ_JADJDD010000001.1, read on the forward strand.
ATGCTTGGGGGAACCGTCCCAGCGCTGCGATTTTTGAAATTGGTGTCTTCAACGGGGATGACGCAATCTGCACCTTGAGGGATTTGCGCGCCGGTCATGATGCGGGCTGCCTGCCCGGCTCTCAGAGTAACTGTCGGTGCAGAACCGGCTGGGATGTCGGCAACCACGTTCAATGTTGAGGATGAAGCGGATGTATCTTCGGTCCGCAGTGCAAACCCATCTACAGCGGAATTATCGAAGGGTGGGTAATCGTCATTTGCAGAAATATCCACAGCCAGCACACGACTAGCCGCATCAATAAGCGGAATTCTCTCCGTTGTGGAGGCTGTAAATTGAGAAAGGATGCGCTCGCGCGCTTCATTAACGGTAAGCATATCGAAGCGCCGCGATTATACCCCCATCTGAATTCTGATATTGTGAGTTGTACTTTTCGTAATGGAGGCGGAATTTATCCTGGCTTGGTTCTAACGGCTTCCATCACATTCGGTAGATTTTCGATGCGGGTGAGGATGCGGCTTAGTTGTGTCAGATCTTTCACTTCAATGATGAGCTTTAAATCCGCGATGCTGCGGTTTACGTTGACCGAGACATTGTTGATATTGATGTTCTCGTCAGAAAGCAGGTTTGAAATATCGCTCATGAGTCCCTGGCGGTCGTATGCCTTGATCTTCACCGGCACGGGGAATGTTTGCTCTGCATGCCCCCAGCCTACTTTGAGAAGGCGTTCGCGGTCTTGGGTTTGCAAAATATTTGGGCAGTCAAGGCGATGGATCGTTGCGCCGCGTCCACGGGTGATGTAGCCCACGATCTGGTCGCCGGGCATCGGGTTACAGCATTTTGCCATGGTTGCCAGCATTCCCTTTAATCCTAAAACTTCGACTGCATCAGTTGGTTTATGAGGAAACGCCGGTGCGTTGGCTTCGAGGATATCCTTTATTTCTTCGGTGTTGGAGAACTGTTTGATGAGTTTGCTGATCGAAAGTTCGCCTGTGCCCAGGTCAATGAACATGTCATCAGGGGTTTTGTAGCTGAGTTCACGTGCCAACTTCTCAAAATTCACCTCGGTAATGCCAAGGCGTTGCAACTCGCGTTCTAAGGTATCGCGACCAGTGGCGAGATTTTGTTCATCTTCCAGCTTTTTAAACCATACACGGATCTTCGATTTGGCACGTTGGGTCTTAACCAAGCCCAGGTTGTTGTTGAGCCAATCCCGGCTTGGTCCGCCGCGCTTGGCGGTGAGAATCTCTACCTGATCGCCGGTCTTCAATTCATGGTCAAGCGGCACGAGTTTGCCGTTCACACGCGCGCCGCGGCAGCGATGACCAATGTCTGTGTGGACAGTGTAGGCGAAGTCGATGGGGGTGGACCCTGCTGGCAGGTCTATGGCGTCGCCGCGTGGGGTAAAGATGTATACCCGGTCACGGAACACATCACTTTGCATCGATTCGACGAATTCGGTGGCGTCATTCACGTCCCCGCGCCATTCCATCATTTTACGCAGGTCTTTGATGCGTTCTTCAAATTGCTTGTCGTGCCTGCCGCCTTCCTTGTATCGCCAATGCGCAGCGATGCCATATTCGGCGTTCATGTGCATTTCCTGTGTGCGGATCTGGATCTCCAACGGACGTTTGTCGTCGTACATTACCGCAGTGTGCAGGGATTGATAGTGGTTGTCTTTTGGTGCTGCGATGTAGTCATCGAACTCACCGGGTACCGGCCGCCATGTGGTGTGGATGACGCCTAATGCAGCGTAACACGAGGGGACATCCGGCACGATCAAGCGTACGGCACGCACATCATATAACATGCCGAAAGACTTGTCTTTCTTTTGCATCTTTTTGAAAATCGAATAAATATGCTTGGGGCGCCCGCTCAGCTCGGCTTTGATGTTGTTCTTTTCCAACAGACGCACCAAATTTTCTTTGATTTCTTCCAACTGTCGCTCTCGGTCGGGGCGGCGCTCTGCCAGTGACTCGGCGATCTCTTTGTATTTATCCGGCTGAACGTAACGGAAACTGAGGTCTTCCAATTCCCATTTCAATTGCCAGATGCCGAGGCGGTTTGCCAGCGGCGCGAAAATATCGAGCGTTTCCTGCGCAATACGTTTGCGCTTGTGCTCTGGCATGTGCCCCAGCGTGCGCATGTTATGCAAGCGGTCTGCCAGTTTAATCAGCACCACACTTACATCTTCGCCCATGGCAAGGAAGGTTTTACGCAGAGTCTCTGAGATCATATCTTCCTTGCGCCCGAGCAGGGCAGGTTCTATGACCACATCCTCTTTTTCGTCTTCATTATTTTCAGCATGCTGATCGCCGCGTGAAACTCGCGGCAGGTGAGTTAATTTTGTCACCCCATCAACCAGCAGACGCACCGTGTCCCCAAACTCTCGGCGGATATCCGCCAGCGTCACTGGCGTATCTTCGACGGTATCGTGTAATAACCCGGCAGCCACTACTTCTGCTGGCACTTTTAACTCCGTGAGAATTCTTGCCACGGCGATGCAGTGGTTGATGTACGGCTCGCCTGAATGGCGCTTTTGCTCGCGATGCGCCTCTTCTGCGTATGTATACGCGCGCATGACCAGTTCCCGGTCGGTGTGTGTGTAGTTCTCCGGGAGCTGTTCCATTAATTTATCCATTGGGATTTCAATGACTGCCGATTTCATCCCCTGATTTTACTACGCCCGCTTCATCCTGACGCCGGGCTTGTTCCTGTTTTCTGGCGGCTTCTCTTGGTTTTGGAAAAAGAAAACCCGCCTCGGCGTTATTTTTGAGGCGGGCTATATTTGCGGGTGTATTTAAAGGGTTTTCAGCAAAGCTTGATGGCTGTTCCTCAACCGGTCGGCGACTATTTCAGCTACACGGCGCATTACTACAAATCCATGTTCCGGGTTGTTCTCAAGCAGCTTCATAAAAGAGTCGGCAGGGATGCTCAACAATGTGGAGTCTTCGTCGCACTCGGCGCTGGAGGTGTAATGGAAAGGCGGCACGATGCCAGACCAGCCAAAACTACGAAATGGCGTTGAGATAAAGGAGACGGTTACGCTCTCAGGTCGGGAGGTTAGTTTCACGCGCAAAGCGATGCTTCCTTTCAAGAGAAAATGCAATTTGTCCGCTTTTTCGCCTTCATGAAAGACAAACTCGCCCTGTTTAGCTTCCGCCTCGGTGCTTATGGCTGCTATTTCTCTTAAGAGCGACTCAGGTAATCCATTGAACAAGCTGAATTGGGAAAGGGTTTCCGTACTGATCATCTTAGGTTGTCTCCAGTTTTCAGGGTGAGATGGGTGAATGGGGTGGTGCAGGTTGCAGGTCTGATCTTGAGGCGCTGGGTGTCACCTCAGTGAATCCTTGATATCGTCACGCAAGTCCAGCGAATTGCCAAGGATAATGCCAAATATAATTAAGAAGACAGCGATGATAAGAGCCACCCAAATGGCAAAAAAGGAATCCCAAAGTTCTGGCAGTACGATGATCGCTGCCATGCCGAGGGTAAGCCCATATAGAGGTGTGCGTATGACGTGGGGAATGTCTTTCCATGCGCTTGTTAACTTGAACGGCTTGCGCATGCGTCTGGATTTGACGGAGTAATTCTGTTGGAGTTTGCGTTGTTTTACCAGCGGGTCACGATCGGCGATCTGCTTTTCGCGTAGACGTTTGAGACGTTCCTGTTCCTGGTTGGACATATCAGCCTCCTTTGAATATTTGCGGTGTCAACAGAGAGCAAGTATCCTTGATAAGTTTATAATATTCTACAGGAAATTAATAAAATGTCAGTCACAAATAATGTCACAAGATTTTTAGATGCCCGTAAGACAAAGTATAAAGCATTTGAGCTGCCTGTTGAAAAATTAGGAGCCGTGGAGGCGGCACAGTTCTTGAACGTGCCGGAAGAGCAGGTTTTTAAGACCATTGTTACCAAGCGTGAAAAAGGCAAACCGGTGCTGGCTGTTATCCCAGGTCGGCATGTGGTGGATTTGAAGTTGCTGGCGAGCTTTTTAGGTGAGAAGAAGATGCATTTACCAACCGAACGCGAAGCCGAACAATTGACCGGTCTACAGGCAGGTGGCATTTCACCGTTGGCGCTTATCAATAAAGGTTTTCAAGTTGTGATCGATTCTGCTGCGCAAAAATTTGAAGAGATCTATATCTCAGGCGGGCAGCGTGGATTGAACATTCAATTGGGTGTAAAAGATCTGGCGTCATTGGTCAATGCCCGGTTTGGCGAAATCAGCCGGGTGGATTAAAAAGAGCCGGAAATTTTCCGGCTCTTTTTTTATGATTGAAATTCGGCGACCATCTCTCCATTGACCCACAGGCGATAGTGTCCCTGCGGAAAACTTCCCAAAGGTTGATTGACCGAAAACGGCTCAAGCACCTGAATGCAAATTTCGCCTGGATCCACAACTGAGTACACATCTATATGAAGGTTGTTGTCTGAATCGGGTGTATTTACGGCAATGCGCAGTTTATGGCATGGTGTTGGTAAATTCCCTGTGATGTTCAGGTTAAATTGCAGAGGGTAACTTTCCAGTGTGAGTAATTCTGAAGTGTCAACAAACACTGTGCCGCGAGTTAACGAGCCATCTGCAGGGCTGGGAGCGTATTCGCCGGTTTGAGGTGAAGCTGGCTCGTCGCTGCTGACAGCTTCATCTGGCGCCGGGGCGCATGCTGAAGCAATAAGTAGGAATATCATAATAGTGAAGCGTTTCATCAGGTCTCCTTTTGGAAAATGACGATGATCTGCCCAGATAAGTTCCATTTTGGGCAGGTTATATGAATTAATACGAGACGAAATCGCCCGCCAATGCATCGTTGATCCAGACATAGTATCGGCCGGGAGAGTAGGTTCCGAGCAAAATACTGGTTTCAAATTGTTGGAAGACATTGTCGCATTCAACATCCGGGTTGATGAGACTGTACACCTCTACAAAGATGCGATATTGCTCATCAGGCGGGTTGATATTAACTCTTAATTCATTGCAAACACTGGGCATATACCCTACCAAGGCGAGTACAGCGCGCGGCGGGGTGAACCCGTAACTCTCTGAAAAACCGACAGATGTTAGCGTGACCGATGCGGTTTGCCTGCCAGTGTCCTCAATTTTGGGTTCGAAAGGATTTTCATTTGGCGTAATGCGATATGGTGGTGCGGCGGTGGGCGTCGGCTCGGGGGTGGGGATAGGGACGCAGGCACTGATCAAGATCGCACAAAGGAATAGATAAGCGGATCGCATTCTTATATTTTATCCGAAGCCGGTGTTTCCGCGTTCTTTCCCTGCCAAATAATAAAGCCCACTCTAAAAGGGTGGGCTTTATTGAGGCGTAAATTATTTTTTCAAACTTTCCAACCCCTGCAAGAGTTGCCCTGATGATGTTACGATCGGACCGGCATATGGGTCGTTCGATAAGAATTGACCGGTTCCTAATCCGTGATAGATACCTGCAGGAGTGGCGATACAGATCAAAATATGATCAACTTGTGCCGGAGGCTTTGGAACGACATCCACTACCACCAATGGAATGGATTTAACCGCATTTTCCCCTGCCTTGATCACCGCTTCTACTTTTTCATTTAGGGAGTCGTTTGGTTTCTCCCAAATGACTCCGCCGCCTGAAGAGTGCAAACTTCGTGCTTTGTGGTCAGCATATGCGACCACCAACATAATGCCCGTTGGTGTAAAAACTTCTACCATCACACCATACACTTGTTTTGAGATTTCAGCGGGCGGCTGGATCTTCAAAAAATAGCGCATGAACATCCAGGCTTGCATATAGTGACGCGGTTCAAGACCGGGTGCTTCAATGATCTGACGATAAATTTTCTCGGCTTCAGAATTATTTTTTGCCAATACATGCTTGCGTGCTGCTGCAAATAAAGACCACGGATGTTCACTCATTTCCCCTTTGGGCCATTCGTTTAGTGGAACATTGCCTATGAAATGTGCCCTAAGGTCTGGAAATGGATTTTCTGTTTTTGTTTCTTTTTTCTTAAATAAATTGAACATGGATTCTCCTGAAAATTTCTTGCAGGAGTATATTCGCTTCACATGCAGAGTAAATAGGACGTTTGGTTATTTAATGCATATATCATACCTTTGGGGCATCTGCCAGCGATTTTTCCACAGCGGCGACTGCGTGGATCCTTGTGGTCGGGAAGAGTGGCGCATTGCAATCACCTTCCTTGATGAGTAGTTCGATCTCTGTGCAGCCGAGAATAATTCCCTGTGCGCCTTGAGAGAGCAGGTCATTCATAATGCGTTTGTATTCTTCCCGTGATGCTTCCATGATCTTGCCAAGCACCAATTCTTCGTAGATCACACGGTGAACGATGGCTCGATCAGATTCGTTCGGAATAACGACTTCCAGTCCGTAATCGTTGATCAGACGTCCTTTATAGAAATCATGTTCCATGGTGAAACGTGTGCCGAGTAATCCGATCCGATGCATACCTGCTGCAACGATCTTCTCTGCCGTGGCATCTGCGATATGCAAAAAAGGAATGTTCACATTTGCAGTGATCTGGTCGGCGAGTTTATGCATCGTATTGGTGCAGAGCACAATGAAATCTGCGCCGCCGCGTTCGAGGTCTTGCGCACATTTCACCAGAATGTGACCAGCTTCGTCCCACCGGTCTTCGTGTTGCAGTTTTTCGATCTCGGCGAAGTCTACAGTCACCATTAGACTCTTTGCTGAATGCAGCCCGCCCAGTTTTTCCTTCGCCGTTTCATTGATGATGCGATAATACTCTATGGATGACTCCCAGCTCATCCCGCCGATCAGACCGATTGTTTTCATGAATGAATTCCTTCCATGGGTGATTTTACAAATAATTGCGGGGCGATGACATAGACCCCGCTTCCCTCTACAGCGACGGTTGCATCAGCCAGACGGATCTCTCCTACGCTGACGATTTTCCTCGTGCTCTTTTGGGTGATTCGCGCAACCGCAAGAAGCGGCTGTTCGAGCGGAAGCAGTTTCCGATAATTGATGTTGATGTTTGCTGCTACTACTTTATAACCCGCTGCCCAAACTACCAACCCCATCACTTCATCCAGCACCGCCGCCGATGCCCCTCCATGTGCATGCCCAGGCGGACCCTGGTGTGACTTGTTCAACATGAATTCAGAGGTTAGGACACCGTCGTCATCCACGAACATTGTGATACCGATCGAATTCGGGTTTTCATTCCCACAGACAAAACACCAGCCATGATATGGAAGTTGACGTTTCATGGCGCTGATTTTATCCCCTTTCATGCTAAAATTCACAAATGATGATACGCGTAAAAATGATCGCTAATTATCGTGATGTTCTGCCTCCCGGTTCAGTGAACGGCGTTGTGGAGTTGGACGTCCTTGAGGGGGTAACGGTTTACGATGTCATATCCCGCTTTGATATCCCCCTCAATGATGAAAGCGTTATCGTGTTGAATGGTCTCACTGTGGAGATGGATACACCATTAAAAGAAGGCGATACGGTTACTGCGTTTTCTGCCATTGCTGGCGGATAGATCAGAACGTATGAAAGCATAACTAAAAACTTCCACCCCAAGGAGCAAACATGTACGGCTGGCACCTCAAAATTTTACGTGTAAACCTTACGACCCGAAAAGCCACAAAAGAAGATGTAGACCCGAAGATCGCCCGGGATTATCTTGGCGGGCGCGGTTGGGCGATCCATTATATGTATAAAGAAATGGACCCCATGGCGGAACCGCTCTCTCCAGAGAATATGTTGATCTTTGCTACGGGTCCGCTGACGGCCACTCCTGCGCCAACGGGCAACCGTTATATGGTCGTTACCAAATCTCCGTTGACGGGTGCATTGGCGCATTCCAATTCGGGCGGTGAATTTCCAACATGGATGAAACGCACCGGGTTTGATATGTTCATTTTTGAGGGAAAAGCCTCAGAGCCGGTATATGTGTTGGTGAATGAAGACCAGGTTGAGGTCCGGTCTGCGGCGCATGTGTGGGGGAAGGATACGCATGAGACGACGGATATCCTCAAAGCAGAGACATCTGATGAAGCGCGTGTCGCCTGTATTGGACCCGCTGGTGAAAACCTTGCTTTGATGGCAGCCATCATGAATGACAAACATCGCGCTGCGGCTCGTTCAGGTGTGGGTGCTGTGATGGGGAGCAAGAACCTCAAAGCGGTGGTTGCGATGGGTAATAAAAACCCGCCATTGCATGACCCTGAAGGAATGCGTTCGATCAGCGTAGGAACCTCCAAGAATGTGGGCGCGGACGTAAAGAAGGGTTCGAACATGCGCATTTACGGCACATCCTATGTGCCACAAGTGACCAATACGCTGGGTATTTTGCCAACGCGCAATTTTCTGCAAGGAACATTCGAGCATGTTCACAATGTGGATGGCGACGCCCTTAAAGATCAATACCTGGTGCGGCATACACCCTGTTACCGTTGTCCACTTTCGTGCGGGCGTTTAACAGAAGTGCCTGATGGTCCATATAAAGGCAAGGGAGAGGGACCTGAGTACGAAACGATCTCGTCGCTGGGTACAGGCTGCGGTGTGAGTAATCTTGCAGCTCTGGTGAAGGCGAATTATTTGTGCAATGAATATGGCATGGATACGATCACCACTGGCATGACCATCGCTGCTGCGATGGAAATGTACGAAAAGGGATATATCCCCGAAGATGTGATCGGTATGCCATTGAAATTTGGCGACCACGACGCCATGATCGCCATGATCAAATTGATGGCGTACAACGAAGGCTTTGGCAGGGAGCTTGCCATGGGAAGTTACAGACTTGCCGAGAAATATGGGCACCCTGAGATCGCTGTAACCACACGAAAACAGGAATTCCCTGGATACGATCCGCGCGGTTCGCAGGGTATGGGGCTGTTATATGCCACCTCCAATAAAGGCGCTTCACATATGGAAGGCGATGTTGCGTACGAGGAGGTTTTTGGTGTGCCGGTTAAGGAGAACCCGCTTTCCACGGAAGGCAAGCCCGCCCTCGTCAAACACTTTGAAGATTCTTTTGCGTTGATCGATTCATCTGGTTTGTGTGTATTCGTGGCGATCCGCTACGTATTCAATAAAGATCGCATGATCTGGCCGGAGACTCTTGCCTCCATGATGAATTTGACCACCGGCGCAGGATATACCCCTGAAGAGGTGATGAAAGCTGCCGACCGGGTATATACGCTTGAGCGTATGTTCCTGATCAAGGCTGGTTCGGGACCCGAATGGGATACACTCCCGTATCGTATGTTACACGAACCTCTGCCCGATGGTCCTGCCAAAGGCAAAGTTGTGGAACTCGATAAGATGCTGCCGGAATTTTATAAAGAGCGCGGCTGGGATGAGAAGGGCTATCCAACAAAAGAGAAGCTAATGGAGTTGGGTCTGCCAATGTAAAAGGACGCAAAGAAGGATCGTGCCCTTGGCAAGTTAATCGAAAGGAATTCTGATAAATGCTTGAAAGAGCAGATATCAGAATTCCTTTTTTGTTTCTCTGTTGTAAAGCAGAAATACAGGTTGGTTATAGATCATCGATCACGATGCAGTTCCGTCCGGACTCTTTGGCATCGTACATGGCTTTGTCTACACGTTGGAGCAGTTCTTCAAGCGATTCGGGGGTGGGACCGGTACGCATTTGGATAACGCCGATGCTGATCGTTACCGACACATCGTCCCCGTCATCCGAATGGACTTTGAGGTTGGCTACCCTTTTTCGAATGCGTTCTGCAAGGGTGTACGCCTGTGTTGCGGGCGTCATTGGCAGGAAAATGATGAATTCCTCGCCGCCATATCGCCCGAATAGATCTGAACTTCGAATTTCAGACTGCACCACAAGCGCGATTTCCATCAGGATCTTATCTCCAAGGCTGTGTCCCCAATGATCGTTGATCTTCTTGAAGTGATCAATATCGAACATAATGACAGACAGCGATAATTGATATCGCGCCGCTACCTTAACCTTTGATTTTGCCAATTCGAATAGGTGTCTACGATTATTGATTCCGGTTAATTCGTCAGTACGAGCCAGGTGCGCTTCACGAGTCAGTGCATGTTGGAGTGCGTCTTTTGCCTGCCGCACTTCTTCTTCCATGCGTTTTCGCTCACTAAGGTCAGTGACGACCGTGATGGCTCCCTTGTAATTGCCTTCAGTGCCGCGAGGCACTCCAGTGATCAACACTGTGGCGATACTTCCGTCTGCCCGCACCAAACGAGCTTCGTACGTTGTTGTTTTTCCGGCTGTTCGTAATTTTCGTTGAATGTTAATTTTTTCGACTTCCTCGGGGTCTGCAACTTCTTTGGGTTTTTTTCCGATCAGATCCTCAATTTCATACCCCAATAACTTGGCGTAGCCCGGGTTCACAAATTCAAACCGTCCTTGTTCATCCAGAACGGTAAGACCTTGTCCCATCAAGTTTATGATTTGGGATGAAAAATCGCGCTGTTCTTTCAGCTTTGTTTCTGTTATTTTGTGCTCTTCAACTTCTGACATAAGTTCGGTCATGACGTGATGAAGTTTATCTTTCATGATCGTGAACGAATTTATTAAGCCTTGTAACTCCACGACGCGCGTATCCATATTTATTTGATGGTCCCAGTTACCCGCCGCCAATATGTTTGTGGATTGCTCTAACTGTTGAATTCGGGTCGTAATCTTTGAGGCAATAAAAAAACTGGCGCCAATGGATGCTACCAGAGCGGTAAGTACAAGCAGAAGAGCTGTGCGGTTGCCGACATCGATGTTTTTAAAAAAGGCAGATTCTGGTGCGGCAATAACAACGATCCAGTCAATTCCACGTTTATCGTTTATGGAAAAGTATTGCAGGAAGTGTTTCTTCCCATCCAGGTCAAATTCAATGGGTTGTTCTTCATCCGGAATATTTTCATACGCCTGATACTTCTCAAGTAATAGTTTATTGGACTGACGAATTAAAGCGGATTGACTGTCTTGGGCATAGATCCGTTCTTTGGTGCCGTCGTTGTTCGTGTCTTTGAAAATTATTTCATTGTTCGATGTAGCGACTAACGCCCCTGAATGTTCAATGATAAATATTTGCCCCACAGAGCTGAAGCTGAGATTTTTGAGATAATCGCTTAATTGTAAGAGAGAAATATCCACAGAAACAACACCAAGCAGGGTGTTGTTCATTTCATCGTAAACTGGGCGGCTTGCGGCAAGTGCCATGTCCTGACCGGTGAAAAGGATGTATATTTCGCTCCATACTGCATCTCCGTGCTGTGCAGCGTTGATGTACCATGGGCGTAGGCGCGCATCGAAATTTGGCACAATGGATAATGGGGGGGTGAGTTTTTCTCCGCTTTCATCCACGTATAACTTAAGGAAGTTCCCATGTTGAAAGTCCCCGGTCTCTGTTACGTAAAGAGTGCCACTTGCACCTTCACGTCCAGCGCCTGCCAACCCTCCGCTTGAATTCCCAAAATAAATACTGGTGATGGCTGGGTAAGTTTTGACCTGATCTAAAAAATATCGCTGAAGCTCTTCGGTGTTTTCTTTGTTCAGCCTGCCTATTTGAAGTGCGGATGCGTTCAGTTGGTTAATTTGATGGGGCGTGTTCAGGAGTGTGACCAGATGGTCTTGAATATGCGCGGCGGTTTCATCCCTAAGTTGACTCGTAACGTTATTTAGCGCGGTTCTTTCTTTTGTGTACACGGTGTAACTAACCATTCCGATTGCGAAAAATATTAATAAGCTATAAGGAATGGTCAGGATGGTTTTTAATGAAAGGCGGGAAAGAAAACGCTTTTTCAAGTCTGACTGCATTTCAGACCCCTCTCTGTATCGTTATAAAATAACGGAGATATCATGGATTTCTTCGTCGTGACAACCAATTTTTGAAGGCTTGCGCAAATTTTGAATTCCATTACGGTGTTGCCATTTCAATTATCTTGAAAGTCCATACTTATTAAGATGTTGCGTAAAGAATTGTGACTTTAATAAAAGTGGGGATATTCTTGAAGATTTATAAATAAATTCATTTTTGAATCTGGGTCACAACGATGGTAATTATACATTGCATAAAACTTTGAATTAAAAAGAAAACATTTCAGTTTGGAAAAGAATTCTCGCGCCCGTTCATATAAGATGTTTTTTTTGTATTTTTTATGGCATTTTATTGCTTGCAGGCTTTTACTCGCTGCGATATTATTTCATTCTATGAACCATGCAGATGCGAATATTCTTTGTAAGGCGTGCGGGTTGTGCTGTTCGGGTCACCTTTTTTCATGGGTACGGCTGAATGCTTCGGAACTTGAGAAGGTTGAAAAGCTCGGATTGGACGTTATCCGCAATGATCCGCGTCAGCGCGGTTTCACTCAGCCCTGTGCAATGTGGAACGGCGTCTGTTCTGTGTATACATCGCCAGATTATCCTCGCAGCTGCCAAAAATACAGGTGCAAAGCCTTGCGCCAGCTTTTAGAAGAGGACATATCTTTACAGGATGGGTTGATCATTGTGAGGGAAACATTGGTATTGATCCGCGAGATCGAGTTGCTCCTGCCTAAATCGTCCATGATCAGTTTTCGAGAACGTTTGCTCGCCCAAAAAGAAATTCTTGAGGTTAAAGAAAAGATGCTCAGTGCGATGGATGAAAGTTTTTTGCAAAAGGCTGTAACGTTACTTGCACGGTATGAAGATCTGTTCGGCGTGGATGATTTTATTGATTATGAAACCTAGAAACTTATGACTTATCCCACCATTCCAAAACTCGCAGCGCTCTCAAAGTATTCCATCTGCTTGGCTGTCCCGGTGTTTCGAGGTCGAAAAATTTCCTGCCAGACATGCCTGAGTTCATAACCCAACGTCCATCCTTCTTTTGTTTGCGTTGTAAGAGATCGATCGCTTCAGACATACGTTCGTCTTTTGGTGCGTTGCAGGCTTGAAGATAGTCCAATCCGCGCAGGAAATCAAATCGCCAGCGGGGTGGGAATGGCATGCTTGTCATTTTTGCATCAAAGACCCTGCCTGTTCGGTGAGATTTATATATCCGATGTGCCAGGAGGAATTCATGTGCCCGGGCGCGGATCAGGCTGACCTGTTTTTTCATCTCAGGGAATGCACATTCGTATTCGTACAACCCTTCAAGCGCAGAGATCGTGGTGTGAAACGAGGAATGAGTAGCGCCTTTCGGCGATTCGCAATTCCACCCACCGTCCGCCATTTGTTGGTTGATAACAAACCCAGCCACTTTGTGAATGCGCTCATCTGGATATCTGAAGTATGCCAGCAAGGCAAGGATCATGCTGGTTACACAAGTCTCACTATATGTCCATGAATACGAGAACAAGTTAATGCCCCCATCTGAGTAAAACCCTTCGTTTAGTAATAATTGACACGCGCGTTTTGCCTGTGGATGCTTCGGAGGTAATCCTAACAGGCGCAGGGTTAGCATGGTGTACGTGGTGGATATCCATTTAGGTCCGTATAGCCCGCCGCCCCAGCGCCCATCGGGGTCTTGGAGGTCGATCAGGCGTTTTCCCCAGCCTTCTTTTGCGATCTTATTGCGCTCGCTATTGTATTTTGTTGCTGGCAAGTGCAGCAGGTCTCGTTGCACTTGCCAGCGAATGGAAGGATCACCTTTGAGCAGCCAGGAGAGAGTATCTGGATTCATACTAACCTTTGGACTTAACTGTGTATTGCATCAAGCGTAACCCTGTCGGCATGAAGACGGCAGATGATGCGTGTTTCGTGTTCGCGTTTTTCCAACGGGAAGATATAGCCATAATAATGGGGATGTTCTGTGTATTTTCTGGTAATTTCGTCGAGGTGCTCGAGAGCGCCAACTTGAACGATCTCAACCTGCCCACGGATCTGAATGAACCGGGCTGTGTTTTCGGGATCGATAATAAGCAGGCTGGCGTTTGGGTTGCGGCTTAAATTCCGTCCCTTTTGACGTTCGAGTGTGGTGTTGACACAGACACATTCGCCATCGAAATCGCACCATACAAGGCTGGATTGCGGTTGACCGTTTGTCATCAGGGTCGTTAACACTCCATGGATGGGGCGGGTGAGCAGGTCCATGTGAGAGGCGGGAATGGAATTTTTCATGAAGCCGCCTCTTTTTTGCGCGCATCCAACGTGACGACGCGTATCACCCGGATCTTGCACAGAACAGGATATTCTTTTTCTTTCAACTCAGCCGGGACACAAGCACCAAAATAGGGCGCTTTACCCGTATATAGAAAAGTTAGATGATCGAGGTGTTCCATAGCACCTGCCTCGGTCATTTCAACCACTTCACCGCGGATCTCAAGTGAACGCAAGGGTTGGCGCGGGTCGTAGCAGAGCAGGGTCACTTTGGGGTTGGCGCGCATGTTTTTTTCTTTGCGAAAACCCTTCATGGTGTTGACCCGCATGTGAGTGCCATCAAAATCACACCAGACGGGTGTGGTTTGAGGTTGACCGTTGGGCATTAGGGTCGTTAGGGCTGCAGCCGGAGGGCATGTTGCCAGGTCGAGAAAAGCGGCGGGAATTTTATCTGTCACGATTCCTCCATTTCAGGTTCATTCTATCGCTTGTGTTGTTGAAATGGGAATAACAGGTGATGGGTGCTTTTTAATAAATGGATGAATCGTTTGAAAATACCGGGGGAATAAGATTTATTTGATGATCGATCGCAGGTCATTGGTTGTTGAGAAATATTTTCTAAAAGCTGAAGTCTCGTTCAGGAGTCCCTGCAGGGCTGTATACAACTCCACTTGCAGGTATGGATTTTTCTCCTGCTGACCTTTGGTCAGGGTAACGAGATCTTCCTCCATGTTGATGGTGAGTTGTCCACTCGCGGCGAGCCATTCCAAACCGATCTGAATGACGATTTTTCGCGCAGCACAGGCGGCGGCAAGCTCATCAATAGTGCCTTGTCCATTACGTTGATTGAGGATGTACTTGCATAACCCAGCCAGATAAGACAGGAATTCGTCCGGTTTTTGTTCGACAGGGGAGACCCCAAAAACATAAACGGTTTTGGGTCTAACGATCTCCAATGCGTTTCTTAATTCGGCGGGAGAGGGCGGCGTGGTGTAAATGGTCAGTTCGTCTGACTGGGTAAGGTTGAGGCGGTTGACGCCCACGGCACGGTCGGGTCCTTCAGCCCAGACGAGGGTGGAAGGTTGTACGTTCAGCAATGCGTTTTGCAGGCGCATATCGCGAATTTCGATCTTCGATCTTTTTAGCTCAACGGGCGCTTCATTTGTGATGCGAAATTCCTTGAATTGCAAGGAGACTTGTTTCTGCCCGCGGAAAGTGCTGGAACGCATGGAAAATGCCACATCGAATGTACTGCCTGTTTCAGGCAAATCTTCGCCCGCGCCACCCCACCACAGCAGACTGGCGGTATTCCCATTTGCATCTTCCACGTTCAGGCGCAGATGTTCCTTGGCTTTGCCAAGTGTAGTTGCTGATTTCAAGGTCACATTGCGTGCAGCAAAAGTTAATTGAGGGTTGCCTGCTCCAAAGGGAGCTAGCATTTCCAAACTCTCAGCGAGAGAGATATTGAGGTCGGATAAGGCTACCCAGGCATCGATCTGAAGCGTAGGTTCTTCAAAGACGATGGAGCCCAGTTGCTTTTCAACGGCTTTGCCCAACCCTTTGCGGAATGCAGGTAGATCATCCTTGTGCAGCGACATGCCCGCAGCCATGGGGTGACCACCGAAGCCGATCAGAAGTTCTTTTTGAGTGGCAATGGCTTCAGTGATATGTAACCCATCTATGGAGCGAGCTGAACCGCGCAGGATTCCGTCATCTGATTCGCTGAAGAGAATGGCAGGCTTGTGATATCGTTCGATCAGTTTATTCGCCACAATACCGACCACGCCCCCCGGCCAATTGGGATGCGAAAGGATGATGACTGGGTCTGTTAACAGGTCGGGGGTTTCGTGAAGCTGCGCTTCTGCGGCGTCGTAGACTTGCTTTGTCAGCATGCGTCGCTGCGCATTCAAGCCTTCGATCTGGGCGGCAAGTACACGCGCGCGCGACGACTCTTTTGTGATCAACAGATCAACGGCGGGGTTGGCGTCGCCAAGGCGACCGAGTGCGTTCAAACGTGGCGCAAATGTGAATCCGATCGTTTCTTCAGTGAGGGTCTCTAAAGATGCGCTGGCAAGTTCTGCCATGATTTTCAAACCGGGTCGTTTTGTTTCGCGCAGTTCTTGAATGCCCTGCCTTGCAAGCGAACGGGTTTCACTTTGAAGCAAGGCAACATCGGCAATGAGACCAAGAGCGACGAGATCAAGTAGGGAAGAATGGTGAAGCTGGGCTTCTTTGTTCGTTTCCAAAAGCGCCGCAGCCAATTTATACGCCACACCTACGCCCGCCAAATTTTTCAGCGGATGACCTTCAGGCAATAATTTTGGATTGATAATGAAATTTGCGTTTGGAAGTGTTTCGCCAGGGTCGTGATGGTCAGTGATGATGACCTCCACGCCGCGCGAGTTGGCATAGTCTATGGCTGTGTGCGCGGTGATGCCTGTATCACAAGTGAGCAGCAGTTGAGCGCCGCCGTCAATGATCGGTTTGAGCGAATCGATGTGAATGCCATGACTTTCCTTGCCGCGGATGGGAATGTAGAAGATCACATGTGCATTAAGTGCTTGCAGGGTTTGTACCAGCAGGGCAGTGGAGGTTTGACCATCAACATCAAAGTCACCCCAGACGCATATCTTTTCCTGATTGCGGATAGCCAAAGAAAGCCGCGCAACCGTCTTTTCAATCTCCGGGAATTGAGCAGGAGGATTTTTTTCTGGATAAAGAAACGCCTCAGCATCTTCGGGGCGGTTGATCCCGCGTCGGAGGAGAGTCACTGCGACGAGAGGAGGCAAGCCCAAGGCTTGGAAAGATGCGGGAATCTCTATTGGAGAGGGTTCAATCCAACGGGTCATTTGACTCGTGATGCGATCTGTTTAAGTTGTATCGGGCTGACGGGTTTGAGTAGGATGAAATCCGCTTGATCTTGCAGGCTATCTGCCTGACGGTGGTCTGCAGTGGCAAGAATGACCGTAACCTTCTTGAGGCGAGCATCTGAACGAATATGAGCCAGGATCTCATTGCCCTGCACCCCGGGCAGGTTGAGGTCGAGGATGATCAGGTGTGGAGTGATTTCAGATAAGCGCTGAAGGGCATCTTGCCCGTTTGTAAATGTTTCGGTCGTGAAATCTTCGTTCAAGGTGAGAGAGAAGATGCGGTTTAGCTGGGGGTCATCTTCGATGACGAGAGCGATGGGGTTGGTCATAAGGCCTCTTTGACGGTTTCTGCTATTTTTAACAAGCGCGCCACGCTGATGGGTTTTACGAGCACGTAGTCGGCTTTGCCTTCCAGATCTTTTAGTTTGAAGATATCTGCCGAAACGATTGCGATCACTGTTTTGGGGCAGCGTACCCGCACGTCTGCGAGAATATCAACGCCGGAAGCGTACGGCAGGTGCAAATCTAGGATCATCAGTGCGGGTTGTTCGGCTTCGATCAGCCCTTGATATTGGTTCCCGTAAATATCAAGGGCGGTGTCGAACCCTGCATTTTGCAAGGTGGTTTGGAAGATCAAACTCAGCATGGCATCGTCTTCGATGATGACCGCATAAGGTGGATTCGTCATGCGGGTTCTTCTGACTGAATGATTGGTAAGGTTACTGTGAATGTACTTCCGACACCAACTTCACTTTTGAGGGCGATCTTGCCGCCCATTAATTCTATCAGTTGTTTGCTGATCGCCAGTCCCAGACCAGATCCGCGGTTTTCCCGCGTCAATGCGTTGCTGACCTGGCGGAAAGGCTCGAAGATATTCTGCTGTTCTTCTACTGGAATCCCCGCGCCTGTATCGCTTACCTCCATGCACCATTTGGTTGGGGATGAGGCTGAGAGCAATATATGCACTTTCCCAGTGGTAGTGAATTTTATGGCATTACCGGTTAGATTAAATAAAATTTGCTGAAGGCGTTTGAAATCTCCACGCAATTTTTCAGGAAGGTCAGAGGCAATGAACGCTTCGAACTCAAGTCCCTTTTTATTGGCAAGAACCTGCATGGTGTCAGTAACACGTTCGAGCAGGTCGGCAGTTTTGAAATTATCATAATGCAAGGTGACCGATTGTGACTCGATCTGGGCTTCATCTAAAAGGTCATTGACGATATTGGTGAGGTAACGGGTGCTCTCGACCACATTGCCTAATGCTTCCACTTGTTTGTCGTTTAATTCGCCGAACATTTTGTATTGAAGCAGCTCGGCGTATCCCAACACACCGCCCAATGGTGTACGCAGTTCGTGACTTACCCTGGAAAGTAATTGGCTTTTGAATCGGCTTGCATCCAATGCCTGATCGCGCGAGAGGGCAAGCGCGTCCTTTGCCTGCTTCAACGCGGTGATATCGCGCCCTACCGCCTGAAACCCGACGATCTCTTCACCTTCCATAATAAGCTGCACATTTTGACCGACCCAAACGATATGTCCATTTACAGTGATGGCGGGAAATTCATAATAAGTATTCATCGTGCGGCTTAGGGCTTGCCTGTCGTAGATGCGCTTCATCTTATGGCGAAATTCAGGAGTGGTCAACTCGAGGTAGCTTTTTCCAAGTACATCTTCTTCACTGGCGTACCCCATCATATTCAGGGCGGAAGGGTTGGCGTAGGTGAATTTACCCTTCAAGTCGGTGCGATAGATCATATCGCTGGCGTTCTCAACGAGTTGACGGAAGCGAGCTTCACTTTCCAAGAGTGATTCCTCGGCGCGTTTTCGGCTGAGAATACCGGAGACGGCATCGGCAACGGCGCGTAGGAAGGGTTCGTCCTCTTTAATTTTTTTATATCCATGCGGCAGATACAGGACGATTACGCCCAAGATGTGATCGCCTTGCAGAATGGGAATGTTGTAATGACCGTGTTCTTCGATTCCTTCATAGCGGATATTATGACGATCATCGAGACAATCGGAGAATTGGATCTCTTTTTTCAGGGCGGCAAGTCCGCATAGGCATTGCCCTGGTACGATCTGGGCACATTTGACCTGTAACTCCGGGGCAAGGTTACGATGGGTGTGCAGGTGCAGTTTGCGAGACTTCTCGTCCATCAAGAAAATGCCTCCCTTGGGAGTTAGTTTCATCCAGCTGATAGACAGTAATTGGTCTATGATGTCTTCCAAAAGATCGTTGGTCGGGCGACCTTCAAGGCTGATGCGCAGTAATGAATCGATGACCTGTTGTTGTTCATGTGAGCGCCGCAAAGATTCCTGCAGGAGCTTTTCTTCGGTCACGTCTTGTTTGATTTCTACGAAATTTGAGATGATGCCATCCTGATCGTACACTGGCGTAATGGTTGCGTACTCCCAGAATTCGCTGCCATCTTTGCGTTTGTTGTGGAATTCGCCGTGCCAGGTTCTTCCTGTTTGGACTGTCATCCACCAATCCTGAGTCTCGTGTGGTTGTGTGCTTTCACTGCCTTGCATCAGGTCACCAGGTTTTTTACCAAGCGCTTCCTCAAAGGCATAGCCCGTGATTTCTGTGAATTTTGGGTTTACATATTCGATCTCACCCTGTTTGTTGTGGATGATGACCGTGTTACCGCTTTGCTCCACCGCCCGCGAAAGTTTACGCAATTCGTCTTCTACGCGCTTCCGCTCTGAAATATTCTCTTTAATGGCAACGTAATTCATGATCTTGCCGCTTGAGTCGATGACCGGGGCAATTGTGGCGAATTCCCAGAAGAGTGTGCCGTTCTTGTGACGGTTAAGGAATTCGCCGTGCCAGGTCTCGCCAGAGGAGATCGTATCCCATAATTTCTTGTAATACTCTGTAGTCTGTCTGCCTGATTTTAAGAAGCGCGGATTTTTGCCAAGTACTTTTTCAACTGCATATCCAGTGGATCTTTCAAATTGAGGGTTGGCATACTCGATATTGCCCTTGATATCAGTAATAACAATGCTAGAGCCGCTCTGCTCAATGGCGCGATAATACCGGCGCAGGTTTTTGCTGGCTTTTAACGCTTCGTCACGTGCATCCAAAAGCTCGCGGGTACGCTCTTCCACGCGCTGTTCGAGCAGGTCGCGTTCTTGTTGCAATAGGTTTGATGCCTGCATTTCCTGATTCCAGGCACGGTTTAGGTTTTCCAACAATACTGTGATCGCCGCACTCATTGCTCCGGTGCCAGCTCCGAACACAAACAGACTGCTTAATGCGGCTGATACACTGTGCGGGATCACCTGGGCTTCATTGACCGAAAACGGAACAAGGGTCCTCAACCCAATGAGCCATCCCAAAAAGCCCATGGTCCCAAGGCTGATCGACCACATCCATATCCCACCAGTGCGTCCGCGCAATATGGTCGCACTGACCACCAGTGACATGAAGAAAACAAAACCCTCTACTGAATAACCAAAATTGACGATCTCAACCACGCCAAGACCATAAATGAGATAAAGGAAAAGAGTAGTTCTAATACCGAACGAGATATTCCTCACGCCCCCAAGCAGCCAAAGAAACAGGATAATGCCAGTATAAGAAATGAACACCAGTTGATACTGCGATAATCCTGTTCCCAATATAACCAGCAAGGCAGTCCCCACCAGCGCAATGATGCGAAGAATAATGGTGAAGGCGCGTTCCAATGCTTGATGCCAGCTTGGCTTTACATTTGGCGGAATGACCAGATCAGTCTTTGTGGATACGATGATGATTCTTTTTAGAAAGTTCAGAATGGATGAATCGCCCGTCTCCTCTTTAAGGGATGGCTGCTCCTGTATCTGCGGGCTGGGCGCTGGCTGGGAATTTGAGCTCCTGGAACGCAGCTGCAAGATAGGATCATCAACGATCAGACGCAAAATGAGCACATGCCCCAATGCTTGATTTTGAGCATCTTCAAACGGCGCAAAACGCAATTCATACTGTTGGTAGGATGCACCGCTGCCGGTGACAAGCGAGTCTGTCCACTCTTCTGGATCTTCATGAATGCGCCTGACGATATGTCCCCAGCGGACCAGAACATCATCCATATTCCTGCCCAACGCGGACTCTACTGGTACGCCGATGATGCGTGCTGCTGATTGGTTGATATCCACAATATTTTTGCGCACATCCAGAACGATCATGCCGTCGCGCATCGAATCCAGAATGAGGTCACGAGCGATCGGAGCGATATTAACCAGCCTGAATCCAAAGATCGCCCATGTGATCGCCACCATGCTGACAGTAAATGCAAATGGAGTCGGGTCCAGATAGGGGACAGGGCTATTGCCAGTTAAAAAGAGAATATTGCTTGCCCAGGGTGCGAGCAAGGCGACGATCATGGCTATGACCTGTCCGCGATACATGCTCTGGTTTCGGAATAATGTGCGGGTAAGCACAATGCTCCCTGCCAAAAGCAAGAGATAAGAAAATGCAGAATGTACCCAGAACCAGACACCATGCACTGCACTGATCGCAGAATATGCACCCTGCTGAGTGACCGAGTATTCACTCCAGATCAATCCGTGCCATTGGGTGGTGACGGCAAGGAGAAAGGTGGTGAATGGCAAGATCACGCCCCACGTGACGAAGCGCTGCAGCCAATTGTTGGTGTAATTCCCATAATTTATCGCGAATACAAGCCAGAAATACGGCGCGAATGGGATTCCCGCGTATTGGGCAATTCCCCAAAAGAATTTGGTCTTCAGGTCTGCGCCGGCGATCTCAAGTGCATAGAAGAGCGACCAGAGCGCCATGCTCAATGCCATTAAGGCAAGTGCCGTCGCGCCGTTAACAAAGCGCCGCCTCCATGCGTAAATAGTGATGGAAAAGGCGATCCCCGCGACGAAGATCAAAGGAAGGATGTAAGGAGAATAGGAATATTGCATGGCGTTCCTGAGAACTGCTTGGCTATTTTTTAGATCGAGGCGGATTATACCTTTCGCATTTCGGTGGAGATATTACAGAAATGTTATTAGAACTGGACGCAAAAATAGTCCATAACCTGACCATAAATTGATGTTTGTGCGCGGTAAGAACTTGAGGAGGTCTCTTTTATAAGGTTTCTTGTTGAAAACTTATATATGCAACCAAACCGATTACAGTAAGTGCGATTCCTACAAGACCCACCCAGCCAGGGAAAACACCATTAAGGAAGATGATCTCACCCAGGAGCGAAAAAACCACTTCAAGGGATTGGGTCGAATCAACAGCGGAGACTTCGTATGGTTTGTGCGCCAAATGGCGGGCATTCAAAAATAGCGTGGTGGCGATTACGCCTGATAATAAAGCGACCAACGCTGTGCTGACGAGTTGTCCGCTGCCTGGCGGGGGCGGTGAGGTGAAAAGCAGCAACCCAGCCCAAAAGGGAAGGGAGCCGAGAGTCAACAATAAGACGCGCGCAAAAGCATTTTCCAATATCGGGTGTTGAATATGCGGCAGGCGTGGATGTTTTCCTTTGCGCGATTCCCAGACCAGTTGATTGCCAATCGGGTAAGCAAATGCTGCACCAAGGACGGGCAATGCACTCAACAGCACTTCGTGCAGGCTGGTCATTGAGGCGTGTTCCACGTTCACTAAAACAATACCCGTAAAGATAATGCCCGTGAAGATCAACCCCTTGCGTGGAACACTGTGCCCGAAGAATAAAAGGACGATCGGCGTAGCCAGGATGGTGGTTTGCCAGGTGGTGGCAACGACCCATCCTGCGGCATATTGTGAACTAAAAGTGATGAGCGAATAAAAGACCCCAAAGCCAATACTACCGGCAACGACCCAGAAAAGCCAATGCTTGAGGAATACATCCTTCACATCCGCGAGCGCTTTTTCACCTTGGGTGGCAAGCAGGATCAGGATGAGCATGACCAGCATAAAACCAAAACGCAGTGAGGCTGTCCATGCCCAATGCCCGCCTTGCAGGCTCAAGGCGCGGTTAATGACGAAGGTGCTGCTGAAGAATAAGGCAGCCAGGCTGCCAAGAGAGATGAGACGAGGCATTTTATCAGATCGGATTGGCAGCCGAGAACTGCGACGCGGCGAACTTGCGCCCTTCCCGGTGGAGCATGGCACGATCTACTTCGTCATTCAAGATCATGTCTGCCATTTGCTCGCCGTAGCGGTGAATATTTCCAATGGCGCTTGCATCGTCCAGCGCAATGTTTTCTTCCAGGTCCACCTGGTACCGTCTGAAATCGAGGTCGGGGAAGAAGGTATCTACCAGCCGAACTTGCTGGTCATCGGCTGAATAAGAAAAGCCGTCCAAAATATGCGGGATCCATCCCAGCGCGCTGAACTTATCCGCTTCTCCCGGTCGCACAGAGGGAAGTGTGCGTCCCGCCCCCAGACTGATCAAGGTCACTTCACCTGGGTCCCAGTTGAGGACGTATTGAGTTTCGTAAGCCGCAAGGTAACACGGATTATTGTATGAGCCCACGCCGCCATCGATATACTGACCGTCCACCACGGGGAAATAAGTAGGCGCAGCGGCAGAGGCAAGCACGGCTTTGTAAAAAGGCCAGTTGGCGTATTGCGGCTTATCGGTTTTCAAGAATCGCGTTTTGTTATGGATCACATCGAACGTGGTTGTGACCATTTTTCGGGTTGGATGCTTTTGCTTGAATTCTTCGAAGGTCATATCGGCAAGGATATTTTTCAATTGCTGAGTGAATGCCTGGTTGCTGTATTGATGGTTTACAAAGAACTTGAACGGCATGGCATTCTTCCATCTTTTTTTGAAAACCTCTTCGCAAAAATTTGGAAATAAACCATCGAGTTCTGTAGCAGAGAGGTCCACGGCCAGTGCTGCGGCAATGATCGCACCAGCCGATGTGCCGACCGTCAAATTTACAATATCCGGCAGGCGGATGTTCAATTTTTCTTCAACCCGGCGCAAGGCACGGGTTGCGATACCGCCGCGTACCCCGCCGCCATCTATTGCAAGGACAAGATGTTTACGAAATGGTTTCATGGTTTTATTGCCCTGGTGATGTTCGGTTAAACATTGAAACTCGTCTTTTCTTTGACGGTCTTGGGCAAACTGGGCAGGTGACTGCGTTCCACTAGGAAGGTCGAAACCTCAGTTAACTCTTTGAAGATGTAATGCTGCCTCAACGCGCCTTCGAGATAACCGGCTCCGCTCGTACCGCCTGTGCCAGAACGCATGCCGATCATGCGGCGTGCCATCAGCATATGCTTGTAGCGGAATTGTGAGAGCATCTCGTCAATATCGATCAGGGTGGAGAGCAGATCGAATGGCTGTTGGAAGATGGGCAGATTACGGTACATCATGATGAACAGAACCGCGCGCATCGCGCCTACTGAAAACTCGCCCAAGCCTTCCTTGTAAAAAATGCGTTCCAGTTCATCGAACTGACGCAGTTCCACTGAGCCGGACAGACTGTTTTTATAGATCTGTTTGTAATCGCTCCAAAACTTTTGCTCTCCTTCCTCCAGCGGATACTGGGATTGGAAGTCGCGCCACAAGGCTTCATCGAAGAAGGGAGTTCGCTCTGCCCACTTCATGACCAGCCCTTTGAGCGTCGCCTCGGACTCTACGCTGCTGATCGCGTCGTAGTCCCGTTGATTGAATCCACCCGGACGGGTGTTCTTGTAATAGTTTGACTTGTAGCGTTGATCCATCTTCAGCCCCAGTTTGGCTTCGATGATGCGGAATTGCAAACTCTGGAACCCGGAAGACGGTACGAGCAGGTCGCGGAATTCGAGAAAATCCATCGGTGTCATAGATTCGAGGATATCCACCTGGCGATTGACCACTTCGAATATCTTCACCACCCGTTTTAACTTCTGGACGGCAATACTCATTTCTCCGGCGTTGTCTAATACGTTATCCGTGTCAAAGATACGGCGGACTTGATCGAGTTCGTGGATGACCATCTTGAACCAAAGCTCATAGGCTTGGTGGATGATGATGAAAAGCATTTCGTCAGTCTGCTCGTTGCTTTTGGGATGCTGGCTGCCAAGGATCTTATCGAGTTCGAGATAATCGGTGTAATACAAAAGTTCTTCGCTCATATGGGAACCTCTCTTTGGTTGGGTTTGAATTCTTTGTAGTCAAGAAATATGTTTTTAGCGCTTGCTAAAATATGCGTGGACAATATCCGAGTAATTTACATTGGTGTGTTCATTCAGTATACGAAAGAAATCATCGCTTGTGGCAATCCCATTCTTTTCTTGAGAATAGTAATCCTGCAGGAAGGCGAAGAAGGCTTCGTCTCCGATGCGTTCTCGCAGGTCTTTTAGGAAATGTGCACCGTTGAAGTAGACAATGGCTTTGTAGGTGTCTGCGTTTTGACCTTCGTAAATGGGAATGTCAATCTTGCCTTGTGGATCGAAAAAGTCGATACGATAAGACCACCACCAGGGAATCAGGTCAGGATAAACGGACTCGTAATAAAGCAACTCTGAATAAGTTGTCAGTGCTTCGTCTAACCATGCCTCTTCAGCTTGGTCATTCGCTACTTGCTCAAACCACCATTGATGCCCCGTTTCGTGAACCGCGACCATGGTTAGGTAATTTTGAACCGTACCATCGTACAGGTCATAAAAGCTGCGGCTATGGAAATATAACCCGGAAAATTCCATACTGTCTTTGAAATCAGCAATGACGATCGAGAGGGTGTTGTGTGGATATTTGCCAAAGCGTTGGGAAAATACCTGCAATGCCTGCGCACTTGCACTCATGGCGGCTTCGCCTGCATTTTTATAGATCGGCAGATAGTAACTGTAGACTGTGACATTGTCCACTTGAGTTTGCGAGACCTGGAATTCGCGGCTGGCAGAGATGGCAAAAGCACGCCCATTCGTCAAGGTGTACGAGGTAGAGTCGCCTTTCTGTTCGGCAGATCCGCTGGCGGCAACGATGGGTTGGTTTTCGGGAGTCGTGAATTTCAAATTAACATCAAAGTCCGCGATGGGATACACCAGATATTCACCATGCGACCACGGCTCGCGGATGACCCATTCGCCATCTTTGAAAGGTACGATGAAAGGATACCAATTGACCAGGTTCATTTGAATGTCGCTGTAGCCGAAGATTCTAGCTCGTTGGCTATGGACCTGATCCATGTAGGGGAGAGAGAGGCTGTAGCGTAGAGTCACTGTCGAAACCGAATCAGGCGCGAGCGGAGTCGGAAGCGGGAGGTCGAGTCGGTGCTGGTTTAATGCATAGCCCGTCACGGGAATTCCATCGACTGTAACTTCATTTAGATGAAAACAATCCACCCAGAGGTTGGCAGCGATGGCGAGGGTAAGAGCGGGCAGTTCCTGCCCGGTGTGATTTGGGTATTGAATGCGCTCGGTCACACTGACACGATGAAGGTCGTAATCGATCACGGTGTCGAGAAGGTAACTGGTGTGGTCTGGAATCCTTGGTGTTTCTGCGGCCGGAGCTTGTGTGGGCGTTGCTGTGGCTTGCTCTGTAGGTTTGGGCGCGAACGTTGCTGTGGGTTGTGCCGCCGTGGGCAGAGAACAGGCAAAGACAAAGAGAATAAGCAGAGGGAAGGATGAGCGCAGTTTCATAATGTTGCGCCGAATTATAGCCCCTTGATATAGTGGGATTTGATCACAGCGCGGCATCTGCTACATAGTTGAGCGCGTTTTATTTCTGAAGAAGGTTGGCAAAATTGTCGGCTAGTCCGATTGAGAAAAATAAACTGAAAATAAGGAGCGGACCCGCTATTCCGATCACGGCCGCGGCAAACAGGTTGAAATAGAGTTTCTGTTTCGGTGTTTTCGATCTGGCAGTTTCCATCTTTCCGTAAATGAACCCGATGGCGAGACTGGTCAGCGCGCCGAACAAAATCTGCGGGATGATGCAAATGGGGAGGATCCACGCAAACCCCAGGGCGACCGAAGAAAAGGATGTGCTGGGCGAAATGCCGATGCCTGTCAGCAAAAGATTGAGCAGACCGAGAAAGATGAAACCGATCAAACTCGCCAATGGGTTAATGATGGCTCCGGTTACTGCATAGATCAGATAGTGATGCGGAGGCAGGTTGTTCGGGTTTTGTTGATTGTCGAAGTGGTCACCCATAAAAAACTCTCTTATAAAATCGTTTCTTATCGACACAGATTTCTTATTATAACTTGTGCAGGCTAGTCCATTTCAATATGTGAAAATTGGAAGCGTCCATCATCCAAAATGCAAAGTGATCGTCCGTCGGACTCCCTCCTCGTGCATGGACCTGCTGCACAGTGCAGCGAAGGCAGCAGTGTTGGTTTCGGCGTTCGACACTTTCTGAAAATAAAAACTCGCCATGATGAATGCAAATTCATCATGGCGAGTTTTTGATTAAATTTACAATGGCTCAAACCGCGCCGTGAAGTGACGCAGCAATTCTGGGGCGTAGGTGAACCTGTACCCTTTTACTTTGTTGGCACGCGACTTGATGGCAACAAGACAATCTGCCACATAGTCAAGATGACTTTGTGTATACGTCCGGCGCGGAATGGCGAGGCGAAGAAGTTCGAGCGCAGGGTAATGCCATTTGTTATCTTCCGGGTCGAGGCAGGCGAACATTACCGAGCCGATCTCCACGCCGCGAATGCCGCCCTCGCGATAGAGTTCAACGGCAAGGGCTTGTGCGGGGAATTCGTAATTGGGGATATGCGGAAAGATCGCTCCGGCATTGACGTATACGCCGTGACCACCGGTCGGCTGAAGGGTGGGAATCCCGGCTTCGTTCAGGCGTGAGGCGAGGTATGCCGTTTGCCCAAGACGATAGCGCAGGTATTCCTCGTCCAAGCCTTCATAGAGTCCAACCGCCATGGCATCCAGATCGCGTCCGGCGAGCCCGCCATAAGTTGGGAAGCCCTCGCGCAGGATCAACTCGTTCTTCACGTTTTGGAAGAGCGTGTCGTCGTTCATGCAGATCAACCCGCCGATGTTAACGATGGCGTCTTTTTTGGCAGACATGGTCATGCCGTCTGCAAGTGCATACATTTCATGCGCGATCTCTTTGACTGATCTATTTTCATAACCGGGTTCACGCTGTTTGATGAAATAAGCATTCTCAGCATACCGCGCCGAGTCGATGAAGAATGGGATGCCGTTCTCGCGGTAGACCTGCGCCACTGCTTTGAGGTTTTCCATCGAAACGGGCTGACCGCCTCCGGCATTGTTCGTGACGGTGATCATACCCAGTGGAATTTGCTCACGCCCATACTTTGCGATGAAGGCTTTGAGCTTATTGATATCCATGTTCCCTTTGAAGGGATGACGGTTTTCGGGGTCGTGTGCTTCGTCGATGACGAGGTTGGCGGGGCGACCCTGCCGGGCGCGGATGTTGGCATCGGTGGTGTCGAAGTGCATGTTGCTCGGCACCCATTGACCCGGTTTCACCAGGCATGCGGCGAGGATATTCTCGGCGGCGCGTCCCTGATGGGTGGGGGCGAAATGCTTGAAACCGAAGACATCTTCCACGGCAGCTTTGAGACGCTGAAACGAACGCGCGCCCGCGTAAGACTCATCGCCGCGCATGATGGCTGCCCATTGCTCGGAGCTCATCGCACCGGTGCCTGAGTCGGTCAGCAGGTCAACGAACATGTCTTCGGCTTTCATCAGGAAGAGGTTATAGCCTGCTTCCTTCAGTGCCGCTTCCCGCGCTTCAGGCGGGATGAGATGAATGGCTTCGGTTACTTTAATACGAAACGGTTCGGGTGGATAGATGGGGGTCATTTGGTCTCCTAGAAATTTGAGTTTGCGTCAAATTTTGGGTAGCGAGCCTGGCGTGTGTTCCCCTGGTAGCCATTCGGTCTCCAATGACATGGTAATTTTATAACTAATCTCTTTTTTTGTTCTGTAACAAATGTCATGAATTTTGTTTTGCAATTCGTTTAGTCAAGTTGTTGTGACAAAAAATACAAACCGTAACTTTTTCAGTCCGGTGGGGCTGTTAACATTGTCTTCACACAAGCATAACGACGGGTATAATCGAGCCCAATCACGACCGCACGGCATTTGCAAGCTCATTCCATTTCATAGGATTTGCATGTGACCACCATCTTTTTTGCTACGGATATTCACGGTTCTGATATTTGCTGGAGCAAGTTTCTAAATGCGGGGAAATTTTACGGCGCGGATCAACTGATCCTCGGTGGTGATATGACGGGCAAGGCAGTGGTCCCGTTCATTCACCAGGGCGGCTTGAATTATCGCGTCACCTTACTCGAACAGGTTTTTGAAATTACCAACGAAGACGAAATGACGGACATGAAAAAGAAGGTCCGCAGTCGTGGCTATTATCCCTATCTCACCAACCCTGATGAAATTCAAGACCTCGAAAAAGACCCGGCTCTCGTGAGCAAGATCTTTTTGCAGGAAGTCTTGAAAGTCGTCCAGCAGTGGATGGAACTCGCCGAGAAAAAACTCGCCGGAACCGGCATGAAGATTTATTGCTGCCCTGGCAACGATGATATGGATGAGGTCGATGACATCATCCGTGAAAGCCGCGTAGTGGAGTTGGCAGAGGGCAACGTCACCATGCTGGCAAGTGGACATGAAATGATCGCGTCCGGCTGGAGCAACATCACACCCTGGGCGACGCACCGTGAAGAGGGTGAGGATCAGCTCGCAATTAGGTATGAAGCGATGATCTCTCAGTTGAAGAATCCCGCGACTTCCATTTTCAACATCCATGTGCCGCCGCATAAGTCCGGCTTGGATGAAGCGCCAGAGTTGGATAAAGACTTGCGCCCAGTCTTGGCGGGTAATTCGATGATTCCCGTCGGCTCGACAGCGTTGCGTAAAGCGATCGAAAAGACCCAGCCGCTGCTGAGCTTGCATGGGCACATCCACGAAGGACGCGGGTCAACGCGCATTGGAAAAACACTTGTGATCAATCCCGGTTCCATGTATGAGCAGGGGACACTGCTTGGAGCCATTATCAAGCTTGGAAAGAATAAGGTCGAGAATTACGTTTTGACAACCGGTTAATTCACGCGTTTGCGTGTAAAGACAACATCATACAGAGGAGAGTTGTTATGAGTGACTTGTTTGTCCGTAAGGCGACTGGCATGGTACGTTCATGGTCAGTCTTCGACGCGTTCGTCTACGCGTTCTTTTCCATCAATCTGGTAACCCTGGGTCTTTATATTTTCAGCCAGATGTATTTCTTTGAAGGCGGCATGATCAACGCGTTGTTGGTGAGCGCCTTCTTCCTCGTCTTTGAGATCATCGTGTATGCCTCACTCATTTCGGTGATGCCCCGTGCTGGTGGCGATTATGTGTGGATGACACGCATCTTCGGCGGAGCGGTGGGCTTCATCCTTGCCATGACGGGCTGGTGGTTCACCTTGTGGCTGTGGGTTCCGTTGTATGGCGATATGCTTCGTCATATTGTGATCACACCCATCTTGGGTTTGCTGGGCGCAACCAGCACCGCCTTGTGGTTCGGGCAGACGGAGATCGGTCTGTTCGTGACCACGCTCATCACCGTTGGTCTCGCCACACTGACGGTCATCCTCGGCATGAAGACCTATGCTCGCATTCAGAAGTTCTCCTTCTATGCTGGTATGCTTGGCTTCTTGATCGTGTTGGTCTTGCTCCTCACTGGCTCGCCCGAAGCCTTCAAAGCTGGGTTGGAAAAATATGCCGTGAGCGTGTTCGGCGCGCAACCGGGCGTGTATGATGCCACGGTTCAAGCCGGTACCGATGCAGGTGCGATCACCCCCATGTGGGGCGGCTCGCTTAATTCGATCCTTTTGCTTCTGCCTTACCTCGTGTTCTTCAACTTGTTCCCCAACTGGGGCGCAACCCTTTATGGTGAAGTGCGCGGCGCAACCGATTACAAACGCAACTTTGCGGGCATGGCGTGGGGCTTGGGCGTCACAACCGTGTTAGGCATTGTGTTCTTCCTTGCAGTGAACAAGACCATTGGCTGGGACTTTTACATGCAAGCCAATGCCGCCTGGTGGAATTCCGTCTGGTTTGGTGCTGAGTCACCGTTGCCGTTCTGGCCCTACCCGGCACTCTTCGCTGCCTTCCTCACCAATAACACGTTTGTTCAATTGATCATCATTGTGTTGATGAGCTTCTGGTGGTTTGGCTGGGTGGGTACAGTGTTCTTGTCCTCTACGCGTGTGATCTTCGCCGCAGCCTTCGACCGCCTGCTCCCTGAAAAAGCCGCTGAGTTGAATAACAACGGCACACCAGTCAATGCGATCTTGCTCATGGCAATTCCGGCGGTGATCGTTTCGTATTTATTTGCGTTCAATGAAGCGGGCTTCCGCTCACTGACATTGTTCGGTACGCTCGTGATTGCGGTGATGTACCTCGGCACCTCGATTGCGGCAATGATCCTGCCGTACACCAAGAAAGACTTGTTCGAGGCTTCGCCCATTGCCAAGATAAAAGTGGCGGGTATTCCATTGATTACCGTTGCAGGCGCAATTTTCAGCGGCTTCGCACTCTACTTGCTGTATCAGTGGATCCTCGACCCGAACGCGCTCTATGGCATTGGATACAGCATCAACCCGAACGGTTTAAAGAATCAAACTTCCATGATCTTGATGTTCGTCTTCTATGTAGGCGCGGCTGGTGTGTACTATTACTTCAAAGCCCGTCGCAAGAGCGAAGGCATCGACATGGATAAGGTTCAGTCTGAAATTCCAGTCGAGTAGTTGAATTAAATAAAAGACCTGACAGGCTCTAGAGCCTGTCAGGTCTCTTTAATTTTCAGGAGCTCGTATGTCCATTATCGAAGAAATTGCCGCCAAAGTGGAGGATTGGAAAGGGAAAGATATTTCCATTCACCAGCTTTCAGGCGGGCTCACCAACACCAATTACAAAGTCACTGTTGATGGCAAACCCTATTTCGTCCGCGTGCCTGGTGAAAGTACCGATCTGCTCGCCATCGACCGCAACAACGAATATCACAACACCCAGGCGGCCGCCAATGCAGGTGTCGCGCCCAAGGTGCTGAATTATTTCCCGCAGCACAACGTGATGATCCTGGAATTCTTGGATGGCAAAACCATGTCGAAAGATTCCCTCAACGAGCCTGAGATGCCCTCCCGCATGGCGCACGCCATAAAACGACTCCACGCTGGCGAACGCTTCCTCACCGACTTCAACATGTTCCGCCTCACAGAGTATTACCTACGCTTGTGCAGTGAGCGCGGCTTCAAAATCCCCGCAGACTACCCCGAGCGGATGCCCACCGTGAACGAGATCGAAAAAGCTATGTCGGTCAAGCCGCTCGCAACCGTCCCATGCAATAACGACTTGCTCGCCGAAAACTACATCGACGATGGCAAACAACTCTGGCTGATCGATTATGAATACAGCGGCAACAACGACCCAACTTTTGAGCTGGGCAATACTTGTCAGGAAATGCAATTCAATGATGAGCAGATCAAAGAAGTCTGCGCTGCCTATTTTGGTGAAGCCACTCCGCAACTGATCGCGCGTATGAAACTCAATATGATCATGTCTGACGTGGGGTGGGGCTTATGGGCGGCTATTCAAGCCAGTATCTCCACTATCGAATTTGACTTCTGGGGCTGGGCGCTCGAACGCTGGGGCAGGGCAGTAGAGAAAATGGACTCGGCTGAGTTTTCCATCTGGATGAAGGATGTAACGCAATAAGCAACAAAAGTAAAATGGGAAGCAGGAAACCTCTTTGATGGAATCACAACTCGACCTCGTGCAGGAAATGTACCGCCTCGTGGAAGCCGCGAACGCAAAAAAGATCCAACTCCGTGCCATTGGCGGGTTGGCAGTGGAAACACATAACAAGACCAAGCATCCGCTCTTCAAACGCGAATTCGCCGACCTGGATTTTTGCGTCCCGCTCAAACAACGCCGCGAATTCGAAGCCTTCATGCCCGAAGTCGGCTATGTTCCGCATAAACAATTCAATGTCCTGAATGGCGACCAACGCCAGATCTATTATCACAACCCATCTGAGATGAAAGTAGATATTTTCGTTGGTCACTTTGAGATGTGCCACAGAATCCCGCTCGAAGAACGTCTTAATGCTGATCCGATTACCATTCCCTTGGCTGAGCTGTTCCTTTCCAAGGTACAGATCATCGAACTTAATCGAAAAGATGCTTTCGACCTCACGTCCATTCTGTTGAATAACAAAACTGGCGAAGGCGATAACGAAACTATCAACCTCAAGATATTGGCACAGTTAGGCAGTGCAGATTGGGGTTTGTACAAGACCACGTCACTCAATCTCGATAAGATCGAAGCGATGTTGCAGAAGAACGAAATTCCGCTTAATGACGAAGAGAAGGCGCTAGTTATAGGGCGCATCAACGATATTCGACGTACATTTGCCGAGATGCCCAAACCGATGGCATGGCAACTGCGTGATCGCGTTGGGACGCGTGTCAAGTGGTATATTGAAGTAGAAGAGGTGCAGCGATGAAAAATATCCGTCTGGTATTCGCTTTGCTTATTTTGGTTATTTCTCTTTTTCTTCTATTTTGGGGTTTTTTGCCAAATCCGCGCGAAACCCGTATTCAGACCATATCGCCGACTGAAATGCGGCTACCGACTCCTTCTTCATTTCAATTTTCACTGACTTCTGTTGTATGAGAACGCCTCTTTTTACTCTCCGTAATCTTATACTCATTGGTCTTGTTGCTATTGCCTTCGTTATCCTTTCTGCATGCGGAAGTGCCCCAGCAATGACAGCTGAACCGGCAGCTTCCACAGAAGAATCTCCAGATTCTCCCACTGCTAATCCGCCTGCCACCCCAACTTCTGAGTTTATTATTCCTGTGACTGGTGGAGGAGATGAAACTGCTCCGGTTCTGCTTGAAACCCGTCGCCTGACTTTGGAATATCCAACTCAGATCAAGGTGGGTTCCGGTAGTGATGTAATCCGCCTCGCGCTTGAAGTAGACGATCTGGGAAGCATCACGCCAACCGCTCTGGTTGACGGGAATGTCATTGAAGGGGAAGTCATTCAGATTCCCAACTTGTACGAGACTCACAATGTCACAGCAGAAGCTTTTTATGAGGTAGCTGGGTTGGAAGTTGAACCCTCGGGGGCTACATTCAGACCCCTCAAGCCGGGAGAACGGGTTACCTTCACCTGGAGTGTCCGCGCTCAGGATGTTGGCACCTATGGAGGCACGATCTGGTTATTCCTAAATTTTGAGAATCGCTCCACTGGTGAAAAAGAACGAAAAGAGATTGCCGCTCAGATCTTCGATATAAAAGTTGTTGACTTTTTCGGGTTTTCAACCAATTTTGTAAAGTCTTCCGGTGTAGTCGGCTCTGTATTGGGCGTGATCGTGGGTTTCCCATTCTTCAAGGATATTGTCAAATCCCTATTTGAACGATTGTCGAAGAGCAAACGGAAAGCAAGTAAGGCAAAAAAGAAAACGTGACAAATATCACCCAAAAAATTGACAACCATTAACGGGGGGCTAAATTGTTCTTTATGGTACAATGCGCGAGTTGTAACACATTTCCCAATGGAGCTAAATAAATGAATGAGTGGTTGTATGTCGCCTTATTTATCATTGTGGGTTTGATCATCCCAATTGGCGCGATCGCCGCTGGCTTTATTTTTGGTCCCAAGAAGCCGAATCCCATTAAAGAGTCAACCTATGAATGCGGTATTGAGCCTGTAGGTGAAGCGTGGATTCAATTCAAGGCGCAGTACTATATCTTTGCCCTGGTCTTTCTGGTATTCGATGTTGAAGCGGTATTCCTTTTCCCGTGGGCTGTAAAACTTGGTCAGCTTGGCTTGTATGCCGTGATCGAGGGCATTGTCTTTGTTGCCATTCTAGTCGTTGGGCTGGTTTATACATGGCGCAAGGGAATGTTGGAATGGGCGTAAATCTGAAATAAATTCATTGAGAAGGCTGACGGGAGATATCCTTTCAGCCTTCTCTTTGTGTAATAGGAGTGATTTATGAGTTTTTGGAATGACCCCTTAAAAGTCGCTGCAGACTGGTTGGAGGGTGTCTTCATGGGTTGGGGTATGAACGCTGTACTCTCCCATGTACTTGTCGCCTTTCTCGGTGTGCTCCTGCTCATCACAGTGTTGATGGTGCTGGATATCTTTTTGGTTTGGATCGAGCGCAAAGTCGTAGCGCGCTTCCAGGACCGTTTGGGCCCCAACCGTTTGGGTCCGTACGGATTGATCCAACCTTTCGCTGACATTATCAAACTCATTATCAAAGAGGATACAACGCCTGGCGGGGCGGATAAGGTGGTCTATAACCTCGCCCCGATCCTTTCGATGATGTCTGTGTTGATTCTGTGGGCGGTGGTTCCGCTTGCACCTGTGATGTTGGGTGTGGATTTGAACGTTGGCGCGCTGTTCCTTATTGCTGCGGGCGCCATCGGAACTCTTTCCATCATCATGGCGGGCTGGTCATCGAACAACAAGTTCGCGATGATCGGCGGTTTCCGTCAGGTAGCGGTGATGGTTTCCTTCGAAGTTCCCATGCTGACCATGCTGCTCATCCCCACCATTTTTTCCGGGTCGATGAATATGAACGCGATCATTGGGGCGCAGGATGTCTGGTTTGTCTGGATTTCGCCGCTTGGCGCGTTGATCTTCCTCATCGCCGCCATTGCCGAACTGGGGCGCGCTCCCTTCGATCTTGCTGAAGGCGAGTCTGAGTTGGTGTCCGGCTTCAATATTGAATATTCCGGCATGAAGTTCGGTATGTTCTATGCGGGCGAACTCCTGCACGCTTTTACCTTTGGCGGTTTTTGGTCGATCCTGTTCTTTGGCGGCTACCGCTTCTTCGGTCTCGAGCAGGTCAGCCCATTCCTGGCGATCCTGATCATGATCTTCAAAGCGATGCTTGGGTATTGGGTCATCATGTGGGTCAAATACACCATGATGCGCATCCGTATCGATCAGATGCTTTCATTTAACTGGAAATTTCTCACGCCGTTGTCCTTTGCCCTTTTGCTGGTGACCGCATTGATGAATGCGCTTCTCGCCTCCGCTCCGACCTGGCT
This sequence comes from Candidatus Villigracilis vicinus, assembly GCF_016702885.1. Taxonomy (NCBI): domain Bacteria; kingdom Bacillati; phylum Chloroflexota; class Anaerolineae; order Anaerolineales; family Candidatus Villigracilaceae; genus Candidatus Villigracilis; species Candidatus Villigracilis vicinus. Next base: position 336,714 of record NZ_JADJDD010000001.1, read on the forward strand.
CTACGTCCTGGGCATGTTCCTGGCAAATGTAGTGACCGGTTGGATCGCGCTGGAGATCGCGCGTTCGGCAACCCGAAATGAACGTGAACGGCTGGAGGGTCCCAAAAAGGTTGCGAAAGTTTCGCACTAATCGGGAGAATGTGACATGACTGGTGCTCAAATAATTTTTCTCGTGGTTGCACTTTATACCCTTGGCTCTGCGCTAATGGTGGTGACGACCCGCAATCTTGTTCACGCGGCTTTGTGGCTGGTTTCCACATTGTTCGGCGTGGCAGTGGTTTATGCACTTTTGAATGCGAGTTTTATCGCTGTAGTGCAGGTAGTGGTTTACATCGGGGCCATTGCCATCCTCTTCATCTTTGCCGTAATGCTCACCCGCAAGGATATGCGTGATTCTGGGCAGCAGATGAACAAGAGTTGGTGGGCTGGCGCGCTGGTGGCTGTGCTTGCGTTTACCGGGTTGGTGTTCCTGCTTTCAGGTTGGAGCGGCTTCACGAAGACAGCGGCAGAGCTTCCGGCGGGGTTCGATGCGGTCGGTTTGTTGGGCGAGGCGTTGGTTTCGCCTGAGGCGTATGTGTTGCCGTTCGAAGTGGCGTCTGTGCTTTTATTGGCGGCATTGGTGGGCGCGGTGTATGTCGCGTTCAATAAAAAATAGGAGGCGCACAAATCATGGTTCCTCTTTCATGGTATTTACTTCTTGCGGCGGCATTGTTCGGCATTGGCTTGTTTGGTGTGCTGGTGCGTCGTAACGCCATCGCGATCCTTCTCGGCATTGAGTTGATGCTCAACGCCGTGAATATCAACCTCGTCTCCTTCTGGCGTTACAGCGATGTACTAACCTCGATGTCTGGGCAGGTTTTTTCTGTCATCGTGTTTGCTGTAGCCGCTGCCGAAGTATCTGTAGGTCTGGCATTGGTCATTTCTGTGTATCGCCGCCGCAATACGGTGATCGCAGATGAACTCGATATGTTGAAGTGGTAGGGAGTTATGTCTACTGAATTAATTATCTGGTTACTTCCCCTCCCGCCTGCACTGGCGTTCTTTCTGATCGTCTTGTTCACGAATCGGAGCAAAGCGCTGAGCCATTCTGTGGCTGTAGGCGCGGCTTTCCTTTCCTGGCTGGGCGCGATGATCGTTTTTGTCCGCTCGTTGGGCGTGGAACATTTGGCTGAACACCCGTTCACCTCCTCGATTAATTGGCTGCCGACGGGTGATACGTTTTTGAAGATCGGCGTACTGATCGACCCGCTCTCTGCCACGGTTTTGTTCTTCGTCGCCTGGTGTGTGTTGATGATCTTCGTCTACAGTATCGGATACCACAACTTTGGTCAGCCGGCAGGCGACCATGACCATGCCGGGTTGCCGCCTCATGGCGCGACTGTTCACGGACACACTGTCCCTTCAGTAGAGCCGATGTACTCACGCTTCTTCGCCTTCATCGGCTTGTTCGCTTTTGGCATGCTCACCCTTGTGGTTTCCGATAACGTGCTGACCATGTTTGTCGGCTGGGAGATCATGGGGTTGTGCTCCTACCTGCTGATCGGTTTCTGGTACGGCAAAGAATCTGCGCGTAATGCGGCGATCAAAGCCTTCATGACCACCCGCATCGGCGATGTGTTCATGCTCTTAGGTATCGCTTTCCTTTACAGCGTGACCGGTTCACTTTCCTTCCGTGACATTTTCAGCGAAGAAGTTTTACACGCCCTCGCTTCTGTTCCTACGGGCATCTTTGGTCTTTCGGCCGCTGGTTTGATCGGTCTGTTGCTCTTCATTGGCACGGTAGGTAAATCTGCCCAGTTCCCGTTGCATGTCTGGCTGCCAGACGCGATGGAAGGTCCGACCCCCGTCAGCGCCATGATCCATGCGGCGACGATGGTCTCCGCAGGTGTGTATGCGGTCATCCGCATGTTCCCGATCATCAGCCTCGATGAAAAGACCATGACGGTTGTGGCGTTCATTGGTGCATTTACAGCGATTTTCGCTGCCACCATTGCAGTTGCCCAGAACGATATCAAACGTGTTTTGGCATATTCAACCATTTCCCAGCTTGGTTTTATGATCGCAGCGCTCGGCATTCATGCTTATGTCGCGGCGACTTTCCATCTGGTAACCCACGCCTTCTTCAAGGCGTTGCTCTTCCTTGGTTCCGGTTCCGTCATCCACGGTATGGAGCACGGTGTTCTACACACGGGTAACCACAAAGTAGACCCGCAAGATATGTTCAACATGGGCGGTTTGAAAGACAAAATGCCCAAAACTTTCTGGACCTTCCTCATCGGCGGTTTCGCCCTTTCCGGTTTCCCGCTGGTAACGGCTGGCTTCTGGTCGAAGGATGAAATCCTTGCGGATGCGTGGGCACATGGACATACAATTGTTTTCTTCACCCTCGCCATTGCCGCCTTCCTGACCGCCTTTTACACCATGCGCCAGATCACCTTGACCTTCTTTGGTGAAGCTCGCACGGAAGAAGCCAAACACGCGCATGAAACTCCGTGGACGATGACAACCCCGTTGATCGTTCTTTCTGTGTTCGCGGTTGGCTTTGGCTGGGTGGGCATGCCCAAGTGGATCACCGGTGGATTGGTTGAAAACTGGTTCCATCATTTTATTGGCTCGATGCTGCACGAACATTCTGAAGAATTAGCCTTCAATATCGTTCCGTTGGGCACATCGCTCTTGGTCGCCCTTGGCGGTCTAACGGCTGGATATTTCGCGTATCGTAATGTGAAGTCTCCCGCTGAAGACAAGCTACAGATCCCAGTTCTCAAGAACAAGTGGTATGTGGATGAACTTTACAATGTTTTGTTCATCAAACCCGCTGTCTGGTTCTCGGAAGTCTTCGTCTCCAAGTGGATGGATAAAGGCTTCATCGATGGCATCCTTCACCTATTCGGACCCGCCACCGGCGGAGTCGGAAGCGCGATCCGCAATTACTTTGACCTGCCCGTCATCAATCATTTCTTTGGCGATGGTTCCGCCGAAGTGACCTGGTGGTTCGGCAGAAATCTTCGCCCCATTCAAACGGGACGCATCCAGCAGTATCTTATTCTCTCGTTGATCGTTCTGTTCGTGGTCGGCGGGCTGCTGTACTTCCTGTTGATGGCATAGGAGCCAAGCGATGGACTTTTTCAGCACACATCTCCTTAGCCTGATCCTCTTCCTGCCTGCGATATCGGCAGTGATCATGCTCTTTTTACCGAGCGATGCGCGGCTTCAACGTTGGTTCGCTTTCAGCGCCAGCCTGATCCCCTTCATCCTGACGCTCGTCCTGTGGAATCGCTTCGATGCGAACGCCACGGGTTTTCAATTTCAGGAAAAATATACCTGGTATGCCGCCATCAATGCTTCCTTCCATGTTGGCGTTGACGGTATTTCATTGGCGATGGTTTTCCTCACCACCTTCCTGACGCCGCTTGCCATTCTCGCTTCTTTCAGCGTGACAGACCGCGTCAAGCCTTACATGATGCTCTTCCTGTTCCTCGAAACAGGCATGCTGGGTGTTTTTCTGGCTTTAGACCTGTTGATCTTCTTTGTCTTTTGGGAGATCGGTTTGGTTCCAATGTACTTCCTCATCAATCAATGGGGGAGTGCCAACCGCGACTATGCCTCGCTTAAGTTCATGATCTATACCATGGGCGGCTCGCTTGGCTTGTTGCTCGCAGTGCAGATGCTCGGCGTTCTTTTCGGGACGTACGACCTGCTTGCCCTCTATCAACAGTGGAATTCACTGTCAGCGGATACCATCCTTATGGGCATGACCGTTGGCACAGTCAAGACGATCGCCTTCTGGGCGTTTGCAATCGCATTTGCGGTAAAAGTTCCTTTGTGGCCCTTCCACACATGGCTGCCGGATGCACATACGGAAGCTCCAACTGCTGGTTCGATGATCCTTGCGGGTGTGTTGCTCAAACTTGGTGCATACGGGTTTATTCGCCTGGTGCTTCCGTTGTATCCTCTTGAAGCCAAGATATTCGCGGGCGCGCTGGCAGTTCTGGCTGTGGGTGCCATTGTCTTTGGTGCGTTCGGCTCCTTTGGTCAGACGGATTTCAAGCGTTTGGTTGCTTATTCGTCAGTGAACCATATGGGCTTTGTTGTGCTTGGTATTGCAGCAGCCGGACTTGCCGCCGGTACCGCCGATGCGCAGATCGCCATGAGCGGTGCTGTCTTGCAGATGTTCAATCATGGTCTCTCTGCGGCGGGAATGTTCTTCCTTGTTGGCGTGATCTACGAGCGCACACATACCCGTAATTTGGACGAATTCGGCGGTTTGTTCCCGCTTGTGCCGATCTACGGCGGCATTTTGATCTTTACCTCGATGGCGTCGCTTGGTTTGCCGGGCTTGAACGGTTTTGTTTCCGAATTCATGATCGTGCGAGGCTCCTACCAGCCGTTGACCATCTACACCGCCATCTCCATGCTCGGCTTGCTCTTTACTGGTGCTTATATCCTCAAGGGCATCAAAAAGGTCCTGCATGGACCCATGAACGAGCACTGGGCTCACGGTGAACATAAACTGACCGAGATCAACTTGCGCGAGATCCTTGTGATGGTGCCGTTGATGGCGCTGATGCTCTTCACGGGTCTCTGGCCGATGTGGATTTTGAATATTATCAACAAGGCAGTGACAGCCCTCTTCTAATGCGTAATACGTAATGCGTAAATCACGAGTTACGCATTACGCAATACGAGGTGACTATGAATTTTCCAATTCTGAGCGTAATAACCTTCCTTCCGTTTGTTGCCGGTATGCTTATTTTGATGATGCCCGCGAATCGGAAGAATGAAGTCCGCGCAGTAGCTTTGGCGGCGGCGGTGATGGACTTGCTGCTTTCCGGCTGGGTCTACCTGCAATACCTGCTAAACGATATGCAGGGGTATCAATTTATCGAGAAATATCAGTGGATCAACATCCCGCCGCTCAACATCGCTCTGCACTTCGGTGTGGATGGCATGAGCGCTCCCCTAGTCCTTTTGACTGGCATCGTCATGTTTACAGGTGTTTTGATCTCCTGGGGCAATGACGATCCGCATGTCATGGCAGGCATTCAAGATCGCCCGCGTGAATTCTTCGCCTTCCTTTTCTTGTTGGCAGGCGGCGTATTCGGCGTATTCGTTTCGCTTGACCTGTTCATGCTTTTCTTCTTCTATGAGATCGCTGTGTTCCCGATGTACTTACTCATCGCCATTTGGGGTTGGGTTAAGACACGTGAGTATGCGGCGATGAAGCTGACCTTGTACCTGTTCATTGGTTCCGTGGTTGCTCTCGTTGGAACACTTGCCATGTACTGGACCCAGTATCAGAATACAGGTGTACTTTCCTTTGACATGCTTGAAATGGAAAATGCTGGCTTCTCCGCAGCCTTCCAAAATTTATGGTTTTTACCAGTTTTCCTTGGGTTTGCGGTGCTTGGCGGCATCTGGCCCTTCCACAACTGGTCGCCAGATGGTCACGTTGCTGCGCCGACCGCTGTTTCCATGTTCCATGCAGGCGTGTTGATGAAGCTGGGCGCTTTTGCTGCTTTGCGTGTGGGAGTCATGTTGCTGCCAGAAGGTGCAAAACATTGGTCATGGCTCATCATGCTTTTTGCAGGTGTTGCAGTCGTCTATGGTGCCTTCATCGCCTTTGTTCAAACCGACCTTAAATACATGATCGGTTTCTCTTCCGTTTCGCACATGGGGTTGGTGGTATTGGGCGTCTCTACGCTCAATGAGACCGGACTTTTGGGCGCAGGCGTGCAAATGGTTTCGCATGGCATCATGACAGCTCTCTTCTTCGCCGTTACCGGTATGATCTATGATCGGGCACACACCCGTATGATCCCGGAACTAGGCGGGATCGCAAAGATCATGCCATTCGCTGCCATTGGCTTCATCATTGGCGGTCTGGTTTCCATGGGTATGCCAGGCTTCTCTGGTTTTGTCGCAGAATTCCCCATCTTCATGGGGGTATGGGAAGAACAATGGCTGGTGGCAGTCATCTGCTCCATCTCCATTATCATCACCGCTGCTTACATTATGATCAATATCCGCAAGGTCTTTTTCGCTCCACTCCCTGAGAAATTGGAAGGGCATATTGGTGATGTGACCGTGCTGGACAAGATCGCCATTGTTACACTTTCGTTTTTGATGATTGTCATCGGCATCTTCCCATCCGTAATGGTGCCCATGGTTGAGACAGGCGTCAAACACATCATGACCTTGTTGGGAGGTGCATAATGTTTACCTCAACCTCCTTCGCCTCTATTCTTCCCGAAATCTTGATCCTTGCCCTTGGGCTTTTACTCCTCATTGTTGAACCATTCTGGAAAGACGAGCAAAAGCGAAATGCCGGTTGGCTAACGGCGGGCGGATTGTTCGTTGCCATGATCGTCAGCCTGCTTTTCGGTCGCCCAGGCGAACCTGTGGCGGTTTTGGGCGGTATGATCCGCTTTGACTTGATGGGGTTCTTCCTCAAGATGCTTTTCATGTTCGCGGCGGCTGCCACTGCATTGCTTATGATGGATCACGAGCAGGCTGGTAAACGCGGTGAAGCTTATCTGATGCTGCTTGCTTCACTCATCGGCATGAATTTGATGGCAGCCTCTGCGGACTTGGTCATGCTGTATCTCTCGATCGAGACGGCGTCTATTCCGCTTTATGTTCTCTCTGGCTTTTTACTGGGCGATGAGCGCTCCACCGAAGCAGGCTTCAAGTACTTCCTGTTCGGCGCGATGGCTTCTACTATTATGCTGTACGGTTTCAGCCTGCTTTTCGGCTTTTCTGGAACAACTGACCTATATGCCATTGCTGCTGCATTGACCTCCGGTAATATTTCTCCGATGCTGGCGTTCGGTGTAGTGACTTTGGTGGTGGTAGGTTTGGGCTTCAAGGTCTCGATCGTTCCATTTCACTTCTGGGCTCCAGATGTGTATCAAGGTGCGCCGACCCCAGTGGCAGGATATCTTTCCACGGCATCCAAAGCCGCTGGCTTTGCGGTCATTCTGCGCTTGTTTTTTGTTGCTTTCCCTGAATTTTCCGGTGTATGGATGATGGTCTTCGCAGTGTTGGCGGCAGTCTCCATGACAGTGGGCAATCTGCTGGCTTTGCCTCAAACAAATATTAAACGCTTGCTGGCGTATTCTTCTATTTCACATGCAGGGTATGCCATGATCGGCGCAGTCGCGTTCAGTCAGTTTGGCGCGGCAAGTGTCATCTTCTATCTTGCGGCGTATATCGCTACAAACCTGCTAGCCTTCGGGATTGTGATGGCGTTCAGTCATGTAACCGGTCTGGAAGAGATCACGGACTATGCAGGTCTTAGCCGCAGAAATCCTTTGCTTGGTTTGATGATGTTGGCAGCATTTCTATCGCTGACGGGTATGCCGCCCTTCGGTGGTTTCGTTGCAAAAGTATTTGTCTTTGCTGCGGGTGTTCAGGCGAATTACACCTGGTTGGTCATCGTGGGCATCATCAACTCGATCATCGGCGTATATTACTATTTGAACGTGTTGAAATTCGTCTACTTGTATCGTATGCCCGATCAGGACGAGGATCAGCATCCAATTCCATTATCCCAGCCTTATACGATCGCTTTGGTCGTTCTGGTTTTGGGTGTGATCTTGTTGGGCACTGTCTTCGCTCCATTCTTTAATTGGTCAGATGTAAGTGCTTTGAGTTTGTTCTAGGAAAATAAGCAACAGCCACCCGAGGTGGCTGTTGCTTTTGTCAGTATGGCGAAGGAATTTTGGAAGTAGTGTAAGGTTAGGACAGGAAATAGGCGTTTCTGCGAGGTGGGGAGGGCTTGCAGGCGGTGAAATGCCCGCAGCGCAGAAAAGAAGACCGCGGGAAATCCCGTCAAGAGGGGTTTCTTATTTGCGTTTGACGCTCTTAGACCTGTCAGTTATAATTCGTGCGCTATGACACAAACGGACCTGGAACAGAAGCGTAAAAATATGGTGCAAACCCTGCTGATCGTTGTGGTTGGGCAGGTAGGCTGCATTACCCTTGCGGTTGTACTCGCTTCGGTGATGGGTGGTGTCTGGCTTGATAATTATTTTGGAACGAAGCCGGTGATCACGTTGGTTCTGTTGTTCGCTGGCATTCCTCTTTCGGTGTTTTTGATGCTGTTTGCTTCGCGCAAGACATTGGCGCGGCTTTCAGAGCAATATGAAGCCGAAAAGAAAAAAATTTCTGCTTAGGAGGCGGGGCTTGGAAACCCAAAAACGTACCCCCTGGCGGCGCTGGATTGTTCTGGTTTTGATGATCGTAGGTTGGATCCTCGCGGGCATGTATGCTCCGGTTCGACCTGAAATCACAGTTGCTGCCGAAAAATTGATCGAGGAACCGCTGACTGAGAATTTTCTCGGTTTTGCGGGACCGTTGTATCTTGTCAACACGCTTCCCACTCTGGCTGTGACGATTGTCCTGCTTGTGGTGATCGCGTTCGCTACCAATCGCTCTCTTGTCAAAAGCCAGAAATCGGATTTGGTTCCGAGCGGCATTGGCAATGCGATGGAAGCCATTCTTGAAATGCTCTATGACCTGACCGAAAGCTCGGCGGGCGCGAAGTGGGCAAAGGCGATCTTCCCCTGGTTTGCGACTATTATGATCTATGTCTTATTCGCGAATCTGCTTAAGCTGGTCCCTGGCTTTGAGTCGGTCGGTGTTATTCACCACGCTCATGGTGAAGGTCATGCCATTGCCGAAATGAGCGGTAGTTGGGCGAGAATTCTTCCCGGCGAGGGTGAGTACATTCTTGCTCCGTTCTTCCGCGGTATTTCTGTTGACCTTAACTTCACCCTTACCTTGGCTGTGATCTCCTTTGTGATGATCCAGGTCATTGGTGTCCGCTCGCAGGGCATGGGTTATTTCAGCAAGTTCTTCAATACCAAGCGCATGTTCAAGGTTCCGTTCTTCGGTGCGATGGACTTTCTGGTTGGTTTGCTGGAAATCATTTCTGAATTTGCGAAGATCCTCTCCTTCACCTTCCGTCTTTTTGGTAACATGTTCGCAGGCGTGGTTTTGGTGGCGGTGGTCGCTTCGCTGCTCGGTAACGTCAGCATCCTCTCGGCGATGATCATGATGTTCGAATTGTTCGTGGGCTTGATCCAGGCGTTCGTGTTCGGCATGTTGACCATGGTGTTCATGGCAATGGCGACGCAGGGTCATGGTGACGAAGAGCACGCAGAACACTAATTTTTGTAAACTAATTCATAAATCACTAGGTTAAACCAAGGAGACTTGAAACATGGATGGACAATTTCTTTTAGATGCGATGCGCTTCGTCGGCGCAGGTCTGGCGATGATCGGTGCTGCAGGCGCCGGTGTGGGTATCGGTTTGAGCGTGCAGGGTGCCCTCGGCGGCATGGCTCGCAACCCCGACACCTACGGTAACTTGTTGACCAACATGATCCTCGGCGTGGCGTTCTCCGAATCCATCGCTATTTACTGTCTGGTCATCGCGTTCCTGATGCTCTTCAAAGTCGTGTAACCCAAGGAGCATTGAAACATGGAAGCTTTAGGTATTAATCTCGGTCTACTCATTATTCAGCTCATCGCGTTTACCATTGTGTTTCTCACATTGAACGCCTGGGTTTACAAGCCCATGCTGGATATGATGGAGACCCGCAAGAAGAAGATTGGTCAGGGTTTGGAAGACGCCCGTGTTGCAGCTGAAGCCCGCGCCAATGCAGAAAAAGACGCTGCCAAGATCATCGCGGATGCTCAGGCGGAAGCCAGCAAGGTCGTTCGCGAAGCCACCGAACGCGCTGAAGTTGCCTCCAAGGATGTGCGTGCCTCTGCCGAAGCGGAATCAACCAAGGCTCGTGAAGCCGCCATGGCGGAAGCTGAACTTGAACGTGGTCGCATTCTCGGCGACCTGCGCGGACAGGTTGCCGCCCTCGCCATTGCTGCTGCCAATAAACTTGTTGGCGACGCACTTGATGAGAAGAAACAGCGCGCATTGCTCGATGAATTCTTCTCCGGCGTGAAGTCTGGCAAGGTGGTTGTGGTTGGCGAAGACCTTAAGGGCGATGCCGCCGTCGTCACCAGCGCACTCCCGCTTACAAGCGATGAGCAGGCTGCTGTCAAGAAGAGCGTTTCTGCGAAGGATTATTCCTTCAAAGTTGACCCCTCCATCCTCGGTGGATTGGTCATCAAGGTGGACGAAAAGGTGCTTGACGCCTCCGTTGCCGGAAAACTCGAAGGATTGCGCTCTGCGCTCAAGTAAGGCTTGAACGAACGTGGAAAAGGCTTTGGTAAAATTACCAAAGCCTTTTTTGTTTAATCCAGCCTGAATGGAGATAAACGGATATAAATGCTTCTAAAAAACTTGTTCATTGATTTTCCCTTTTCGTACCCGCCAAGCATTCCCGATGTTGAAATTTCCGGAATTACCATAGATAGCCGTACAGTAAAACCCGGCGACCTTTTCGTAGCCATGCGCGGACGGGACGCAGATGGGCATAACTATATCTCCAAAGCGATCGATAATGGCGCGGTGGCGGTTATAGGAGACAAGGACATAAGCGGGATTGTCGCCCCATATGTTCAGCTTGAAGATGCGCGTCATTCTTTGACCTGGCTTGCTGCGGCATTTCATGGCTTTCCTGCCCGTAAGCTGACTGTCATCGGCGTAACTGGCACCGATGGCAAAACAACGACAAGCAACTTGTTGTACAAAATCCTCATTGCGGCTGGACTCAAAGCAGGCATGATCTCCACCGTGAATGCTGTGATCGGCAATGAAGTCCTCGATACCGGGTTTCACGTTACTACACCAGATGCTCATGATGTTCAGCGCTATCTCGCGAGGATGGTGGAGGCAGGCTTGACCCACGTGGTGTTGGAGACCACATCGCATGGGTGGTCGCAACACCGCGTGGATGCTTGCGAATTTGATATTGCTGCAGTGACGAACATCACGCATGAACATATGGATGAACACGGCGGATACGAGAATTATCGCGCAGCCAAAGCAAGATTGTTTAGCAGTCTTGAGTGGACACAAGTAAAGCCTACGGGAAACCCGCGTTTGGGTGTGATCAATTTTGACGATAAGAAGTCATACAACTTTTTAACTGGCTTTATAAAGACTAACAAAGTCAGCTATGGTTTGGAAGAGGGGGCAGATGTTCGTGGCATGAACGTGGACTACAGCCCGGAAGGTATCCGATTTACTGCCGTCGCAAAAGATTTTCGCGTAGCCATAAAGAGTGATTTGGTTGGTGCTTATAATGTTTCGAATTGCCTTGCCGCGCTGACCGTTGCGGTGCGTGGATTGGGTATTGATCCGCAAGTGGCGGCGCAGGGGATTGCGGCATTAGCAGGTATTCCCGGTCGTATGGAGCGCATTGATATGGGGCAAAATTTCACCGCGATCGTGGATTTTGCACATACGCCGAATGCTTTAAAAGTTGCCCTGGAGGCTGGCAGGACAATGACGAATAAGCGTGTCATAGCCGTTTTTGGCTCTGCTGGTTTACGTGACAAGGAAAAACGCCGTATGATGGCGGAAACCTCTGCTGAACTGGCGGATCTAACCGTGCTGACCGCTGAGGATCCGCGCGTCGAATCATTGGACGGAATCCTTGAAGAAATGGCGGAGGGTATGCGGGCTAAGGGCGGACGAGAAGGAGAGAATTTTTGGCGCGTACCTGACCGCGGAGAAGCCATTAAATTTGCACTACGTCTGGCTGAGGAAGGCGATATTGTGCTGTCCTGCGGAAAAGGGCATGAACAATCGATGTGTTTTGGGAAGACGGAATTCCTTTGGGATGACCGAACCGCAATGCGTGCGGCGCTGGCGGAATTCCTTGGTGTGGATGGACCTGTAATGCCTTATTTGCCGTCTCAAGATAAAAACGAAGCGGAGTGGCTAAAAGGATGAGTGCGTGGATCCAGCGTGTGACCTTGCAAGGAAAACATGTGCGGCTGGAGCCGCTGGGCGACCAGCATGTTGCCGGACTGGCAGAGATCGGCAAAGGACATGATTTCTGGAAATATATGCTCTACGGTGATATGAAGACAGAAGCAGATTTTCACCATTTTGTGACTGACCTGCTTTCACGTGAAAAAAATGGAACCGACCTGCCTTTTGCGGTCATCCACCTTGCCACCGGGCGGGTGGCGGGCTCAACTCGTTATTTGAATATCATGCCCAAAGACCGCGGACTTGAAGTGGGCGGCACCTGGTACGGATTGGATTTTCAGCGCACTGCAGTGAATACAGAATGTAAATACCTTTTGCTGATGCATGCCTTTGAAACCTTGAAGTGCATTCGGGTGCAGATCAAAACAGATTCTCTTAATGTCCGTTCACAAGCAGCGATAGAGCGCATTGGCGCGGTGAAAGAGGGGGTGCTGCGTAATCATATGATCCTCCCGGATGGACGCATTCGGCACTCCGTGTTCTATTCCATTTTGGATACAGAATGGAGTGTGGTGAAAAATAACCTGGAAGTAATGCTGGCAGCGTATGAAAAGTAAAATGAATTTTGACGTTCCTGCTGATTCAGTTGGGTGAAAACCTCAATGGTTGGTAAACGTCTCGGGTTGGGTGTGAAGCGCGGCGCGGGCGTTGGTCAGTTTGTTGAGTAAGACAAGCCCAACGGTGCTGGTCAGCCCAAGGAGCAGTCCTCCTATCCAAATTGCTTGCGGGGATATATTGTCATTCAGGTAGCCGCCAAGGAGAGGGGCAAGTGTGCGTGAAAAACCCCACCCAAACCAATATAGCGACATGTAACGACCACGCAGGTCGGCTGGCGCGATATCTGCCACGTATTTACTTGCAGTTGGAATTACGATCAGCTCGCCAAAAGTGAGCATGACCATGCTGAGCCAAAAGCCTGAAAAGCCGGTCATTAGTGCCACGCTGCCGGTGCCAAAAGCGTACATCAGCATTCCCATTGCAGTAACCGGCAGGGTTTTAAATTTGCGTGTTTGGTTCGTGACGGCGTATTGCAGGAAAACACACATGGCGGCATTCGTGGTCGGGATCCAGCCATACAGTACTTCGGGGACGTTGAAATTGACCTTTGTATAGACTGGCATCAAGATCCACAACATGGAAGGGGCAATGAGACCCAGTGCGATCAAGGCGACAAATGCCATGTATGCCTTATCTTTGAAGACATGCAAATAACCGTTGGACTGCTGCGCTTCTTTCTCTGCCTCTGCCTGCCCAGCTAAAGCGGATGTGTTTTCTTCACTGAGGGTTTTTCCCAGTGTTTCGTGTGCAAAAAGTAGCCAGATGATCGCGTAGATAATGAACCCTGCCGACGCTCCATAAAATGCCAGGCTATACGAGGTTGAGGCAAGGAACCCACCAATCGCAGGTCCGATGCCAAATGCGGCATTGAGCGCAATGCGGCTAATGGCGTAGGCATCGGTGCGGTTTTCGGCGGGGATCATATCTGCCAGCATGGCATCGGCACCTACTTGATAAAGTGGGTTGGAGAGACCCACCAGCGCCATCATCAATGCAAATTGAAGGTAGGTTTCGGCACCTACCAGAAAAAAATAAGCGATGCCGATCATGGCAAGGCTTACGACCATGACCGCCTTTCGACCGATACGGTCTGCCAGGGTGCCTGCCAGGAAGGAAGCAAATAACCCCACGCCCGCATTGATGGAGATCAGCGAAGCCACGGCGCTCAGCGGCAGATGTAGCTTTCCTCCTGCATAGATGAGCAGAAAAGGCCATACCATGCCGCCCCCAGCGGTGCTGATGATAATTCCAAGAATCATCAGCCAGTATTGCTGGGGGTACTGGCTGTACAGGGTTTTGATCTTTAATTTCAATGAAGTACCTGGTGATATGACTTTTGCGAGGATTATCTTGCTGTTAAGTGGATGCCTGCGATCATGCAGCGGACAGAGCCTCCTGCAAGCTCAATTGTTGGGATGTGCAGTGGAAGTAGTTTGGCGCTTTTTTCTATGATCTTGGTCTGTTCTTTTGTCAGCGCTTTTACTGCGCGTTCTGAAATGGCAAGTACACGGTGTTTGGTGCCTGTCATTTCGAAGGCATTCCCAGCGTATTCGATTACCTGTTCACGGTTTAGATTGATGACCGTCCTTCCGCTGGCAGTGAGGCGCTCCTCGATTTCTTTGCGGCGGGCGGGGTCGGCGATCACATCCAAACAGATGAGGGCATACTCTGTTGCGATACTCATGATGACATTCGTATGGTAGATCGGTCTGCCATTGTGATCGGTTGTGTCAAATGCCATCGGTTCATAACCGAATGTTGTGCAGAAGCGTTCCAAAATGATAGGGTCGGCGCGGTTGGAGCGCCCTACGTAGGCAACGCGCTCCAGATGGTCGAAGACCATGGCTCCCGTGCCTTCTAGAAAAAGATTATCGTATTCCAAGCCTGAATAATCCACCACTTCTTGAACACGATAGTCAGACTTGAGCATTTCGATCACATCGTGTCTTCGTTCGCGCCTGCGGCTGGGGGCATGCATAGGGAAGATGGCAACCCTTCCGCCCTGATGGGTGGAGAACCAATTGTTCGGAAATACAGAGTCAGGAGTTTCATGTTCACCGTAGTCTTCGAAGACGTGGATCTTTACACCTTCGTGTCCCAGTTTTTCAACCGCATGATCGAATTCGTCCCGCGCCTTTGCTGCGATCACTTCGGCTGCCAGGTCTGAGTGAATGGACTGAAAAGCATTATCTGTCGCTGTTTCGATGTTGGATGTAAACCTATGCGGGCGGATCATGACTCCGGCTGTGGGGGCTTGTACGTGTTGATAGTTCATAAAGTCTCCATGTGGCGAGGGATTTGTCTGACAATTGTAACAAAAAACGGATGGAGAGTTTCCGTCCGTTTTTGAAGTTAATATGTTGTGAGATAACGAGGATTACCCGACCAGCCAGGCGAGTGCGGTCTCAAGATCAAAAAAGAGGCGTACATTGATCAAACGATTGTTGGCAACTGTTTCGAAAAATTGCAGGTCGCTAACCACATTCCCTTTTTGTTTCATGACCACGATGGCTTCCTTGATGTGGATTTCGGCATTCATTGCCTGAAGCATGTTCCCAAGCTGATAAATATCAATAACATTTCCACTTCGAGTCAAGTCGGTACAATCTGCCAGGAAGAGATTTGTCTGTTTTTCTTTGGCAATTGAAATATTCTCTGCAATGACCTTAAGGAAATCTTCGGGCATAAAAGGGTCTGTGTATTCCGTACGAATTATCTTCTGGTTTTCAAGGTAGGAAATCTTCCAAGGCATGGTTACTCCTGTATTTCACTTACATCTTACAGTAAAAGCGGACGGAATTTACATTCCCGTCCGCTTTTTGTTATGTAACACCTATTTTTTTACTGGAGGTCTGTTAGTTCTACGAATTTCAGGCTGGGATTTTTCTCTGAATAATACTTAAGCAGGAAAGGCGTTTGAAAGAGCATTGCCCAGGCATTGCGCGAGTCGCGGGCGAGAATGGCATCGCTGCGGTTTGCCAATGCTTCGATGTCTTTGTCTTCACCCTTGATCCAACGCAGGAGGACGTGGGTCATCCGCTCCAACTCGGTAGCAACATTGTACTCGGACTGAAGGCGGGCTTGCACCACGTCGAATTGAAGTTGACCAACCACGGCGAGAATAGGCTCACGCTTGAAGGCATTGACGTTGTAAAGGATCTGTACTGCGCCTTCGCTCTCAAGTTGTTGCAACCCTTTGGCGAACTGCTTCTGCTTGCTTACATCCAGATTTCTCAGCAGGGCAAAATGCTCGGGTTGGAATCTAGGGATCGGCGCGAAATGAAGCGCTTTTCCAGAGCAGAGCGTATCTCCAATGGCAAAGATGCCGTTATTGGGAAGTCCGAGCACGTCGCCGGGGTAGGCTTCGTCGATGATCTCACGTTCGTTGGCAAAGGCTTTGTACGGGCGCATTAACTTGAGTGTCTTGCCGCTCGGAGTATGGAGCAAGTCCATGCCGCGCTCGAATTTTCCGGAACAGATGCGCAGGAAGGCGACACTGTCACGATGCTTGGGATTCATGTTGGCTTGGATTTTGAAAATGAAGCCGGTGAAATCTGCATCTTCCGGCGAAACCAAGCCTGTATCGCTGAGGTATGGCTGGGGCGGCGGGGCAAATTGAATGAACGAGTCGAGGAACATGCGTACGCCAAAGTTGGTCAGCGCGCTGCCGAAGAAGACGGGTGTCTGTTTTTCTTTGAGCACAGCGGCATGGTCGAAAGCACCGCCTGCCAGATCTAGCAATTCAATGCTTTCTTTGAGATGCTTTACTTTTTCGCTTGAAAGTAAACCTTGTTTTTCAAGGTCATCCACTCGAACGAAAACTTCAGGCGCGATCTTCTCATTGCGCTCGGTGCGTTCATAGAGATAGACGCCATCTTCCGCACGGTCGTATACGCCCACGAATTGCGGACCATCGCCGATGGGCCAGTTCATGGGCACCGGCTCCATGCCCAACACTTTGCGGATCTCATCCAGCAGGTCGAGCGGATCGCGGGCGGGGCGGTCCATCTTGTTGATGAAGGTGAAGATGGGGATGCCGCGTTTGCGACAGACTTCAAAAAGTTTCAGGGTTTGCGGCTCAATGCCTTTTGCGCCATCGATGACCATCACGGCACAGTCTACAGCAGAGAGGGTGCGGTACGTGTCTTCAGAGAAGTCTTGATGTCCGGGCGTGTCGAGCAGATTGATGATGTGACCGCGATAGGGGAATTGCAATACGGTCGAGGTGATGGAAATTCCGCGTTCACGTTCCATCTCCATCCAATCGGATGTGGTGGCGCGTTGATTCTTTCTCGCACGGACGTTGCCTGCCAATTCGATGGCGTTTCCATAGAGAAGTAATTTTTCGGTCAATGTGGTTTTCCCGGCATCGGGATGCGAGATGACCGCAAAAGTCCGCCGCGCGGAAATGGGGGAGGTAGGTTCAGGTGTTGTTTCGTTTTGCATATTCTTCAACCGCTCTGTTTGGTGATACTCCAACAGAGTACATAATCGACAAAAAGACTTCCGAAGCCGGTTAGACCTCGGAAGTCTGGGGTTCAACGTTGGTTAGCGGCGATCTCGTCCACCGCCACCGCCGCCGCGACGATCTCCGCCGCCACGACCGCCTCGGTCACCGCCGCCGCGTGGACCACCGCGTCCACCGCCGCCACGACTTCCACCGCCCTTATCCTTTTCGCGGGCTTCTTCAAGTGTCCAGCCTTCGAGCACAGCCTGACGGGAGAGGCGCACCTTGCCGCCTGCATCCACATCGGTGACCATTACGGTCAGCTCGTCGCCGACTACACAAACATCTTCAACCTTTTCGACGCGTTCGCTGTCAAGTTGAGAGATGTGAACGAGTCCGTCCACGCCGGGCATAATGTTCACGAAGGCGCCGAAGGCTTCCACGCGCACGACTTTGCCGGTGTAGATGTTGCCAGCCACAGCCGATTCGCCCAGTCCTTCAATGCGTTCCTGTGCGATCTTTGCGCCAGCGCTGTTGGTCGAAGCGATGTAAACAGTACCATCTTCTTCGATGTCGATCTTAACGCCGGTCTCTTCCTGCAGGGCGCGGATGTTCTTGCCGCCGGGGCCGATCAATGCGCCGATCTTATCGATCGGAATCTTGACGGTGATGATGCGTGGAGCATGCGGCTTGAGTTCCTTGCGCGGTTCAGCGAGGACAGCCAGCATCTTATCCATGATGGACATGCGGGCAACACGAGCCTGTTCGAGTGCTTCTTTCATCATCTGAGTGCTCAGACCGCTGATCTTGATGTCCATCTGCAAAGCCGTGATGCCCGCAGACGTTCCAGCGACCTTGAAGTCCATGTCGCCGAGGTGATCTTCGGTGCCCTGAATGTCGGTCAAAATTTGGTAACGACCAGAGTCGTCGGTAATGAGACCCATCGCCACGCCAGAGACGGGAGCCTTGATCGGCACGCCTGCATCCATGAGCGCCAGGGTCGAACCGCAGACCGAACCCATCGAGGTTGAGCCGTTGGAAGACAACGCCTCAGACACGACGCGGATGGTGTACGGGAAGGATTCTTCGATGGGCAGCACAGGTTCCAGTGCGCGTTCTGCCAGCGCTCCGTGCCCGACCTCGCGCCTGCTCTGACCACGAAGGGGCTTTGCCTCGCCGGTGGAGAAGGGCGGGAAGTTGTAATGGTGCATGTAGCGTTTGGTCTTGATCGGGGAGAGGTTGTCCAGTTCCTGTGCTTCGCCGAGAGTGCCGAGGGTGGCAAAGGAGAGGATCTGCGTCTCGCCGCGGGTGAACAGACCCGTTCCATGCGCGCGGGGTGAGACGTTCACGTCACACCAGATCGGGCGGATGTCGGTCGGCTTGCGTCCATCGGGGCGTTTGCCCATGCTCAAAATGCGCTCGCGGACAACAGCTTGCTCCGCCATTTCAAAGCCTTCGCGGAATTCGTTGACCTTCATATAGTCGGCGGCATTGCCACCTTCGGGAACGGTGCATAATTCGGCTTCGGCGGCTTCCTTGATGGTGGACATGCCGGTGTAGAACTCAACCTTGGAGAGCGGCTTGTCGAGCAATTCGTTCATCGGTCCGCTGACGCGGGCGAAAACTTTGTTTTTGACTTCGTCGCTGGGCAGGTGCAGTTTTACTTCGCGCTTGGGCTTGCCGATCTCGGCAGCCATTTGCAGTTGCAAGTCAATGATCGGCTGAATGGACTTGTGTCCAAGCTCCAATGCCTGAACCATCACATCTTCGGGGATCTCGTTCGCGCCGCATTCCACCATGAGGATGGCATCTTTGGTACCGGCGATTCTCAGGTCGAGGTCAGAGGCTTCGATCTCAGCAAAGGTCGGGTTGACGACGAATTCGCCGTTTACACGTCCGATGCGGACGGCGCCCACGGGTCCGCCCCAGGGGATGTCTGAGATCATGATCGCAGCAGAAGCCGCGTTGATGGCGAGGATGTCAAGCGGGTTAATACCGTCGGCTGAGAACGAGTACATAATGACCTGCACTTCGTTGCGCATGCCATCCTGGAACAACGGGCGCAGAGGTCGGTCGGTCAATCTTGCAGTGAGGATCGACTCCGTAGAGGCGCGCCCTTCACGGCGGAAGAAAGAGCCGGGGATCTTTCCTCCCGCATACAATCTCTCTTCAAATTCCACGCTTAATGGGAAAAAGTCAATGCCGTCGCGCACGCCGCCCATGGTGGCGGATGCGAACACGATCGAATCTTCGATCGCAATGGTTAACGCGCCGCCAGCTTGTCCGGCGAGGCGACCCGTTTCGATGGTGACCGTCTTGTTTCCAACGACGGCTGAATAACGTTTACCTTCGGGGTTCATATTTAGTTGTCTCCTAATTGGGCAGATGACGATCCGCCCCTAAAAAATTCCGCCTGCGGGTCAGGGACTGAAGAGTGGGAACAAACGAGTTGTTCGCGCTATTCAATTCCTGACGGCGGGTTTTATAACATAAGACCTGACAGGTTTCGAAAACCTGTCAGGTCTGGTTTTACTATTACTTGCGGCGCAAGTTCAATCGTTCGGTCACACTAAGGTACGCCTGATAATTGCTTTGGCGCAGGTAGGTGAGCAAGCGACGGCGCTGTCCGACCATCTTGAGCAAACCACGGCGGCAGGATTGATCCTGCTTGTTGTTGCGTAGGTGCTCGGTCAGCTGGGTGATGCGGTTGGTAAGGATGGCGATCTGAACCTCGGGTGAACCGGTGTCCTTCTCATGACGATGAAAATCGTCGATCGCCTTCGTTTTAACTTCCTTTGCGAGGGGCATGACGTATGCGTCTCCTTTCTAATAGACTATGCAGGTCTCCATGTCCGTAGCGATAAACCACAGGGCAGGACCAGTCACGGGCGAAAATTATACCAGAAAATCCCGCCGTAATTGCCCCTCATGAGCCTCAAAATGCCCTTTTACATACCGAAAAAGACGCTCCGGTGTGACCTCGCCAGCCAGATCTGACACAAAATCGGACGGATACACCACCGATTTACCCAGATCCTCCTCCCGCGTCCGCCTCAACCCGGACTTTATGGCTGTATGCGCCTTCCCATATGCCTTGAGCAAACCCTGACGGCTGACTCGTTGATTCCGCCCGCGCCCGAACCAGGCGTTGACCGAGTTAAACAGACGGGAGGGGAAATGCCGCATAATAACCCCAAATAATCCGCGCGCGTGGACGATCATCCACACTTCCAGGGCAATTGCCCGTGGACCCAGTGTAATGTGAAAAAGGATATCGCCCACTGTCCATACCGGGTTATCTGTTGGGAGTGGGTAATTTACCTCAGGAATGGATTCAACCAGCGCAATAAAGCGGCGATGTGTTTCATCCAATTCAGCCTCAATTTCCAATTTATTCATGGACTCCTTGTAGAAATTCTGCGTTCGCAGAGATATCAACTTGCAGCTCGTTTTTTAGTATGATACACTTTTTTTCAATATTCTTATGGGTGGGTTGTGATTTTACTGGTAGGTAAAAAGAATTTTCAATTATTTTGACACGGAGAAACTATATGCCTTCAGTTGTTTCGATTGCTGGTCTTTCCAAACATTATCAGGTCCCCGAGCGTGATGCGGGCTTAAAAGCCGCAGTGAAAGGATTGTTCAACCGAACTTTTAAGACCGTCAAAGCCGTGGATGGAATTTCCTTTGATATCCAACCCGGCGAAGTGGTCGGTTTTCTCGGTCCGAACGGAGCTGGTAAAACCACTACACTCAAAATGCTTAGCGGGCTTCTTTACCCGACCGCAGGCAAGGCTTCAGTGCTTGGGTATGAGCCTTCTCGGCGCGACCATGATTTTTTGCGTCAGATCACATTGGTGATGGGAAATCGCAATCAACTTGCCTGGGACCTGCCTGCAGTTGATTCGTTCGATCTTCATCGCGCTGTGTACAGCCTTCCCATGTCAGAGTTCCAGCGCACCAAGGATGAGTTCGTTGAATTGCTCGACCTGAAGGACCTCATGCAAAAGCCCATCCGGAACCTCTCATTGGGTGAAAGGATGAAAATGGAGAT
Source organism: Candidatus Villigracilis vicinus (assembly GCF_016702885.1). Taxonomy (NCBI): domain Bacteria; kingdom Bacillati; phylum Chloroflexota; class Anaerolineae; order Anaerolineales; family Candidatus Villigracilaceae; genus Candidatus Villigracilis; species Candidatus Villigracilis vicinus. Next base: position 357,681 of record NZ_JADJDD010000001.1, read on the forward strand.
CGTGGGGGCACTGCTGCATAAACCCAAAGTCCTCTTTCTGGATGAACCCACTCTTGGTTTGGATGTGGTCATGCAAAAACGCATCCGTTCTTTCATTGCTGAATATAACCAGCGTTATGGTGCGACAGTTCTGTTGACCAGTCATTACATGGCAGATGTGGAGGCTTTGTGTAAGCGTGTTATTGTCATCCATCACGGTCAATTATTGTTCGACGGTGAACTTTCTGCGCTTGTTGAAAAATTTTCCGCTTTTAAAACGGTAGGGTTTACTCTTGAAGATCACACGATTGACCTGAGCGAGTATGGTGAGGTTATTTCTACCGATGGCGCGCGGGTGGTGATGCGGGTGCCCAGAGAAAAAACATCTGCCGTCACAACCCGCTTGCTAAACGACCTGTCTGTAGATGACTTGACGGTTGAAGCTGCACCTATTGAAGATGTCATAGAATCTGTCTTTGCAACAAAATCAGAAGAGGGGTAATGAAGAGATACTTTGAATTTTATATTGCAAAGATAAGGAATGCGGTGTTGATACAGCTTCAATACCCAATCGCCAATTATTTTTTCATCATTGGCATGATCGCCGAGCCTGTTATTTACATGGTGGTATGGTCCACGGTGGCGCGGCAGCAAGGCGGTAGTGTCGGCGGTTATACTCCCGGCGCTTTTGCCGCGTATTACATCGTCTGGACATTGGTTCGCAACATGAATCTGGTTTACACACCTTACGGTTGGGAGCGCCGGATCCGCAATGGCAGGCTGGTCATAAATCTGCTGCGACCGATCCACCCGTTACACGAGGATGTTGCCTATTTTGCTGGTGCAAAAGTGATCGAAATTTTACTGTGGCTGCCGCTTGCCGTTATCCTTTCGTTCATCTTCAAACCCGACCTGCATCCCACTTTGCTGGAGTGTGTGGTTTTCTTTGTGGCGATCTGGCTGGCTTATTTAATTCGCACTATGACCTTGTCACTGTTGGGTATGATTACGTTTTGGACCACACGAGTTAGCGCTTTGTATGAGCTATATTTTGCCGCCGAGTTGATCCTTTCCGGGCGGTTGGTGCCGCTCTCGCTCATGCCGGAATGGGTACAGAAACTAGCCTGGTATTTTCCCTTCCGTTGGACATTTGGTTTCCCGATCGAAACCCTGGTCGGCTCCATGTCTGTCAATGAGTTATTTGGCGGGCTGGGAATGCAATTGCTATGGGTTGTGCTGGGATTGGGTGCCGTTAATATCATGTGGAAAGCTGGGATTCACCGCTTTTCCGCGGTAGGAGGTTGATATGCGCGGCTTGCGGATCGCATTCAATTACCTGCGAATTGAGATCATGAATGAATTTCAATATCGCGCCAATCTGTTTATTCAGGTCTTGCAGACTTTTATTGCTCTTGCAACCGGACTCATTGGACTTGGACTCATCTTTACACAGACTTCTGAATTGGGCGGGTGGAGTAAGCCGGAGTTGCTTGCGGTAATGGGAATTTTTGTCATGATGGGGGGAGTGATCCGGGCGGCGATCCAACCGAATATGGAGCGGTTGATGGAAGACATTCAGGAAGGGACGCTTGATTTCGCCTTGACCAAGCCCGCCGACGCGCAATTGTTCGTCAGTGTGCGCGAATTTCGCTTATGGCAATTGGTGGATGTGGTTACAGGTATGATCGTGATAATTGTTGCGCTGGTGCAATTAAGCCTGCCAGTAAATATCTGGACACTGCTAGGATTTGTTACCGCATTGATCATGGGTGCTGTAATGCTGTATTGTTTCTGGCTTATCATCACCTCCACCGCTTTTTGGTTCGTGCGCATCAATGAGATTGCCGACCTTTTCACCGGATTGTATGCTGCCGGGCGCTGGCCCGTGGATATTTACCCCAACTGGTTGCGCTATGGCTTGACCTTTCTCGTCCCCGTGGCTTTCGCAGTTACTGTTCCTGCCGAAGCGCTCACTGGGCGGCTGACCCTTCAAACCTGGCTGGGAGCGCTTGCTTTGACCATGCTGTTGTTCGCTTTGGCAAGAACGGTCTGGGTAATTGGGCTGCGGAATTACTCTGGTGCTTCCGCATAAGCCTTTTTATTAATGCGTTCAGGAATAAGCTTCTATTAATTTCATAATCGAAAATCACAGGAATGGATTTCATAGTATTATAGCGGGATGATGCCTTCAATACGCGCATGGTTCACGTTCGTGGTTTTGTGCCTTATTCTTTCGGCTTGTCTTCCTGCTGCAGAAACGCCAGAGCCGACTCCCACACGGACCGTCACTCTCACCCCGATCGATACGCCGACGAACACGTTTACGCCAACTCCGCGTCCCTCCGCTACGATCGTGCGTATTTCGACCCAGGATCTGAACCAGCCTACGTTTACACCGTTCGTGATCTATGTGGATGGCAAGACCATTACGCCATTTCGTACGCCTACTTCTTCAAGCCCTGGTGCGGGGTTTTTATCTATAACGTATTCGCCAAAGAAGATCTACTGGGGCGGCTGCACCCCAAACTTCGTAAGCATTACAGCCAGAGTGGAAGACCCTGAAGAAGTCTTTAGTGTTCTGATCTTTACGCGTGTAAAAGATATCAAAGATGAAGATTACACCCCCTGGACGAATGGCAATGTTATGCTGGATCGTGGTCAAGGTGAGTTTACCCACAAGATCATCGGAAGTGAGCTTGATGGGCACGATCATTATTTACGTTCGTGGGTATATTTTCAACTTGTTGCAACCAACATTGAAGGGGAAGAGATCGGTCGATCCAAAATCTTTGAAAAAGCATTTGAAATGTACCCTTGTCCCTGCCTGACACCACTTAAGGGCTGCCCTGTAACCACCCCAAAACCAAAAACCACCCCGACCCCTAAAACAAAAAAACCATGAAAAAAATAACCTCCCTGCTCTTCTTCGCTCTTTTCTCATTGGCTTGTTCGTTGAGCTCCTTTGCCCCAGCGGAGACACCCACCCCCGCGCCAACCCAAACTGATACAGCCACGCCTCTTCCTACGGAGACGCCGGTTTTGCCAACCCTAACCTTTACCCTTACTCCAACTTTGATCGGTTATAAGACCGCCACCCCGCAAGGCACAGACACCCCTTTGGCTACTTTTACTGCCCCTCCGCCAGTAGTCACTTTAAATACACTACCTCCTCCTGTAAAGATGGAAGGTTTTTCATCGGTTACTTTATCATTAACCGAGATCTACAAAACAGGGAATTGTGAACCGTCAGTTGTCCGCATCATGGCGCAGGTGGATAACCCCACCAAGGCTGAATATGTGTTGTTATTCGTGCGGTTTAAGAGCCTCAAAGCGGCACGTGCTGCCAAATGGACAAAAATAGACATGATCCCGCTTGGTGCCGGTACATTTATCCATGACTTGTCGTCAATTCAAATGCTTGAAGACAAGTACTTCGATACTTCCTGGATCGAGTATCAAATTGTTTCCACCACCAAATCTGGAGCAGAACTTGGGCGTACCGATATCTTTAAAGAGCGTCTCAAAATGCTGCAATGTGTCCCATCACCAACACCAACTTCAGCTACAGTAAAACCTTGATGGAATTTCCCGTTGACTTTATTCGCTTCCTAACTTCTGCAACCCGTGTGGTCGTTTTGACGGGCGCAGGCGTTTCACAGGAAAGCGGACTTCGTACCTTCCGTGATGCGCAGGATGCGCTTTGGGCTCAATATAAACCGGAAGACCTTGCTTCTCCAGAAGCATTCGCTCGTGACCCCAAACTTGTTTGGGATTGGTATGCCTGGCGGCGTGAAGCTATCAAAGGTGTGCGCCCCAACCCCGGGCATTATGCGCTGGTCGAGATGGAAAACCGAATTCCGGCATTTACACTCATCACTCAAAACGTGGATGGATTGCATCGTTTTGCGGGGAGTCGAAATGTACTTGAGCTTCATGGGAATATTCAGCGCGTTCGCTGTGCCGAGTGTGGAACCTTCACCGAAACCTGGGGCGATGATACGGAATCAGTTCCTTTATGTGTGGTTTGTGGGGGGATGTTACGACCGGATGTGATCTGGTTTGGAGAAGCCCTGCCGCGGGCTGAACTGGAAGCGGCTGTAAAAGCCTCACGATCCTGTCATGTTTACTTTTCGATCGGTACCTCTGGTGTGGTGCAACCGGCTGCCTCTCTGGCTTATGCAGCTAGAAACAATGGCTCCGTGGTCGTTGAGATCAACGCCGAGCCAACTCCGCTTACGTCCAAGGTTGATTTCGCTTTTCACGGAAAATCCGGTGAGATCCTGCCGGATTTGGCAAAGGCAGTCTGGGGAGTTTAGTAATTTTCTTTTGTTTGGAGTAAAGTAATTATCGCACCATGGGCGAGCATTCGTTCCATGGTGCGATAATTTGATTCAGACATACGTTTAACTCGCTTTGAATTGTTTTAGATCTCGTTTCTAGGATTGCCAGTCACTTAGTTTTTCGCCAAGTTTGGAAATGCGTTCTCGCAGTAAAACAGCAGTTATACCAAGCATGAGAAGAAGAATGCCTGTGCAGCCAATGACAAAAATGGTGCCGATATCTTTCAGCGCGCTATAAACCACTGTCACTACCCCCAGAGCTACGAATCCGATCGGGAAGAAGGTAAGACTGCGCGAGCGGATGACAATGCCATAAACCAAAACCACAAGGGACTGGATAAAGAGCAGGAAGAAGTAGCTTAAGTCGTTCCTGCCAATCATTTGAATATAGGTTGTACCCAACAGGACGAGTTGCGAGAACATACCCGTCAGGAAGGCGCCGGTTGTGCTTTTGGCACGTGTTAATAAATAATGTTGCATCAACCCAAGGAGAGCAGTGCCGATGGAGAAGAATTGCGGCTCATCCACGTTCAACTCAAAAAGGATGATAAAGTACGCGAGCAGATACAAACTGTTAGCAGGGAATGCCAACCAGGCATTTCGGCGCATATATGCCTCGGCTGCCCAGAGTGTGGCGGCAATCGCCACGGGAATGGACGCATCCAACCCGCCGAGAATGGGTGCGCTTATCGAAACTATGACACCTACACCAAGACCGCTGTATAGCAGAGATAGATCCCAGCCTGTAGCGCGGTTTTTTGCCCGAAAAATCGTTCCAAGGGTGTAATACATGACTGCCACAATAATGACAGGGTGGATCCATTGGGTGATGTTAACTGCACGGAAGAGGAATGCAACGAAAAGCGGCAAAGAAGCAGTGAAAGTGTAAAGCAGGTTTGGTTGGCGATAGAGCAGACTGATCGTTAGGAAAAGAAGCGTGTAAATTCCAAATCCAATAACGGGGACCCAAATATCTGTTTCAACGAAGAGAAAGGCGAAGTTGATCAGCGAAAGAATTCCGCCAACAAAGCGAACGATGACCCGCATGGGTCTGGGATTCTAAACGTAAGGTGAGTAAGTAAATCTGATATTAGCCAAATAAGAGAGTAAGCCAGTAAATGATAAGAGACTTGCTCAACTTTGAAGTCATGCAGGATGAGATAAATACCAATGGTGAAATGAGCAGGTGCTCCTATTTCGAACCAGCCGTTGCCTCGCAAATAGGTTTCCGATATGAACAGCAAGCCCAAGCCCAAAACGTACCAGCCGCCGGTTTCTTTTGTCATACTCAATACGACAAACGACATGAGTGTACCGAGAGCCATTCCGCTGGTTCGAAGCACATCGCCCCATTTGTAATGGTTGCGAAGCGCGATGCCAATGACGTAGTAAATAAAAGCCAACAACGTTAAAGCTGGAAGCCAGGCATCGATATCAAAAGCATTAAGAGCGTACACGATGGTTAATGCCAGGTAGGTTGCAGGTAGATATGCCAGGTATGAATTTCGATAGGCGAGCGCATATGTTGCAACGAAAACTGCAAGCACAAAGTAGTTTATGGCGATATGTCCGCTGTTTTCTTGAGTAAATAGAACTGTGCTTGCTATGAACAGGAATGCGGCACCAATAGTCCGCAGGGGTAACCGCCATTGAAGGGCGAGAGACCAGTCTTTTTTCAGGAGCAGGTCTGGGATGAGGAGCAGGAGGGTGATCCCAACCAGTTGGTAGCCAAAGAAGATATCAAGCTTCTGAATCAATTCCAATTGGAAGAAGGCGAAATATGCAATAACAAAATTGATCAGAGCCAATGTCCATAGCCACCAGCGATTTTGCAGGACGTGAAGAACCGCAAAGAGAATGGCAACTCCGAGGGCTGCAATCAACCCCATCCAGGTTGCATGGACGAAACCGGTGAAAATTCCCAGTGCAAGGCTTGGCATGGCTGCCATTAAGATGGGCAGCCCATATTTTTTTATTTTTTCCAGCTTGTTGACCGGTTCGCTGGTTACTGCCAGGATATTGCCCCAACTAAATAACAGCAAGGAAGATCCAAGGCTTTCAAGATCGAAGGCGGTCGCTGCCAACCAGGGCATCGGAATGAACGTTGCGGCTGTCAGCCAGGGGAAGGCAAAGAATGGATATAAAAATTCAGAAAAAAGGTAGAAAACCGTTCCAACCATCCATGTGGCAAGGGTCACAAGATTTAACAGATTGTTACTAGAGGGCTCGAACGTGTTTACTCCAAAAACTCCAAGCGCAACTGCCAGAGTTATACCTTGAAGAAGTTGTGATGCAAGAAAAAGGGGTAGTGCGAACTTATCGTCTTTCCATTTTTTGAGAAGCCAGGTTCCTGCCAAACCAGTGAGGGTGGTTAGACCTGTCAACAGAGTGTAGTAGGCAGCTTCTGCTTCGAATAAGTCACCGACGCGGAAACAGGCAAGGATCAATGAACCGAGTGCGGTAAGGGAAAAGAGACGTGACTCGTACAACCAGGTGCTGCCGACCCAAACAACCGCCATCAAAACAAAAATGACGCCCCAGTATGCATCTGTAAAATCAGTTGTGAGATTGAAGGCTTGCCGCAGGGTTTCTTCAAGGCTGTTTGCAGTGATGGGTAGAAGGAAGGAGAAAACAATGAAAAGAGCAAAGCTTGGTTGAGGAAGTCGTTTTTTGATGGCAACGGCGAGCCCGCCAAAAATGACGGTTCCAATGATCAGGATGGGAAGCCGCAGCTCAGGTACAACGGCACCCAGAATGGAGGCTGCCGCAATGACAAAGAACGCACCAAGATAGAGGTATATCTTAATGCTGGCTTCACTGGTCAGTGTTTGCAGCAGGGATAGGCGCGGCTCTGCCGGGGCAGGGGGAGAGGCAGGGGCTTGCGGTGTTGGTGTGCTTTGTTGGGCGGTTACAGATTTTGGCTGAGTCTGAGGCTTTTCGGTCGGGGCAGGGTTGAAGTCGAAATCATAGCGGCGGCGAATAAGGTCTGCGTTGGGCTTCGATATGAGATGCTTCTTTTCCCATTCGTCAATCTCTTGCAGCAAGGTGAATCGAAAACCACGGTCCAGTTTACTTGAGCTAAAGTGCTTTTGCACAGCGCGATTTGACGGTAAGTTGAGTAAAGCCAGTGCATCGTTGCGAATATCTTCGTTGTCGCTTCGAGCGGCAAGCGTTTCCAGCTGGTTGCGAATCGCCTCGCTGCTGTAGTTTAATTCTTTTAAAGAGGCGATGGCATGGAAGATGTTTACATCATCAATGCTGCGTAGTTTTTCCAATAGATCATTGAGGATGTCTTCGGGTTTGTGCGGATCGATCTCGTTCATATTCGAATTCTCCATCGCGACGGCTTCGGTGGATACGTCGTCTGTGTATTCCTGGTTTTCAAGCTGTTCGGACTCACTTGGGTCGTCCTGGGCAAAGTCTGCTTCGATCCATTTTTTGGATTGGGAAAAATTTATTACCCAGGCGATCATTAAAGCAATGACGGTAACGCAAGAAAAAGAACCATCTGCAGACGTTGACCAATCCAACCCGAGTCCAATTAAGGCGATGCCTGTGCGAATGCCGGCATGAGTTAGTGCCCTGCCACCATGTCTGCGGACGAATTCGCTTTCTTGATTATTTACATACTGAAGAAGGATGAGATGCCAACAGGCGGAAACGATTATACCGATCGCAATCCCGATATAAGTGCGGGCATTAGAGTCGCAGATGAGTGGGCTATTCTCACAAATGGCACTGCCAAAATCAAGAGAAGTAATAAGGAGTAGTGTGCTAATAGTGAGAATTGGCGAAACGGTAAGCCATCTATATGCGGCTTTAGCGAGTCGAGTTTCGGTGTGCCTGTCCATAGGGTTGAGGTTTCTTTTTCCAATCTATAAAGTAATTGTGAGGAATTCAGGACTTATTTCGCCTTATTATTGCATAAAACGTGCCAAAATCGATAGATTTTTGACGCCCAAATGTACTGGTGTTAAAAATCAAAAGCCAGGCGTTTTCACCTGGCTTTTCTTCTATTATTTCCTGCTTGAGAAAGTGTTTCTTGAGCAATCCAAGTGCGAATTTTTACTTTTGAATTACCTCTGACGAAATAACCACCAGGATGCCTAGACATACAATAGCTGAAGCAATTTAATCAACAATCACTTGAATTAATGGCGAAGTGCCAAAGCCGAAAAACACTTTTGATGGGTTGCTATCTTTAACGGTCCAGATCACTCGCAAGAATAGAACCTCAGAATATTTTATTTTTTCATCCCCATCTGTTATTTCTTTGAAGGAGATATCGGCTGGATTGAGATTTGCGCCCATTTCTGCCTCTTTGTACCCGCCCCAATTGGGGTAGTATTTAGTCCCCCTTCCTTGAAATGTATAGATATCACTCCAAGTGATGCTGACGGGCGTTCCTCGTTTGTTGGTAACTTTTACGCCTAATTCCAGGAAAAGGTAGCCATCGTTCGCAAACCATTGATGACTATTATCCGCATATACGCTTCCGAGTTTACGGACTTTAACGATATCAACTTCATATTCATCGTTAAGTACAGCTGTTCCAAATGGCACAGCTGTTACTGTTGGTGTTTTTGGGATTTTTGTTGGGCGTGGTGTGGATGTTTGGGTTGGCAAGGCGGTATTGGTTATGGTGGCAAGTGGTGTGGCTGTGGGCTCGGGTGCAAATGTTGAACAAGCAAGGCTGAGGACGAACAACGATGTGTTCGCCAGCCATAACCTAGAATGGGTCGTTTTCATATTGATTCCTCCTGAGATTTTTATTTTTGATACTGGATTTGAGCTTTTGGGAAATGAAAATATTTTTAGTATTGCAGGTCGTAGTTGTCCTCCCATTTTGCAGGCATAATAGATTATTTTTTGAGCACATTTGAAATGTGCTATGTATGCGGCTATTGATTTCTTGATAATAAACTTGTTACGAATTTTCAATAGCAGAACGGATTATCCAAATTCCGTTCTGCTGTTGTTTTTTACATTTTCTTACTTTAGGGCAACCCCGCTACGTGGTGGAAGTGTTATCTGGTTTCCAGAAATTTCCGGGTTTCCATACAGTGTTCGAGGGTTCTTTTCAAAGTGGTATTCAAAAGACTTTGACGTATTGGACGCGTTGAATGCCACGACAATCGTTTCATCATTGAGTGTGCGAGCGTACGCCATGGTGTCATCATCTGCATACAGACATTTGTATGCGCCGCGACGCAATGCCTTTTGGCTGTTACGTAGAGCAATACATGCCTTGGCATTTTCGCGCAGGTTATTATCCCATTTTGATTCATCCCAGGGAAACGCCTTGCGGCAATCCGGGTCATGCCCGCCGTCTACACCGACTTCGTCGCCGTAGTAAATGCAGGGAGCGCCGGGCATGGTCATCAGAAATAGCCATGCCATTTTGAGAGAGTCTTTATCGCCGCTGGCGCAAGAAAGGAAGCGTGGCATATCGTGGCTGTCCAGAAGGTTAAGTTGGGAATAGGTGATGTCTTCTGGATATAAATTAAGTATACGTTCTACTTCATCGGCAAACTGTTTTGCATGCATTGGATGGACACGATCCTTGATCCCGCCCGCATGGCGGATGACATCCATGTTTAAATGCGACCCGGCGAAAAAGTTCAATGAGGCGGCGGTGAAGAGATAATTCATTACTGCATCGAACTGGTCGCCTTGCAGCCAGCGTTGTGCCTCGTGCCAGATCTCACCGACTATATACGCATCTGGGTTGATGGCTCGCACCCGGCGGCGGAATTCGCGCCAGAAATCGTCGTCATCGATCTCGCCGGGGACGTCCAGCCGCCAGCCATCGATGCCGAACTTGATCCAGTATTCAGCCACATCGAACAGAAACTCGCGCACAGCACGCGTATTGGTGTTGAATTTTGGCAGGGCAGGCAGGTTCCACCAGGCGCGATAGCCAATGGCGGTCAGGCTGTCTTCATGTTGTAGTAATTTCTGTTCATGGTGAGATGGGAAGGTTCCCCAATGTTTGTGCCCTTTCAGGCGCTCTTCATCAAAGTGAAACCAGTCTTTGTATGGCGAATCTGCACCGGTTTCCAGGACGTGATTGAATTGCCAGAAGCCGCGTGATGCATGGTTGAATACGCCGTCCAGTACCACCCGAATGCCGCGCTTGTGAGCGGCATTTAATAGTTTTTTGAACGCTTCATTTCCACCCAACAGCGGATCCACTTGATAATAGTCATAAGTGTGATATCTGTGATTGGATGCCGATGCAAAGATCGGGTTGAAATAGATCGCGTTGATTCCAAGATCTTGAAGATAATCTAGTTTCTCAATTACACCATATAAGTCTCCGCCTTTGAAACCATGGTACGTTGGGGCGCTATCCCAGGCTTCGAAGCCAAGATCGGGAAGTTCGTTGCTCTTAGCAAAACGATCGGGAAAGATTTGGTAAAAGACAGCGTCTTTTACCCATTCGGGTGTGGTCATGTATGTTCCTCTGATTTTGATTAGATAATGCACTTTGCGTGCCAATCTTGAAAAATTGTCGCTTAATCCGTTCGGGGGGCGTAAAGCGAACTGCAATTATATCGGCAAAATGTACTCGTAATTTATTGTGTTTCAGTGAAAACTGCCCTGCCACAGTACTGAAAGATTATTTGATAAAGATATGATATTCCCAGGGCGCGAGGTCCAGATGACTCGTCTCGTTCATTAGGACATTCTTGTCGCTTATGAAATCAACATAGTTGCCGTGAAATAACATGTCCTTAAATGTAACGCTCTGTGCTTTCGCTGAAAAATTAAAGACAGCAAACACCTTATCTGAACTGTTCTGGCGCACGAAGCTTAAGACTTGGGTTGGCGCAGAATTCATCACCTGAATCATCCGTGCGCCCCATTTTGCATTCCAAAGCGAGGTGTTCTTTTTGCGCATCGCCAGGAGTTTTTTATACAACGAGCCAATGGGGTGCTCTGTCCAGGTGATCGGGTCTTTTTCAAAGAAGGCGAGCCGCCGGGGTTCCCCTGCTTCCTGTCCGTTATACATCATGGGCATCCCTTCACTGGTGAATGATAAGGCGATAACCGCTTCGAGGGCATCGCCAAACGCCTCATGCATGGTTCCCTCCCATGAATTTTTATCATGGTTGGTTACGAACAACATGCGCATTACGTCGGCAGGGTATTCTTTCTCGTTATGGGAATAGTATGTGAAAAGCGGATCTAGATTGGCTCTTCCCATGGCGATGGCGTGCATGGTGTCGTACCAACTCCAGCCGTACGTCATATCGAAGGCTTCTACGTGCAGGTCGCGCGATTCCCATTCAGCCAGCATAAAAACCGGCTTGATGGCGTCCAATTCGCGGCGTGCCTGATTCCAAAAATCGGTCGGTAAAAATCCTGCCACATCGCAACGATACCCGTCAACATCCACATCACGCACCCAATATTTCAGTGCATCAATCATATATTCGCGCAACGCTGGCTGCTGATAATCCAGGTCAATAATGTCATCCCAATCACGCCAGGGAGAAGGGTGAAATTCACCCTTCCAATCACGGTGATACCACTCAGGATGCTCTTCCACAAGCAGGTTGTCCCAGGCAGTATGATTGGCTACCCAATCCAGGATCACACGCATATCCAGCTGATGTGCCGCTCGAATAAATTGTTTTAAGTCTTCCAACGTGCCAAATTCTGAATTTACACTATAGTAATCTTTCACCGCATACGGGCTGCCCAATGAACCTTTGCGATTCTTTTTTCCAATCTCATGAATAGGCATGAGCCAAAGGATATCAACACCCAGTTCTTTCAAACGCGGTAAATGCTTTTCAGCAGCCTGAAACGTACCCTCTTGCGTGAATTGCCGTGTATTGATCTGGTAGATCGTTGCATTCTTGCTCCACTCAGGGTGGATCAATTTGACGGAAGGAATTAACTGATGGCTGTTTTTCATGAGAAACCTTTGTTGTCTAGGATTTTTTAATTAAGGCTCGAGCTTTATAATATGAATGGAATATGGAGACAAAACATCGACGGGGTGATAATCCTCAAACCCGCCACGCTTCACAACCGGACCTTGTACCTGCGCATCCCCGTATAATGCAGATGCGCTGTAAGCGAGATCTGCCATTTCAATCCCTTTACCTGAAAGGATATAGTCAGATATTGGAGTATCGTCCAGATTGATGAGCACCAGGGTGGTTTCGCTGTCATCGTGACGCAACACCGCATAAACTGCCGGATTGTTACAATCTAGAACAATATAATCACCGGTTCTCAAAGAAGAGTGGGCTCCCCGAAGTTGTACCAAATCGCGATACAGTGAAAGAAGAGAGTCCGGGTCGTTTATTTGACCGGCAACATTGACCTCTTTGAAGTTAGAGTCTGGTGTTCTCCACGGCTGTCCGGTTGTAAAACCGGCATTTGTATCGCTGCTCCACTGCAGAGGACGGCGGATGTTTTCATCGGGTTTTGCGCCTGTCATGCCGATCTCTTCACCGTAATAAATAAACGGCGTACCGGGTGCGGTCAACATCATGGCAGCGGCGATCCTTGCTTTATGGACGTCGTTTTGCAATTGACTCATCACCCGGTTTTGATCATGATTGGTTAGGAAAGGCGCGTATTGATATTCGGGTAAAAATGCATTACTGGTTTCGAGTACCCGAGTGACATTCTTACCTCGCCCTGTTTGCGCCGCCTGAAGGATCGTGCTGGAAAGTTGAAAATTGAAGACGAGGTCGAATTCCTTTTTGATCACATAACGAGACGCTACCGATATGTTGTCTCCAAATAGCTCGCCAACGGTCATAGAGTCTGGCTTCATCTCTTTGTAAGCAGGATACATATTTTGATACCACTCATGTGTTGCATTGGTGTTTTGTTGGATTGCATTTTCTTCGATCAAATGTTTTGCTGCATCCAGCCGAAATCCGTCTATGCCAACATCATTGAGCCAGAAAGAATATATTTTTTGTATTTCTGCAGTGACTTCCGGGTTGGTGTAATTTAGGTCAGGCATGAAGGCTTCAAAAATACCGTAGTAATACCCTGTGAGCGATGGGTGCCAGACATCCTGGCTCCAGGGACCTTTGTAACCCGGGTTCGTTTCACTCCAAATGTACCAATCCCTGTAGGGCGAATTAATATCTTTTTTTGCTTCTTTGAACCATGGGTGTTGGTCGGAGGTGTGGTTAAGCACCATATCGATGACTATATGGATGCCTCGTTTGTGAGCCTCTTCTACAAGGTGTTTGAAGTCGTCCATAGTCCCGTATTGTGGATTGACGCCATAATAATCTGTGACATCATATCCGTGATAGGAAGGGGAGGGGAAGATGGGCATAAGCCAGATGCCGGTAATGCCTAAATCGGTCTTTGTTTGCGGATCACCATCGTTGAGATAATCGAGTTTCGCTGTGATTCCGTTGAAGTCTCCGACTCCATTCCCGTCCGGAGTCGTAGAAGGAACGCACAAAGATTTCATAAAAAACTGTGTTGCCCAACCAGTTGGCAGTACCAGCCTGGGAGGATGTGGTGATCGTTGGCGCCGGATGCGTTTCCGCTGAGGAAGAGGCGGGAACGCATCCAATTATTATCGATATGGTTAGAAATAATTTGATTAATTTTTGATACATTCAAAGACTCGGGGTATAAAAAGGGCGGTCAAAAGACCGCCCAATATTGGGTGCGAATTGCTTTATCCCTTTACGCTTCCAAGCGTTAATCCAGAGATCAACCACTTTGAGGAGTACAGGAACAGTGCCATGACCGGTATTGCGATCAGAACAGATGCTGCTGCAAACTGCCCCCACGAGACAGTGAATTGCTGTGCAAAAGTAAAAATACCAAGCGGCCAGGTGTAGATTTCGTTCTTCTGTAAAACAACACGGGCAACAAGATACTCACTCCAACCGCCCATGAAGGAGAAGAGAAATGCGATCGCGAGGGCGGGGGTGGAAAGCGGTAGGATAATGTTTGTGAAAACAGTAAAGCGACTTGCGCCGTCAATCAGCGCAGCCTCTTCCAGGTCGACTGGGATCGTGTCATAGTACCCTTTGAGGGTCCAGATCGTGAGAGGGACCGATGTTACTGCATAGGCAATTATGAGCCCCAGTGAAGTGTTGATCATTTTCAACTTGGCGATCATGATAAATAAAGGGAGCAGCAACATGCCTGCCGGGATCATTTGTGTGGTTAATAAGAATATCAACCCAGCCGAGCGACCGGGAAACCTGAAGCGGGAAAAGGCGTAGGCACTGATCGCGGCAAGGATAACGCTGATGATCGAAGTGACAGCAACCACTGAAAAAGAATTCCATATCCACAGAAAGAAATCAGATTGTCGGTTTTTCTCCGGCGCTCCGAAAAGGACTTCCTTGTAATTATCCAGGGTGGCATTTTCAGGAACAATTCGTAGGTCAGTCGTAAGCAACGAATCGTCAGGGCGCAGGGATATGGTGATAACGCGCAAAGCAGGGTAGACAGCGATGACGCAAGAAGCGATCAATGCGGCATGGATCATCAAAGTTTTAAATGGGCTGTCGCCGCGGGAGCGGAAGAAAAACCAACGATAGAAGCGAATAATGGGATTTGGTGACATGATGGTTGCTCCTTATTCTGATGCGGACTTAAGTCCGTCACTGACCCTGAGATAGAAAAGGGTGAAAGCGAACAAGATGGCGAAAATGACAAGTGCGAACATGGCGGTGAAACCGTATCTATAAAACTGGAACGCCGCCTTATACATGGAGGATACGAGAATATCCGTTTTTTCCTGAGGTCCTCCCTGCGTGATCAGATAAATGATATCGAACTTATTGAAGGTCCAAACCACACCTAGGATAATGGCCGGGGTGAGCACTGGGCGCAAAAGCGGCAGGGTAATGTTCCTAAATTGCTGCCAGCGTGTGGCGCCATCAATTTCGGCTGCTTCATAATATTCCTGCGAAATACTTTGCAAGCCGCCGAGAATGATGACGGACATGAAAGGGATGCCAAGCCAGATATTCGCGATAAGGATGGAAACAAATGCCCAAAATGGATCCTGTTTCCAACTGACAGGTCCAATGGTCGCTGCCAGCCATGCAAAGGTATTTCCGATACCTATAATATTTTCAGTATTGAGACTAACTGCCGTCAGCCATGTGTTGAGATTTCCTAATAGAATGTTGAACAATCCGTATTGATTGTCAAATTCATTTCGCAGAGCCATTGCGGCGATCGTGGCAGGCATAGCCCAGGGGATGACCAGTAAAGTGCGGTAGATGCCTTTGAACTTGAGTGGGCGATTGAGTAATATGGCCAGCCCCATTCCGCCTAGAACATGAAAGGTCACATTGATCCCGGTCCACAAAATTGTGCGCCAAAAAACCTCGAAAAACTTCGCGTCTTTTGCCACAGGTCCGGTAAAGAGCGTTTTTAAGTTTTCCCAGCCATATATAAGACCATATTCTGCATTTTTTGTTGCCTGCGTACCAAGTGATGCATTTGAAAACGCAAGTTTGATCTCAAAAAGAAACGGGTACACGATCAAAAAGAGGACGCCAATCAATGCCGGGAGAATAAGCAGATAAGCGAGTCCAACACGGCTGTTTCGCGGCTTGCTGGTGAGCTGGATCACACCGAACAGAACTAGAAATCCGAGCCCGGCAATAATCCCGGCGATCATGCCTGCCGAATCTTTAGTCGCAACTTTTGCTTCGATCAGCGATTTTTGCAGGTTGCTTAACCACTCAAAGGGTCCGCTAATAAACTTGCTTACAGACCCATCTCCAAGTTTGATAAGGTCGGTGAGGTTGAAAAAATAAAGAATGACAATCAGGGTTAGAAAACCCATAGCTGCTTGAATCGTACGTGTGATAATTGCTGTCGTTCGATTTACAGGTTCGCTGAAAAAGATCTGGTAAAAATAAATTTCGATGATTGCAAGACCGCCCAAAATGCCGAACAGAAAACTCCCTATTTCCTTCAGCCGGTCTAGGATAATGGTAGTGTTTAGGGTAATCCCATCGGAAAATGGCGAGATCAACGAAGAAAAAACATAATATATTGATGCAAAAGCTGCTATCCATAGGATAGTTGGGAGGTTTCGTTTTAAGAAATTTTCGTTTTCCATGTTAGCCTCTGGGTCCCTCATTCGCAGGTGAAAAAATACATACCCGATATCTTAGCAATTAGAAAGTAGGGTTTTATACAAAGATGGGGAGCGTTGCCGCTCCCCATCTTTTTGTTCAAGCTTGGATCAAATTAGTTGGTGCCAAGGGTGGCAACGCAGGCGTCAGCAGCTTCTTGAGCGGCGGCGGCGGCATCTTCAGGAGTAAGTGTTCCAGCCATTACACCTTCGAGGTTCGGGCGCCAGGCATCCCATGCGCAGCGCATCTGGGGGGCGGCAGGCTGACCGCGTCCGTTCGAAAGAGCAGCCATGGAGGCAACCAGGATCGGGTCGCTGGAGATCGCGGGATCGTTGGCAACTTCCTTGTTGGAGGGCAGGCGCTTGAATTCATCCAACCAGCGCTTCTGCACTTCTGCCGAGGTCATGAAGGTCACGAACTTGACAACAGCATCCTTCTTGGCAGCATCGTCAAGCACGGCGGTTGAGAACATGAACGCCTTGTTACCGGTCATTTCGGTATAAGCATTGCCGTTGATGCTGGGGACGGGGGCAACGCCGAAGTTTTCACCGAGAGCGGTCTGGTATTCGCCGAGGGACCAGTCACCATTGATGATCATGGCAGCTTTGCCTTCCTTCATCATGGCGTCTGCGCAGGCATAATCACATTCCTGAGGGACAACGCCGTCGGTCTTGAGCGCGGCAACGAAGGTCAGGTAGTCAATGAATGCCTGGTTGTTGAACTGAGGTTTATCTTCGGCATCAAGAGGCCAGCCACCAAATGAACCGTAGAAGCCAGCGCCCCAATAGGGTTCATTGAGGTTGTAGGCGAAGCCCTGAACATCACCGGTGGTGAGTTCTTTGGCGGTGGCAATGAGGTCTTCGAAGGTGGCGGGGGGCTCAGCGATCAAGGACTTGTTGTAAATCAACATCAGGTGGTTGCCATAGCCATCGGGGATACCCCAATAAGTACCGGCAACTTTGCTGTTTTCGAGAGCGCCTTCAAAGGACTGTTCAATAAAAGCCTGATCGAAGAGTTGATCGACTGGGGCAACGATCTGGAGGGTGCTGAAAGGACCGGCGAAATCGCTAGGTACTCGAACAACATCCGGGGCAGCTTCAGCCAAGGAAGCGGTCTGGAACTGGTCACGAAGAGCTTCATTCTCATAGTGAGTGCGCTCAACGGTGATATTCGGGTTCGCAGCCTGGAAGTCGGCGATCAACTGATCGATAAAGACATCCACTTCTTCGCCTTCCTGTTCCCAGAAAGTAATGGTAACGGGTTCGGCGGGGGCTTCAGTTGCAACTTCGGTGGCGGCTTCAGTTGCAGCAGCTTCGGTGGCGGGGACTTCTTCAGCGGGGGCGCCACAGGCAGCGAGAGCCATGGAGGCGACCACCAGTAAGCTCAGTAACACGAGCAAGTGCTTTTTCATTCTCTAATTCTCCTTGAAATATTTTAGAAATCGTTTAGAAATTTTCCATTAGGACGTACGCAACTGAGCATTTACAGCGTGGCAACCACCTCCTTTGATGTAATTATCGAACTGCCTCTTCAGTTTCCACATCGAAGATGTGGAGTTTGTCCATATCAAAAATCACCTGCACTTCATCGCCAACACGTTTTTGCGAGCGCGGATCCACACGAGCAATAAAGGTGTTCTTGCCGCTGACGAGATAAAGGAATGTTTCATTGCCCATCAGTTCAGTCACGTCTACCTTGGCTGAAACTTTTTCGCCATGAATATTCACGGGGGCAAATTCAGGATCGTGGATATTTTCCGGGCGGATGCCGAAAACAACCTTCTTGCCATCCATGTTCTTGTACGGTGCGGCAAGCGCGTCCGGCACCTGGACTTTGAAGTTTTCCATATCAACGGTCACCTTGCCGCCGTTGACGGAAATCTTTGCGGGGAAGAAGTTCATGGAGGGGGAACCGATGAACCCGGCAACGAACAGATTGGAAGGGCGGTCGTACAACGCCTGCGGGGTGTCCAATTGCTGGAGAATGCCCTTGTTCATTACCGCAATACGAGAAGCCATGGTCATGGCTTCGGTCTGGTCATGGGTTACGTAAATAAATGTGGTTTGCAGGCGCTGGTGCAACTTGCTGATCTCGGCACGCATCTGCACGCGTAATTTTGCATCAAGGTTGGAAAGCGGTTCGTCGAAGAGGAAGACCTTCGGTTCACGGACGATGGCACGCCCAACCGCCACACGCTGGCGCTGACCACCAGAAAGCTGGCGGGGTTTGCGGTCAAGGAGGTGGGTGATGTCGAGAATTTCCGCCGCTTCGTTCACGCGTTTCTTGATTTCATCTTTTGGCGTCTTGCGAAGTTTCAATCCAAACGCCATGTTGTCGTACACCGACATGTGCGGATACAACGCATATGATTGGAATACCATGGCAATGTCGCGATCCTTCGGAGCAACATCGTTCACTACACGATCGCCGATCATGATGTCACCTGCGGTGATCTCTTCCAATCCTGCCAACATACGCAGAGCGGTTGTTTTACCGCACCCGGATGGTCCTACGAGAACGAGAAATTCCTTATCCTCAACTTTGAAGTTGAGTTGCTTGATGACGCTGACGTCACCGAAGCTTTTGATTACATTGTTGTACGTTACACTTGACATGGTATTGCCTCCAATCTGAAAGAATATAGTGGCTTTATTATAATCAGGTGGAGGCTTTTGCCCTATGATTTTTGCCCTCGATTTAGTTGCGGGGTTAAACAAAGTCTATCGAATTGTGAGGGGTTTTCCATATTGCGCAGACTCGTATAACTTCAAAATCGTTGCAATGGTGCCGCGGCTATCAGTAAGTGAAACCCGCGGAGTTTTACCAACCTGAATAGCGTCGCAAAGATCTTCAACTTCGCCAAGATAGAGTTCCTGCCCCTTTATTTTTAAGGTTTTCTGTTCGCCCTCTTTTGTGATGTAAATCTCGTTTTTTAATCCCGGCTTGAAAGGGGCGGGGATATTGATGATACCTTCCGTGCCAATAATTTCCATGTACGAGCGGAAAGGGGAACTGAACCCGCAATCAAACTGCGCATAGACATTATTGGCAAAGTGAAGCTGCCCGTAGAAAGAATCATCGCTTCCACCCGGACCCGAAACCTGCCAGCCAAACACTTCAGCCGGTTCTGCCCCGACAAGCATTCGCGCAAACGAGATGGGGTAACACCCTACATCCCATAAGCTGCCGCCACCATATTCCTTGATAAAGCGGTAATTCCCTTCGCGTGTAAGAGTGAATGTAAAAGCACTTTTGATGAGTTGCAGTCTACCTATTATTCCACCATCCACTAACTCTTTTACCTTTAAGGTTTGGGCATGGTGTATATACATAAAGGCTTCCGCCACGATCTTGCCCGTTTCGTTTGAGGCGGAGATCATTGCGTCCACTTCGGCGAGGGTGAGAGCAAGCGGTTTCTCGCATAGGACATGTTTGCCGGCTCGCAGCGCTTTGACCGTCCACTCTGCATGCAGGTGATTGGGTAATGGGTTGTAAACCACATCGATCTCAGGGTCGGCGAGCATGGCTTCGTAACTTTCGTATGCGCGCGGAATGTCCCATTCACTGGCGTAGGCATCGGCGGCGGAACGGCTTCGCGAAGCGACACCCAGTAACCGGGTCCGTTTGGATGCGCGCAGGGGTTTGATCAAAGCTCGGTTGATCTTCGCAGTGGAGAGCAATCCCCAGTTAAGAATTTGATTCATACGTACTCCTTTGGTTGAGTATGAAAATAAATACAGATGTCAGGACGGTTAGCAGCAGGATGGCAATGAAGCCAACCTGCAAGCCAAAATATTGACTGCTCCATGCAACCAGCCATGGACCGACTACACCACCCAAACCGGAGAAGGTAAATAACACGCCAAGAATGGTGTTAACGTTTTCATGTGTTGCGTCTGATGCGGCCGCGGTTAGCGTGGGGAAGATGATCGAAAAGAACAAGCCGGTGAGCGGCAGGAATACGCTATTGGTAAAGATGCCAAGCGCCATGCTTAACACAGCCAGAATGGATACGATCAGAGTTGCACGAAGATACCCAAGGCGTTTGACGATGAAACTTCCAAGCAGCCTTCCTGTCATAAGTAACCCAAAAAATAGCGCCAGATAATTGTTGCTCGTTACCGTACTTAAATTGCGCTCGTCTTGTAGATACACCACCAACCAGGATGCCAGACCGATCTCGGATGCCACATAAAAGAGCATCGCTGCATAAAAATAAGGTAATTGGTGTTTGAATGCGATCTTGGTAATACCGCTGAAATTGAGGGCGTTTTTTTCTTCTGATTTTGGAAAGCGCACGAATACACTGGCGAGAATGAATATCAAGATCAGCAGCAGGTCCCAGCGATATACCGTGCGCCAGCTGGTGCCCATGTTGATCAATAGCCCCGCGAACAATGGGGCGAGCATGGAGCCGAGTCCGTGCATGACAGACATAAGGTTAAGGTATAGCCCTTTTTGCTCATGGTACAGGCTGACGATAACGGCGTTGGGTCCCAGTTCGAATGCGCCCAAGCCCAAACCTACGATGAATAATGAACTGGAAAGTAAAAAGGCGGTTTGTGCCGAACTGTAGCCGCTAACGCCGATCGCCAGCGATATTCCAGCTAGTACGATAACCAGTTTGAGTCCAAAGCGGTCGGCGAGGATGCCTGCTATGAGAGTGGCAATGAGAAAGCCAATGTATTCACCGAAAAAGATATTGCCGCCCGTGCCGTAGTTGATATTCATTTCCGCCATCAGGGCGGGCAGGGTGGAGCCTTTGAGATTATCGGTGACGCCAAAAATGAAGAAGGCAAAGAAGCATATGGCGGTTAGGAGGAATGGGTTTGTTACGTGAGGGTGTTTTTTCATGTTGTTCAAACGAAACAGGGTCTGATATCAGACCCTGTTTCGTTTTTCCTATTCATAATAAATATTAGTCTTGCAGGTCGATTATTTACCCGTGTTGCGAGTGGCGACGTCGAAAATAACGGCAGCAGCAAGCACTGCACCACGAACCATGTATTGATACGAAATACCGATACCCATCAGGTTCATGCCGCTGGTAAGGGATGTCATGACCAGGGCTCCGATGATGGAGCCGATGACTTTTCCGACGCCGCCTGCGGCTGAAACACCGCCAACATACGCGGCGGCAATGGCGTCCAGTTCGAAGAGATTCCCTGCAGTGGTGGTGGCAGATTGAAGGCGGGAGGCGAATAAAATTCCTGATAGAGCCGAGAGCATGCCCATGGAGCCAAAGACGATGTAGATCAGTCGCTTTACACTGATACCGCTTAATTCGGCTGCGTCAGGGTTGCCGCCAACGGCGTAAATGTGCCTGCCGAGCACGGTCTGAGACATGATGAAATGGTAGAGAAGGGCGACGATCAACACAACGACGGCTGTCCACGAAAGACCTTGATAGCCAGCCAGGATCCAGGTGATGGCTCCAATGATCACTGAAATAAAAACAATCTTTATGATGAACATTTCGATGGGCAGGGTTTCGAAGTCGTAGGCTTGTTTCTTTCTGCGTTCATTGAATTCACCAAAGATCATTATGACGATCGCAAAGAGACCAAGGATTAATGTGAGTTTATGAACCCCGGGAAGAATGCCGATATCTGGAATATCCGGGATAAATCCGTTCCCGATGGCATTGAAGGCGTCATCGGCGATGATGATCGTGCCGGTGCTTTCAGTGACAACCAAAATTGCGCCGCGATAGATCAACCACCCTGTCAGCGAAGCGACGAAGGAGGGGATTTTCATTTGCGCTACAAGGAAAGCTGTGAGCAACCCGGCGATGATGCCAAGCCCAAGTGTCATGGGGATTACCACGTATATAGGCAGGCTCATTCCAGCAGCAACTACTTTGGGGTCTGCCATGGCGATCGCGGCAATGGCACCCAGGAAACCGGCTAGGAAGCCTACGGAAAGGTCGATATGACGAATGATAATGACGAGGGTCATTCCGACCGCAAGTACAGCGATGTACCCGGTCTGATTGACAAGGTTCACGATGTTGCGTGATGAAATAAAGGTACCTTCGGTCATGATGGTGAAGTAGATCATGATCACGAAAAGCGCAATATACATGCCGTATTCACGGATATTTTGCTGCAGAAGTTTTCGTGCAGTACTGAAGAAATTCATATTCTTATATTCTCCTAGTTCGTCGCCAGATGCATGATTTTTTCCTGCGTGGCTTCCTGTGCAGACAGTTCACCGGCAATCTTTCCAGATGCAACGATGTAGATCCTGTCGCTCATACCCAGCACTTCGGGTAATTCGGAAGAGATCATGATGATACTCATGCCCTGCTGGACGAGGTCCCTCATGATGGTGTAGATCTCGTATTTTGCGCCAACATCAATGCCGCGCGTTGGCTCGTCAAGGATGAGAACATTTGGTTTGACGAATAGCCATTTTCCGAGGCAAACCTTTTGCTGGTTGCCTCCGCTTAGATTAGATACTTTTTGTTCCACAGTGGGGGTCTTGATGTTGAGCTCAGATTTATATCTATTGGCAACCTTGATCTCGGCATTGTTATCTACGACTACACCTTGCGTGACAAGTTCCTTTAAGTTTGCAAGGGATATGTTCTGTTTGACATCCTGAATAAGAATAAGTCCGTTCCCTTTGCGGTCTTCGGATACATAGGAAATCCCCGAATCGATCGCCTCTTTTGGGCTGCGAAAATTGCGTTTTGTACCCTCAAGGTACAGCTCACCGCTGATCTGATATTTATCTGGATTCCCAAATACGCTGAGGGCAAGTTCGGTGCGCCCAGACCCGATCAACCCTGCCAGCCCGATGATCTCGCCACGGTTCACTTTGAAATTGACTTCCTTTAATACATCTTTGCCAAGCGCGGGGTTTCTGGCACTCCAATTCTTTACCTCCAGGACTACTTCCTGTTTAGGTGTGTGCTTTTTGGGAGGGTAGATATTGTTGATCTCGCGTCCCACCATGTTTTTGATAAGCACATGTTCGGAGACTTCACCAGCTTTTGCACTCAATGTGCAGATGGTCTTCCCATCTCGCAATACAGTGACAGTATCTGCAATGGAAATTACTTCCTTTAACTTGTGGCTGATCATGATGCAGGTTACGCCTTGTTCTTTCAAGTCGCGTAACAACTGAAGTAGGTTTTCGCTGTCTTTCTCGTTAAGGGAGGAGGTTGGCTCGTCCAAAATAAGGAGTTTTACATTTTTGCTTAGCGCTTTTGCGATCTCAACCAACTGCTGTTTACCGATACCAAGCTCTTTGATCTTCGTTGCAGGGTTGATATCCAACTTTACTTTTTGGAGCATGACTCCAGCTTGTTTG
This sequence comes from Candidatus Villigracilis vicinus, assembly GCF_016702885.1. Taxonomy (NCBI): domain Bacteria; kingdom Bacillati; phylum Chloroflexota; class Anaerolineae; order Anaerolineales; family Candidatus Villigracilaceae; genus Candidatus Villigracilis; species Candidatus Villigracilis vicinus. The sequence continues at coordinate 381,424 of NZ_JADJDD010000001.1, forward strand.
ATCGTCTCGTTCCATTCCACAGTAAGAGCGTTTTTGATCTCGTGACCCAGAAAAATGTTATCGTACACGGTCATTTCAGGGACAAGCGCCAGTTCTTGGTAGATGATGGCGATGCCTGCTTTTTCGCTATCGCTAATATTTCGAAACTGTTGAACTTCGCCGTTGAGCAGAATATCACCGGCGTAATTTCCGTGTGAATAGACCCCGCTTAAAACCTTCATAAGAGTAGATTTTCCCGCGCCGTTTTCGCCGACGAGACAATGGATCTCTCCTTTTGATACCGTAAAACTGACGTTGTCCAGCGCTTTGACCCCAGGGAATTCCTTGGAGATGTTTCTCATTTCCAAAATTGGAGCATTCATTATTTGTAACTCCTGCTGGTTTGCTGTAATACTGCCAGATTATACAGGAATAGCGATGAAAATCAAAACCTCACCGCTATTCCTGTAATACTACTTACACGTAATTCTTGCTACGAACAAATATTGCCTTACAGATTACGGGAGACCCGTGAAGTCGCTCGCGGCATAGTAGCCAGAGTCGATGAGGGCTTCCTTGACGTTGTTCTTGTCGACGGTGATAACCACGGTCGGGTTGGCAGGAACATCAAAGGCGCCGTTGTTGTAGCTGTTGGTTGCCTCAGGAGTGCCGCCTTCGAGGAAGGTGACAGCTGCGGAGATGGCATCGTCAACGAGGGTGCGAACGTCCTTGAAAACGGTCATGGACTGCTTGCCATCGATGATGTACTGGACGGAAGCCTTTTCAGCATCCTGACCGGTGACGAGGTAGCTGGTCACAGCGGCGTCAGCGGAGAACGCATCGGCGATCGCGCGGGCGGTGCCGTCGTTCGGGGCGAGGATGAAGACATCACCCTTGCCGTCAGCGCCATTGGCAGTGAGGTTGGACTCAGCCAGGGTCTTGGCGGTGTTGAAGTCCCAGTTGGTGGTGACCTGGTTGATGATCGCAGACTGTTCGTCGCGGGTCAAGGTCGCCTTGTCCTGGAGGGCAACAGCTTCAGAGGAGTTCGCGATGACGAAGGTGCCGTCAGCGATCTTGGGCTGGAGGACGCTCCAAGCACCTTCGAAGAAGAGGAAGGCGTTGTTGTCGGAAGCAGCACCGGCATACAGATAGAGGGGCAGACCGGTTCCAGTGGCATTGTCGACCAGGTATTGAGCCTGGGCAGCGCCGACGGAAATGCTGTCGAAGGTGACGTAGAAGTCAACGGCATCGGTGTCGCGGATGAGGCGGTCATAAGAAATGACCTTTACACCAGCTGCACGAGCGGCTTCAGCGGTCGAAGCGGCAGCGGCACCATCCTGCGGAGTGAGGATGATGACCTTCACGCCATTGGCGATGAGGGCTTCAACGTTGGCTTTTTCCTTGGCGGAATCACCCTGGCTGAAGAGGATCTCAACATCATAACCAGCAGCGGTGAGGGCTTCCTTGAAGCGGGCTTCGTCCTGCACCCAGCGCGGTTCATCTTTGGTCGGGAGTACGATACCGACAGAGAGCTTCTCAAAAGTGAAGTCTTCCGCAGCATAGTAACCAGAGTCGATCAAAGCGGATTGAACATTGTTCTTGTCGACGGTGATAACCACGGTCGGGTTGGCAGGGACATCGATCTTGCCGTTGTTGTAGCTGTTGGTTGCCTCAGGAGTGCCGCCTTCGAGGAAGGTGGTAGCTGCCTTGATGGCATCGTCAACGAGGGTGCGAACGTCCTTGAAAACGGTCATGGACTGCTTGCCATCGATGATGTACTGGACGGAAGCCTTTTCAGCATCCTGACCGGTGACAGCATAGCTTGCAACATCAGCGTCAGCGGAGAACGCATCGGCGATCGCGCGGGCGGTGCCGTCGTTCGGGGCGAGGATGAAAACATTACCCTTGGCATCAGCGCCATTGGCGGTGAGGTTGGACTCAGCCAGGGTCTTGGCGGTGTTGAAGTCCCAGTTGGTGGTGACCTGGTTGATGATCGCGGATTGTTCGTCGCGGGTCAAGGTCGCCTTGTCCTGGAGGGCAACAGCTTCGGAGGAGTTCGCGATGACGAAAGTGCCGTCAGCGATCTTGGGCTGGAGGACATTCCAAGCACCTTCGAAGAAGAGGAAAGCGTTGTTGTCGGAAGCAGCACCGGCATACAGATAAAGGGGATTGCCGGTTCCGGAGGCATTGTCGACCAGGTACTGAGCCTGGGCAGCGCCGACGGAAATGCTGTCGAAGGTGACATAGAAGTCAACGGCATCGGTGTCGCGGATGAGGCGGTCATAAGAAATGACCTTTACACCAGCTTCGCGCGCAACTTCAGCGGCGGCAGCGGCGGCAGCGCCATCCTGCGGAGTGAGGATGATGACCTTCACGCCATTGGCGATGAGAGATTCAACGTTGGCTTTTTCCTTGGCGGAATCACCCTGGCTGAAGAGGATCTCAACATCATAACCAGCAGCGGTGAGGGCTTCCTTGAAGCGGGCTTCGTCCTGCACCCAGCGCGGTTCATCTTTGGTCGGGAGTACGATACCGACGGCGAGTTTTTCACCATCAGCGGGTCCTTCGGCTGCGCCACCGCATGCTGCGAGCAGCATGGAAGCCAGAACGAGGATGCTCAAAAGAGCAAAAAGCTTTTTATTCATTCTTCTCTCCTTATGAGAATTTTGATTTGAAATACGATTGATAAGAGTGATATGTTTTTAGGTTATTGGTATCCGTGATCTGAAATCACCTCCTTTCAACGACTATTGGGTGAGAAAGTATATCGTCTACAATAATGGCGATCGCGCCGATCAGGCTTGCGTCGGGTCCGAATGGGGACAGTACGATCTCCACTTGTTTATTTATTTCAGGAAAAGCATGCAGATCTACAGTTTCTCTAATGGATGGCAACAGGTATTCTCCAGCAACGCTGAGCGGTCCTCCCAAAATGATCTTTTCTGGATTGAAAATGTTGATCAATCCTGCAAGTCCCTGCCCCATGGCATGCCCGGCTTCGCTAAAGGAATCGATCGCTTCTCTGTCACCAGCATCTGCTGCCTGTTTAATTAATGGAATACTGAGCGGCGCACTTTGATCTAACATTAGCTTTGGAATAATGCTGCTACGCTTTACTTCCAAACGTGCCTGCACGCGTTGTATGATCGAATATTGATTGGCGTAGGTCTCCCAGCAGCCACGGTTCCCACAATGACATACGTTTTGAGAAGGCTCAGCCATGATGGGGGAGTGTCCGATCTCGCCTGCGTACCCGTTCTTGCCACGATATAGCTTTCCGTTCAAGAATAGTCCACCGCCAATACCGACCCCTGCAAAGACGAAGAGGAAGTCCTGCGAGTGGCGCGCTGTGCCAAACAAGTGCTCAGCGATCGCGGCTGCATTGGCGTCATTTTCAACGAAGACCTTGAGCTTTGTGTATTCTGAAAATATTCTTACAAAAGGAACGTTGTGCCAGTGCAAGTTGGGGGCAAAGATCAAAACCCCTTTATTAACATCTACTGTGCCTGGTGTGGAAATTCCCAACCCTAAAAATTTATAGTTCTTGCGCTTCCCTGCTGCCATTGCATCTTTTACGATCTGCAACGTTTGGTTGATCATTTTTTCCTGATCATCGGACGGGTTGGCGTCTTCACGTCTGCGCCAGAGAATGTTCCCCATAATATCGGTGACGGCTACAGAAACAAAGTCCACACCAAGCTCTACGCCAATAATGCTGCCTGCCTGTGGATTGATTTCCAGCAGAGTGGCAGGGCGCCCAGTGCCGCCGGTGTTGCTTCCTGTCTCATGCACTAGACCGCGTTCGATAAGTTCGTCTATGATGCTCGAAACGGTGGATTTATTCAGTCCGGTAATTGCCGCCAACTGCGCGCGCGATAAGGGAGATTGATTATGGATCAATCTGAGTACGAGCGAGAGATTTGTCTCGCGAACAAACGCCTGATCAGCCGTGTTCTTTGGATTCATGTGTTTTAATTGTTAGTATGTTGGAGCAACAAACTAATTATAATGAATTGAGGTATTTTGTCAACTTAAAAACATACAGGCTCAAAATCCGCCTCAAACGGATCTCGAGCCTGTACCATTCCTTGGAGTGTTTTCTGTAATTTTGGCGTTATTTCACTCTTAAGGCTTCCCAACCGGCGTACTTGGCGGTATCGCCCAGCTCTGCTTCGATGCGCAGGAGTTGGTTGTACTTGGCAACACGGTCTGAGCGGGCGGGGGCGCCAGTCTTGATCTGTCCGGTATTCAAGGCGACTGCGAGGTCGGCAATGGTGGCGTCTTCCGTCTCGCCGGAGCGATGTGAAGTGACCGCTCTCCAGCCAGCCCGGTGACAAAGATCGACAGCTTCGATTGTTTCTGTCAGTGAACCGATCTGATTCACTTTGACGAGTAACGCGTTTGCGGCATCTTCCTTGATCGCCTTGCGGACGCGCTCCGGATTGGTCACAAGCAAGTCGTCGCCAACGATCTGGCACTGGTTGCCAATGGTCTTGACCAGAAGTTTCCAAGAATCCCAATCATCCTGTGCGAGACCATCTTCAATCGAAACGATCGGATAATCCTTGACCCACTTTGCCCAGAACTCAACCATCTGTTCGCCGGTGAGTTCTTTGCCTTCTTTGCGAAGGTTGTATTTTTTGGTTTTCTCGTCGTATAGTTCAGATGCAGCCGGGTCAAGCGCGATGGCAACTTGTTCGCCGCGACCGGCTTTGAAGCCAGCCTTGGAGATCGCTGCAAGGATCAATTCCAAAGCCTCATTATTTGGCTTTGAGCGCGGGGGCGTAACCACCTTCGTCACCAACAAGAGCGCCGTATCCCTTTTCCTTCAAAACAGACTTGAGCGCATGGTAGATCTCCGCGCCCCAGCGCAGCCCTTCAGAGAAGCTCGGCGCGCCGAACGGCATGACCATGAACTCCTGCATGTCGGTGCTTTGCCAGCTGGTGTGCGCGCCGCCATTCATGATGTTCATCATAGGCACAGGCAGAACATGCGCATACACGCCGCCCAAATAGCGGTAAAGCGGCATACCGAACGAATTCGCTGCTGCTTTTGCCACAGCCAGGCTGACCCCTAGAATGGCATTCGCACCAAGGTGTGATTTGTTCGGCGTGCCATCCATTGCCAGCATTTCAGAGTCGATGCCCTTCTGGTCGGAAGCGTCCCATCCGAAAAGCGATTCGGCGATAACGCCGTTGACATTTGCCACAGCATTTGCCACGCCTTTGCCGAGGTAGCGCTTCTTATCACCATCGCGCATTTCCAGCGCTTCGTGCTCACCAGTGGAGGCGCCGGAGGGTACGGCAGCGCGCCCCCATGACCCATCCATTAACAGAACTTCCACTTCCACAGTGGGGTTTCCGCGCGAGTCAAGAACTTCCAACGCGGAGATGCTTTCAATTGTTGTATCCATTTAAGGCTCCTAAGATAAGGCGACGAATTTTGCTTGACGGTGTTCATAACCCAAGACTGGTCGCCCCTGATTTTTAATCTCGACCCAAGTATAATCCCAAACATTGGGAGATGTCATCTTGTCCGAAACTCCATTCCTAGACACACGCGATAAACTGCACTTCTCATTTCATACAACACCCTTCAGACGAATCGTTGTGTTCGTGGTGGGTACTTTTTTCAAACTCATTATGAAACTGGATGTGCAAGGCACCGACAACCTGCCTTCAGACGGAGCGGTTGTTCTGGCGGCAAATCATGTTACCAATTTTGACGTGATTCCCATGCAATTAAGCATACCCCGTCCGATCTTTTTCATGGGCAAAGCCAGCCTATTCAAAATTCCGATCTTTGAAGCCGCCATTCGTGATCTTGGGGCTTTTCCTGTGTACCGCGGCGAAAAGGACGAGTGGGCACTGCGCCATGCCGCTCGCATTCTGGAGCATGGACAAACCCTGGGTATGTTCCCGGAAGGGACGCGCTCAAAAGGAAAGGGACTTAGCGTCGCTAAAACCGGCTCCGCCCGCCTCGCCCTCAACGCAAACTGTCCCATCGTTCCCATGGCGATTATCGGCACTGACGGCTTTTTAAAGCGATTCCCGCAACGTACCCATGTAATCGTCAAGCTTTTGCCGCCCATTCTTCCCAAACCCGGCGAAACCCCGCTCGCCCTTATGGATCGGGTGATGTTTGCCCTTGCCAAAGAACTTCCTCAAGATAAGCGCGGAGTTTACGCCGATATACCAAAAGGGTTCGAATAACGCTGCGATATAATCGCATCATCTTTGTAAAACGGAGCCAACATCATGCCGCAAGAATCAAAAGCTGGGATAAATAGCAATCGCGGTGGCGAACCATCGGTTGACAAACTTGTCCCATTTCTTTCTTATTCCAAAAGTAATAAAAATGCCGCGCGCGACTTCGCTGAAAGATTAAAAGCCGAAGGGTGGATCGACCCATGGTTTGACGAAGAAGACATTTTGCCGGGGCAAGTCTGGCAGGAAAGTGTCACCATCGGGGTGCGGAACTCGCACGCTGTCATCATCCTGCTCTCAAAGATAGCAGTCGCATCAGAAGGATTTTTTCAAAACGAGATCAGGCTTGCGCTGGATACGGCTGCCGAAAAGCCCGAAGGAACGATCTTTATCATCCCCATCCGATTAAATGACTGCGATGTACCCGAAATGCTTCAAAAATATCAATACGTTGATTATTTTGGCAGTACGGATCAAAAAGATAGGATGTATTCCAATTTGATCGCATCTTTGAAAGTGCGCGCAGAGACACTGGACATTAAGTTTTTATAGATTCTTGCGTAAGTACTTGACAGGTGGATATTCGATCTGCCCTTGACCAAAATACAAAGGACGCCGGGTTTTGTGCCCGGCGTCCTTTGTATTTTGCATACGACATTATTTTAGAACAGAAGCAATTTTTTGAACCAGGATCGCCACCACTTCTTCTGTTGTAACGGCACCAGGTTTGTTGACTCTATGCAGATTGATAAAAATGCCGCCTACATTCTTTTCTCTCATAACGAAGAATTCAGCGACCATTTGTAAGCCGTCAATATTTGTGTCAGCCATGAATCCTGAAGACTTATCGCCGTATATATCCATACCTTCGATCGGACGGGCATTTGAAAATTCCATATCTTCTGCTGCAAAAAGCTCTATTAGCATGTCTGGATTATTAAGCATCAAGTCAAATCCGATTCGATCATCGTCAGTCATTACTGCTATTGAAGTGCCCATGATGATCTGGAAACTCTTTGTATCAACATAGCCGTAGAATTTCTCTGTCTCTGTAGCCGCAGGCGGATTTGGAATGACCTCAAACCCCTTAGGGAGATCCATCAATGCGAGCGCTGCGTTTGAAATATTGGGGATTGGCGGCACGGTGGGGCTGGGCGTGATCGTTGGTGTACTCGTTGCAGTTGGCGTGATTGTGCTGGATGGGGTTGGGGTGCTTAGAAATGGGACCTGTACTGACTGGCATGCCATGGAAAATAAAAATACTCCAGCAAACGCAACCAGAAAAATACTACTGTTTTTCTTTTTCATCATAATTCCTCCTGATAGTTTTTTTTATATTCTACATTTTGTTGAGATTTTCGAGCTTTCAATTTCTCTACAAATAGGTATTTGAGCGTGATAGCTTATAATTTAAAATAAATAACGGATAAGCCCTTTTTGCCAAAATTTGATACTAATTTACTCTAATTGACGGAATGAGGATAAATGAACCCCAAAATAAAATTTCTACCCATTTTAATGACCATTCTCTTGTCTGCCTGTGGCGGGGCACCTGAACAGACCATCACCGAGGAAGAGATCATGATGACCTACTCTGTTGGCACGATGGTTTCCAGTTTCTTTGAAACGCAAACTGCCATGGTTTCGCCGACACCCGCTGTCTCAGACACGCCCTTACCGACCAATACATTCCTGCCAACGCCCACCCTTATGAATACACCGTTGCCGTTAGCTACGTGGACACCAGTGGTGATCTATTACAGTTCTACACCGAACATCGCTCTCATCCCATCTGTAACAGGTACGCCCCCCACGGCCACGCCGAACACAGGCGCTTCTGGTGTGGGCTGCAATAACCTTGCCGTGGTTCGCGACGTAAACTACCCAAGCGGGACAACCGTTAAAGCAGGCGAAGTCATCACGAAAACTTGGAAGGTTCAAAATACCGGCTCGTGTGACTGGGCATACAATTACGCTCTGGCAACTGTCAGTGATGAGCACTTCTTTTCTTCCTGGGGGAAGCTTGGGAAGAATGTCCCCCCGGGGAATTGGGCGGAACTTTCTGTTGTCTTGGAAGTTCCCAATCATGATGGCACATTCAACGCATCCTGGCGGCTTGCAGATGCGGGCGGCGCCGCTTTTGGTGCAACCCTAAGCGTGTCTATTGTTGTTGTAGAGTAAGGATCACAATTACAACAAAAGACCTCCAAAAATTTGGAGGTCTTTTTGTTGTGGTAATTTATTTCTTCGCCTTTTCTTTTGCCGCCTTCAGCAACCCTACAAATAAGGGATGCGGTTTCATCGGGCGGGACAGGAACTCAGGATGAAATTGGCTGGCTACCATATAGGGATGATCTTTCAACTCAACGATCTCAACCAAACGCCCATCAGGCGAGAGACCCGAGAATATCATGCCGTTTTCTTCGAACTGTTGGCGATAGGAATTATTGAACTCCCAGCGGTGGCGGTGGCGTTCATCCACATTGGGGACATTATAGGCGTTGGCTGCCTTCGTCCCAGGCTGAAGCTGGCACGGGTAGAGTCCGAGGCGCATTGTCCCGCCCATATCCGTGATGGAGCGTTGATCGATCATCAAGTCGATGACGGGGTGGGGTGTGCTGCGGTCGAATTCCGAGGAGTTGGCATCTTCAAGGTCAAGCACATCACGTGCAAATTCCAGGCACATAACTTGCATACCCAGGCACAGCCCGAGATATGGAACTTTATGTTCACGGGCATAACGCGCCGCCAGGATCTTGCCCTCCACACCGCGTGAGCCAAAACCACCTGGCACAAGTACGGCGTCTGCCTCCTTGACGACGTCCCAGCCTTTATCTTTTTCAAGATCAGCAGAGTGAACCCAGCTAATGGATACTTCCACACCATTGGCGAGCGCAGCATGTTTCAACGCCTCACGAACAGACATGTAAGCATCTTGCAATTCGACGTATTTTCCAACCAGCGCCACGTTGACCGTGGGCTTGTCCTTTTTAACTTCAGTTACCAGTTTTTCCCAGGGATGCATATCGGGCTTGCGAGTAGCTTTCAAGCTGAGCTTGTTCATGATCAATTCACCTACACCCAGCCCATCCAGCAAGAGCGGAACTTCGTAGAGCACACTGGCGGTTTTCATCGGGATGACAGCATCTTTTTCAACATCACAGAACAGGGCGATCTTGTCGCACAGACCCTGGTCAATGTCCTGATCGGCACGTGCGATGATTATGTTGGGCGAAATACCGATGGAGCGCAGCGCTGCTACTGAGTGCTGGGTTGGTTTGGTCTTGATCTCGCCGGTTGCACCAATGACCGGCAGCCAGGTGACATGTACGAAAAGGCAGTTCTCGCGCCCAACCTCGTTGCGGAGTTGGCGGAGTGCTTCAAGGAACGGCTGCGATTCGATATCGCCAACCGTTCCACCCACTTCAAGGATCATGATCTCTGCGCCGGTTTCCTTGGCTGCCAGCCCGATGCGCCGCTTGATCTCGTTGGTGATGTGCGGAATGACCTGAATGGTTCCGCCGAGAAAGTCGCCGCGGCGCTCTTTGGCGATGGTCTCAGCATATACCTGCCCGGTCGTAAAGTTGCTGACGCGGCTCAGGCGGATGTCAATGAATCTTTCGTAGTGACCCAGGTCGAGGTCCGTTTCTGCGCCGTCATCGAGAACGTACACTTCGCCATGCTGGTACGGCGACATCGTGCCGGGGTCTACGTTGATGTAGGGATCCAGTTTTTGAACCGCTACATTGAATCCGCGTTCCTTCAACAGCAAACCCGTCGCAGCCGCTGTCACACCCTTGCCAACCGACGAAACTACACCGCCGGTAAAAAATAAATATTTTGTTGCCATTCGTTTCTCCTTCTGCATGCCCCCTTTATTCGGGGAGGGGATGGGGTTTATACAAAGAGAATGGGGAGGGCGTTATGCCCTCCCCATTCGGGGTTGCTTCATTTTGATGGAAAGTGGTGTTTCCGTTTCATCCGACAAGTTTTACCAAGTCTTCGGCGGCGCGCCTCATTTCGAGGAAGACCATGCCAAGTTTTGCTTCCTGTCGTGCCATTGCGGTGAGTACGGCTTCGTCGCCGATGGCGGTGAGCACGATCGAGCCTTTGTCGCCTTTGATATAGACCTGTTCCAAACCACCACGACCCAGTTCACCGGAAATGCGTTCGCCAAGGCTCAGCATCGCCGCAGACATCGCGGACACACGATCTTCTTCCACGCCCTGTTGCAGGGCAGATGCCATAATAAGCCCATCCACCGACACAATGGCAGAGGCTTCGATATCGGGGGCGGCGGCTTGCATATTGCGAAGTCGTTCCACGAGTTGTTCAGCGCGGGATGGTGCCATAACTAGTATCTCCTAATTAACATGTACTTGCTGTATTGAACGGCTAGAGTTTACCAGAAAAAGCATTATTCGAGAATTGCCCTCACATTTCAATTCGTTTTCAATCTATGAGGAAAGCAAAATAGGCGGAATTTGACCTTGCTCTTTCTTCATGTTAAACTTACCGATTGCCATGCTCAAGTTTTCTTTGATCCTTTTTCTCCTTTTTCAAGGCGCCACGGCTGCGATCACCTCTCCGCAGACTGGTGATACTTTGCGTGGGCAGATCGAGATTCTAGGGCAAATGGATGTCCCCAATTTTGCTTCTGCCGAACTGGCATTCACTTTTGACGCAAACGCCTCGGATCCTGCCGCGAGCTGGTTTCCCATCCAAACCTATACACAGCCGCTCACAAACCCCGTCATTGCAATATGGGATACAACTGCTGTAACGGATGGCGATTACGCACTGCGTCTGCGCATCCTTTTGCAGGATGGCACAACCCAAGACGTGGTGGTAAAAAGTTTAAAGATCCGCAATAATGTGCCGATCCCAACAGCCACGGTCACGCCGACTGAGGCGGTGTTCAATTTCCAACCTCTTAATGGCACCCCTGAAGCGCCGAATGGACCAACCTCGACGCCTGCGATTGTATACCCCAGCTCCACACCTTTGCCGCCGAACCCTGCTTCATTAACCACAGCATCCATCACTGCGATCTTCTGGAAAAGCGCTTTGGTGGTACTGGTGCTCTTTGCTGTTTTTTCTTTCATTCTGCGGCTTCGAAAAAATATCTAAAACCTGGAATTTGAAACATGACTGATCCCTATCTCCTTATCGGTCTCGGCAACCCGGGACGCGAATACAAAGATACGCGCCATAACATCGGCTTTATGTTGATCGACCATCTTGCTGAAAAGATCGGTGCCCGTGGTATGAAGGTGCAATCCAAAGCCATTGTCACTTCGGGAGTGTATGAGGAACGAAAACTCATCCTTGCCAAACCGCAGACGTATATGAACCTCTCCGGTCAGTCTGTGCAGGGATTGCTGCACTTTTACAAGATCCCGCTTGAGAACCTGCTTATTGCTCATGATGATCTGGATATTCCCTACGGAACCATTCGTATCCGTCCCACCGGTGGACCCGGCGGGCAGCGCGGTATGGCAAATACTATTGAAATGCTGGGTACAAAAGACTTTCCACGTTTGCGCCTTGGCATTGGGCGCCCGCCCGGGCGGATGGACCCAAAGGATTATGTCTTGCAGGATTTCTCGAAGGACGAGCTTAAGTTCATGCCGGAGTTTCTTGCGCGCGCATCGGATGCCGCGATCGAATTCGTGATGAAAGGTTTGAATGCGGCAATGAACAAATACAACGGCGGGACGGGTTCTTGACCTTTGTTTTCCACAATCGCATTGCGTAATGTGGAACTCTTTTTATAATGCAACCTCTTCTTCAACTTCTTCGTACTCTCTCTCCATATCAGCGCTTGTTAAGCGAACTTAACGCGCGTAAACCGGTCTCTGGGCTGGGTTTGCCGCGTTCTGCCCGTTTGCCGATCCTTGCCGCGCTTCACGCAGATGTAAATCAGCCCATTCTGTTTATCACAGACCGCGCTGACCATGCGCTGGCAATGTATGATGAATTGGGCTTTTGGGTCAAGTCACCGCGTTATTTGTTTGCAGAACCAAATCCACTTTTTTATGAAGAGGCTGCCTGGGGGGTAACCACTCGGCGTGATCGTCTGCAAGTATTAACGGCGCTATCTGCATATCACCTGCCGTTTGCAAAGAAACCCGAGGTGCCGCCGATCATCGTTGCGTCGGTTCGCTCGTTGATGACTCGCACCCTGCCACGGCGGGACTTTCTCAAAGCGTGTAAAAAACTCACAGTAAACCAGAGCAGTCAACCCGATGGTCTGATGCGCGAGTGGGCGCGGATCGGCTACCAGCGCGTTAACACGGTTCTGGAACCGGGGCAGTTCTCCGGGCGCGGCGGTATTTTAGATGTGTGGGCGCCCACGGAACTTAATCCAGTGCGACTTGATTTCTTTGGCGATGAGATCGAGACCATTCGTAGTTTTGATCCCGCTACGCAGCGGACGCTCGAGAAACTTGAATCGATCTTGCTCACGCCTTCACGTGAATTTCTGGCAGACACGACCGAATCAGAAACAACGCTCTCCGAATTTCATATTCCATTGCTGCATGGGCAACCTGCTTCGTTGATGGATTATCTTCCACAAAAAACCCTGGTGCTGGTGGATGACTTGAGTTTGATCGATGTGATGGCAAATGAAGTAGAGGAGCAGGCGGTTAAGTTTAGGCAGGAGAGCATTAAAGAAGGTACGCTGGCAGAGAATTTCCCTGTGCCCTATGTGCCCTGGTCTGAATTGAACGATAACTTAAGTGAGTTCGTTAATTTGGAATTGGGGCATTCCACCGAAGCTGAAGAGGGAGTTCCACTGGCTTCACACTTTGGTCATGATGAACGCTTTGGCGGACGACTCAAACCGTTCATTGATTACCTTGCTCCCATTGTTGATAATGGCGGACAGGTCTTTATCATCTCCCGTCAGGCGCAGCGCTTGCGTGAATTGTGGTTCGAGCATTACCCTGACTCTGAACATACAAACCTTGAGTTTATTGAAGCTTCGCTTTCCGAGGGATTTACACTCAAGACCGAATCATTGGACACTGTTCGACTGATCACTGATTCGGAGGTCTTTGGTTGGGAACGTCCACAGCCGCGTACACGTCAGCGCCAGACTGCGGATACACCTGAGGCGTTATACGCAGACTTGCAGACCGGGGATTATGTTGTCCATGTCGATCATGGCATTGGTCGGTTTGCGGGACTTATCCAACGCCAGTTGGATGGGCATGAACGCGAATATCTCACGGTTGAATATGAGCGCGGTGACATTCTCTACGTTCCCGTCCATCAAGCGGATCGGCTCACGCGGTATGTCGGCGCAGATGGCGGCAAGCCGTCGCTGGACAATCTTGGCGGGCAGGTATGGGCAGAGACCAAGGCAAAGGTTAAAGAGGCAGTCCAAAAAGTCGCTGAAGACCTGCTTGACCTGTACGCCCGCCGTCAGGTGGTGGCAGGGTATTCTTTTTCAGGGGATACACAATGGCAGAAAGAATTGGAAGACAGTTTTCCATACGTTGAGACCGAAGATCAGAAACGTGCCATTACTGACATTAAACGGGATATGGAACGTGCCCGTCCGATGGATCGCCTCTTGTGCGGCGACGTTGGATACGGCAAAACCGAAGTCGCATTACGGGCTGCATTCAAAGCGGTGATGGGCGGGAAACAAGTGGCAGTGCTTGTACCGACCACCGTTTTGGCACAGCAGCATTTTGAAACATTTTCTCAACGGTTGGCGGCATTCCCCGTGAAAGTGGAAATGCTTTCCCGCTTCCGCACGCCGCGTGAACAGACGGAGATCCTGCATCAGCTTTCCATTGGTGAGGTGGATATCATCATCGGGACACACCGCCTCATCTCCTCTGACGTTGTTTTCAAGGACCTGGGTTTGGTGGTCATTGACGAAGAACAACGCTTCGGTGTGACACATAAGGAGCATCTCAAAAAACTTCGTACTGAAGTGGATGTGCTTACGCTTACGGCTACGCCTATTCCGCGCACGCTCTATATGGCGCTGACCGGTGTCCGCGATATATCCAACCTCAATACGCCGCCCGAAGAACGCCTGCCCATCATCACCCATGTGGGACCGTATTCCCCACGCCTGGTTCGCCAGGCAATTCTGCGCGAGTTGGAACGCGGCGGGCAGATCTTTTTTGTCCATAATCGTGTGCAAACAATTGATGCCATGAAGGCGCACCTGGAAAAGCTTGTGCCTGAAGCACGCATCGATATCGGTCACGGACAGATGCATGAATCCCAGCTTTCGGCGGTTATGCGTCGTTTTACCAATGCCGAAATCGATATTCTGCTTTCCACCACCATCATCGAATCGGGGTTGGATATTCCCAACGCCAACACCCTGATTGTGGACCGCGCGGATACGTTTGGCTTGGCACAGCTTTACCAGCTTCGCGGGCGGGTTGGGCGCGGTGCCATGCGGGCGTATGCCTACTTCTTCCGTCATAACAAAATGTCGCCGACTCAGGAAGGTCAGCAGCGTTTGGAAGTGATCGCAGAAAATACCCAGCTTGGTGCCGGGTATTCCATCGCCATGCGCGATCTGGAGATCCGCGGCGCGGGTGAATTGCTGGGGACGCGCCAGCATGGCTTTATTCAATCGGTCGGCTTTCATCTTTACACACGCATGCTCGCAGATGCGGTTCGCCGTATGCGCCGGATCGCATCTGATGTGTTGAAGGTGGAAACGGATAAATTCGATAACGCTTTTTCCACCTTCAACTTACCGCTGTCCATCCCGGTCAATGTGGATCTGCCGCTGGCGGTGGGCATTCCAGCCAATTACATTCCTGACCAGGACCTGCGCCTGCGCTTATATCGCCGCATTGCAGACCTGCGCGATGAGACCGAGCTTGATGCGCTTGGCTCTGAATTCCGCGACCGTTTCGGTCAACTGCCTGAGATGGTACAGAATCTTTTTTATCAGATCCGCGTGAAGTTGCGCGCTGAAGAGGTTGGGCTTACTGCCGTCGGCTGGGAGGCGGGGCAGATCCTGCTCAAGTACCCGGCACCTGCTGAAGGTGCAGAGCCGAAGCGCCTGCCTGACCTGCCGAATGGTGTCAGAGGCGGTAAAGGTCAATACTGGGTAACAGTCACAAAAGAAGAAGTCTGGACGGCAAAACTCCTCGATGTATTAGCCCGCTTGGGGGATGTCTCTTGATTCGGTTGTGTGGGTTAATCAATTAAATAGGAGAATTGAGATGCGAAAGAGACCTTTATTTGGCTTGTTGCTCGTGTTAGTTTTTATGTTTGCCTGTGTGCCGGGTCTGTCTGCTCCGACCCAGAATGTTGACCTGATCGTGCAATCTACATTGCAAGCTCTGACCTTGCAGGCGTTACAGTCCACGCCGGGGGCACAAGCCACTCCCGCGGCTTCCGATCAGACCGGCTCGATCTCTGGTAAATTGTCGTATCCATCCTCGGCGATCCCGCCTTTATTGGTGGTGGCATTCAATCTGAATAATGTTGATTATTACTGGGTCCAAACGGCTCAAGACCAATCTACGTATCAAATGGATGGTTTGCCGCCCGGGACGTATCACGTGGTTGCTTACGTTTTACCCGATGGCAAGCTCGCAGGACGTTATGATCAATTTTACGTGTGTGGTTTGGCGCAAGGCTGTAATGACGATAGTTGGGTAGATGTACAAGTTCAGGCTGGGGCGATCACTCCAAATGTTGACCCCGGTAATTGGTATGGCGGTGCGGAGTTATACCCGCCCATGCAAAGTTACGAGGCTGGTCAACCCAGCGGTAAAGGCATCTATTCAGCGCCCATGCCTGTCTTGGGCAGCATCACTGGCAAGTTGAGCTACCCTTCAAGTTTCATCCCTTCGACGACCGTGGTTGCCTTTAATGCCAAAACACCTGAATACTTTTTTGTGATCACCAATGAAAATGCAGGGACTTATCAAATCGACAATCTTCCGCCCGGCTCTTATTACGTAGTGGCTTACCCGGCAAATGATTCAACCTACCCCGGTGGATATTCGCAGGCGGTTCCTTGCGGTTTGTCTGCGTCTTGTTCTGACCATTCGTTGATCCCGGTGGATGTGAATGGTCAACTTGTGACGGGGATCGACCCCGGCGACTTCTACGCTCCGCCTGGGTCATTCCCTGCTTCTCCGGTTCCATA
Organism: Candidatus Villigracilis vicinus; assembly: GCF_016702885.1. Lineage (NCBI taxonomy): Bacteria > Bacillati > Chloroflexota > Anaerolineae > Anaerolineales > Candidatus Villigracilaceae > Candidatus Villigracilis > Candidatus Villigracilis vicinus. The sequence continues at coordinate 397,757 of NZ_JADJDD010000001.1, forward strand.
ACCAGCCGACGGCTGATTCGGTTTTCTGAAAAATATTCGCCCCGGGAGCAAAAACTCCCGGGGCGAAATCGTTTTAAGACCGCAAATCCACTTCCCATCCACGCCTTGTGCGTGGACTATAGGTCACGCGATAAGTTTTTCCTTCTTCAAGCTTTTCGTATACATCTCCCATAATGGTCACAGACCCAATGTGATCAAACTCTGCATAGAAGGTTCTGGGGGAGCGATGTGTTTGCTTTTTTATGTTTAGCTTGCCAGTGTGGACCTGCGCAACACCGTCATGCAAATCCATGAGATTGTTATAAACATGCAATCCCACGGCAACTAGAACTGCAAAAATGAGCAGGCTTGCGGCTGCGGTAAAGATCGTGAAGAATAGCGTTCCTTTTAAGCCTGTGAAAAGACAGGTAAAGATCCCGCCGAATACTCCCAGGATAATAACCACAAAAAGAGTTGGCATGATCGTATTTGTCTTGAGCCAATTCTGTTGTTCAGGTGTAAGTGCTTGAGTTTGCATAAACTTTTATTGGAAAGAGCCGCAATCCAGATCTTCTTTCAGTCCTTTGAGCGTATCATCCTTTTCCTGAGATGCAGGCGCTGTTTTGTCAAGGCGGTCTAAGGCGCTGCATAGACTGGGCTCCAACCCGGAGGTGATGCGTTTGGAGAACTTGGTCAATTCTTTTACCTGTGCCCAATCACCAGTTTGCCCCAGCCCTTCAATGAATGGGATGTACTCGAAGCCGTTATCGGGGCGTTCACCGGTGGCTTGAGCTTGGTTCCATAGGCGGACAACCTCATCCCATTGACCATATTGCCGGGCGAGATCGGCTTTTTCAAAATAATAGCACCAGGTTTGGGTATTTGTTTTGCCGTATAAGGCTTCGGGCGGCGTAGGCTCTTCGCTGTTTGCTGGTCGAATGAGCTCAATATCAGACCCGACTGCGAGTTGGCGCATGTCTGTGTTAACGAGGCGAAGGTTCTCGTCTTGCGGCTGCAGTACCCATAAGCACCGCTGCATTTCCGGGTTGAACGATAACAGGATCATTTTCTGGCTATTGCCTTTGAAATCCATCGTCAACTTACTGCCTTCCAGCGGAATGCCTGAGAGAAAGTCACCTACATTTGGGTTGGTGTAATAGAACGGAAAATACCAGTAGGGCGGCGTGGAAATGTCACCGGGTTGATAGGTGGTGATGAGCGAATATGATACCGAGTAACTACCCATGTAACCGAGGATCTCTTCGTCGGTCACGATGGCGGTGCCGGGTTCGATCTCTGGGGCTCGCCAGAGCAGTTCGCGCGCGAGGCGTTCCTGTTTTTCCCAGGAATAGGCAAAGTCTCTTTCGAGCGTCAGGTGCATGCTGACCGCCAGTGCAACGCATAGGGAAACTACAGCGATCTTCTTTTTTGTGTCATCAAGTACGTTCTCGATAATGACCGCCAGGATCAACGACGCGCCGAGGGTTGCCCCAATGCCAAACCGCGACCCGGCAAATTCATTTTTGTGTGTGACGATATCCTGACCGATGATCCAGAGTGGCGCCATGCCAAAGAGAACGATGAGCAAGCCCAGAACGAGAGGCGAGGCGAACCAGCGCTTGTTTTCGACAGGTTCGGCATTGTAGGTTTTTATCAAATAGAAGAATACTACGATGAAGGTTAATCCCGCCACGAGCAGAACAAAGGAGTTGAAGATCGTGGCAAAGGAAAAAAGTTCCGGGGCGAAGGTGCGGTACCAACTGGTGAAAGTGACGATCATCGAGTCTTGCACAGCGGTACGGATAAGATACCCAAGGGTGTTGAAAGGCGATTCGAGCAATGCGAATAATATCTTGGGCGAGTTTCGGTCACCGATGGGCGGCGGGACGTAGAGGAATATGCGCCAGATAATGTAGGCGGCAAGCGCTGCCAGATAAGGAAGCCAGTTTGTGACAGTCTTTGTGATGCGTGTACGGATGTCGGAAACCTGCCCGCTTAGCAGCCAATAGAGTATCAGCGGGCGGATGAGCACCATGCCGACAAAGTATTCGCTGGTGAAGAGGTGCAAACCTTCGAGGAAGACCGCCAGAACGGTCAAGACGATTCTGTATTTTGTATCTGGGATGGCACGTGCCATTAGATACAAGCTCAGGGCGAAGAATAAAAATCCGCCCCAGTACAGCATGGAATTGACGGCGTACGATTGGATCAAAAAGAATGGATGGATAAGAAAAATGAAGATCGCCAGTGTAACTTCGCGCGAATGCCCGCTCCAAACCCGTTTTAAGAAGTACCATAACATGCTGGCGGTCAGCCAGCGAGTGACCAGCGCCGTGATATGCCATGCCATTGGGTTGAAGCCTAAAAGCTTGAATAAGCCAATATACATCCAGGCGGCATTGGGGCGGCTGTCATAATACATTTCAATGGTTAGGCTGGAGATGCCTTTGTTGAAGGCGTAGAAAATGTATGGCCAGTCATCTTGATAGTAGCCAAGTCGATTCGCGAGCAAACCGAACCCGGCAATGGACACCAATAAAAAGGCGAGTGGGGTGAGGTTTTCGTTGAATTTAATGGCAGCGAGTGTTGAGCGAAGGTTCTTCATGGTTAATGCGATTATACCCTCGACAATTTCCGCCTCTGGTGGAACGGAAATCTTTTAAGTGTGTGGAAAGCAGTTTGATATTGCGACGTTTTCTCCACACCGAGCCCGTGTTGGTGTAAAATAGAACACGCGTTCCCCTAATCACAGAAAAGACAATCAAATGGATTTCAAACTTCAAGCTCCTTTTATCCCGATGGGCGACCAGCCCGAAGCCATCCGCGGACTTGTGGATGGCGTGAACCGTGGTCTGAAGCATCAGGTTCTGCTCGGCGCGACCGGCACCGGTAAAACCTTCACGATCGCATCGGTCATTCAGCAGTTGCAGAAACCTGCTCTCATTATGGCGCACAACAAGACACTTGCCGCCCAGCTATATGCTGAGTTCAAGGAGTTCTTTCCAGAGAACGCTGTTTCGTATTTCGTTTCTTATTATGATTATTACCAGCCGGAAGCCTATGTACCCCGGCATGACCTTTTTATTGAGAAGGAGACCCAGATCAATGAAGAGATCGAGCGCATGCGCCTCGCTGCAACGACTGCCCTGATCTCCCGTCGCGATGTGATCATCGTTGCTTCGGTTTCCTGTATTTACGGTTTGGGGTCGCCGGAGGAATTTGGCAAGGGGACCGTGACGTTCAAGACTGGTGAGATCTACCGCCGGAATGCACTGTTGCGTCAATTGATCGAGAGTCAGTATCAGCGCAATGATATGGAATTGAAGCCCGGCACTTTTCGCGTGCGCGGGGATACGCTGGAGATCGTCCCGGCGTATGAAGATAAAAAAGGATACAAGATCACATTCTTTGGCGATGAAGTCGAGCGCATCATGCAGTTCAGCCCGGTATCGGGTGAGATCTTTGATGAACCAAATGAAATTTCGATCTACCCTGCCAAACAGTTCCTAACAGATGCCGACCGTTTGAAGGACTCGATCAAAAATATTGAGACAGAACTGGAAGAGCGGCTTGCCTTGTATAAAAGTCAGGGCAAGTTCCTTGAGGCGCAGCGTATTGAGCAGCGTACCCGTTATGACTTGGAAATGTTGAAGGAAGTGGGGTATTGCTCGGGTATTGAGAACTATTCCCGCCATCTGGATGGGCGCCCTGCCGGGTCACATCCGTGGACGATGATCGACTTTTTGCCGAGTGATTACCTACTAATCATTGACGAGAGCCATATGACCGTGCCGCAGATCCGGGGCATGTACAACGGTGATCGGGCGCGCAAGGAAACACTGGTTGAGTATGGGTTTCGCCTGCCCTCTGCAATGGATAACCGTCCGCTTAAGTTTGATGAGTTTGAGCAAGTGATGGGGGCGACCATATATACATCTGCAACGCCGGCGGATTATGAAATGAAACAAGCCGAGCAGGTGGTCGAGCAGATCATTCGTCCGACGGGGTTGATAGACCCTGAAGTCATCGTGCGTCCGGTCAAGGGGCAGGTGGATGACCTGGTCGGAGAGATCAAGCAGCGGGTGGAGAGAGGCGAGCGTATCCTCGTCACAACCCTGACGAAGCGCATGGCGGAAGATTTAACCAAGTACATGAAAGAGCTGGGCATCAAGGTTAATTATTTACACTCCGAAGTGGAGACACTTGAGCGGGTTGCCATCCTGCGCGACCTGCGCCTGGGGAACTTCGATGTGTTGGTGGGGATCAACCTGCTGCGCGAAGGGCTGGATCTGCCGGAAGTGTCGCTGGTTGCGATCCTCGATGCGGATAAGGAAGGTTTCCTACGTTCGGATACAGCACTGATCCAGACCATCGGGCGCGCAGCGCGTAATGTGAACGGACGTGTCATTATGTATGCGGATCGTATGACCGACTCGATGAAGCGCGCCATCGACGAGACTACCCGCCGCCGTGCCAAGCAAATGAAGTACAACGAAGAGAAGGGCATTATTCCTTTCAGTATTTCCAAGGCGATCCATGATCTCACTGAGGAAATGTCTGCCAAGGCGGTGGGCGAAATGAGGGGCGAATACAAGGTTAAGAATAAGGGCGACATGCCGCGCAATGAACTGCGGCAGATCGTCCATGAAATGGAAAAGCAGATGAAGGAAGCTGCGAAAAATCTTGAGTTCGAACGGGCGGCAGCGTTGCGTGATGAACTATACGAGTTGAAGAGTCTGCTGGCTGAGGATGAAAGCCTGAAGCCATGGGAACGGATCAAACTGCTCTCGGGTGAAGAAGAATAAGGCTGAGACAAAAAAATCCCGCAGAATTTCTGCGGGATTTTTTTTGTTTATTATTTTGCAGTTGGCTTGGGGCGGAGATGAATACAAGGGTACAGTTCGCCGTCGATGATCATGATGTGATTGACGATCCAATCTGAGATCTCTTCATGGATCTTGAGCGCCAATTCGTTCGACCCGCCGGATTCGCGGAACCGGTTGTAATACCTGTCGAACTTCTCTACGAAAACGGCATGGGCTTTTTTGTTCTTTTCAGCCGCAGGACAGTGATAGGTATCAAAACATTCCTCTTCGCGACCAAAATGCCACCCGGCGTAGAAGCGCAGCCTGCCAAGGATCCTCGCAATTATTTCAATGCCATGCCCCTCGTTGATCGAATCCCCAAGACTGTTGAGCGTTTCCACTAGATACTTGTGTTGAGAATCCAACGTTTCGTCGCCAGTGCTGAGGGCGTCGTCCCATTGCAGGGGTTTGGGTGTGTACATTTATTTTCTCCAAAAAATTCAACAATATATTTTAATGAACTTGGAGTCATTATATCCATATTGAATTTTGGCAATGTATCATTTTTGTCATAAATTATATAGACGATTATCATCCCCTCTATTTGTTGATGCATTTTTGCCTTGGGATTCACATAAGAAAAAATGCCATTTCGGATAAAGTGAGTTAATGATGGGATAAAACGGAGTCAATAAAAGAAGCCTCCCGGTCATCAGTTTGGGAGGCTTCTTTTATTGGGTGCTTCTAGTTACTTCTTCTTCGTTGCTTTCTTCACTGCCTTCTTTGCAACAGCCTTCTTGACGGTCTTCTTCGCGGTCACTTTCTTGGCCGCGACCTTTTTGGTAGCAGCCTTTTTCGCAGGCGCCGCTTTGGCAACTTTCACTGAAGTGTGGATCTGCTCATGCATGTAAAGCGGCAAGTAGTAATGTCCGCCAGCGTTCTTGCCAGAGGAACCGGAGCCTTTCCAGCCGCCGAAGGGTTGGAAGCCAGGCCATGCGCCAGTGGAAGCGCCCTGTGGGCGGTTGGCGTATGTGACGCCTGCTTCGATCTTGTCGAAGAACCATTCAGTTTCTGCAGGGTTGCCGTAGAAACCGGCGGTCAGACCGTAATTGACATCGTTCGCGATCGCCATGGCTTCATCGAGGTTCTTCACCTTGCCGATGGTCGTAATGGGCAGGAACATTTCATGCTTCCACAAGCGGTGTTCAAAAGGCAGATCGGTGACAAAGGTGCTTTCGCAGAAGAAACCCTTACCATAATCGCCGTCCGTGCGGACCTTGCCGCCGGTGAGGAAGGTGGCTCCAGCTTGGCTGATCTCTTCATTGAAATCTTTGAAGTCCTGGTACGAATTCTTATTGATAACCGGTCCGTTATAGGTGGCTCGGTCGGTCGGGTCGCCGAGAACGAGTTTGCTCGCCATATCTTTCAGGCGGGCGACCATTTCGTTGTACACAGGTTCTTCAATTAAGACGCGGGAAGCCGCCGAGCATTTCTGTCCTTGCAAACCAAATGCGGAGCGAATAATACCCACGGCAGCAGTTTCGAGGTCTGCATTCTTGGAGACGATGGCAGGATTCTTCCCGCCGAGTTCGAGGATCATTGGACGGGCATACTCCCGCTTGGCATAATCCTGGTACATCTTCATACCAACATCGAAGGAACCGGTAAAGGTGACACCATCCACCTCGGGGCTGTCGACCAAAGCTTGACCAAGGGTGGAGCCGGGTCCGGTTACAAAATTGACCACGCCATCAGGAATGCCCGCATCACGGAAGCAGTCCACCAGCAGGCGTACGATCCAGGCGGTATCGGTGGCGGGTTTGATGACAAGTGTGTTGCCAGCGACTAACGCCGCGCCCGAAGGTCCACCGGTGAGTGCGTGCGGGAAATTGAACGGTGATACCACAAGCCATACACCATAAGGGCGTAGCACAGATACATTGCGGGCTTCATATCCAACCAGCGGGTCGCGTCCCATTTCAACGACATAGCCGTTGTTCTTTTCCATTTGATAGCAGGAGTAATAGATCAAGTCGGCAGTTTCCTGCACATCACCCATAGACTCCATGCGGTTCTTGCCGACTTCCATCGCCATCGCCGCGCCAAGTTCGAAAATTCGGTCCTCGATCAACGAAGCCGCCTTGCGCAACAATTTCACACGCTGCTGCCAGGGGGTGTGGCTCCACATCGGGAAGGCTTTGCGCGCCGCTTCCATCGCCATTTGGGCGTGGCTGGCATTACCTTTTTGCATGTTGGCAAGCACCCAGTCAGTATTGATGGGAGAGTGGTCTTCGAACTTTTCATCGGCAAAGACTTCCTTGCCATTGATGAACATGCCATATTCCTGCCCCATGTTGGCTTTCAATGCCGCCACCGCTTTATCGAAACCGGTGTGCAGTTCCTCAGGTGGGTTGAACATGGTCGCGTACGTAAGCTTGAAATTTGCCATAGGAGTTCTCCTTGTGTAGTTTCTTGCAAATAAAGTATAGCAGGTGAATGAACCTCCGTCAAAGTAAAGCGACGGCTTTTGCAGGTGACGTATCTCATGAGAAATTCGTGTGAATATTGTATGATCGGAGTTCTGCCGGGTATCATTAACCATGAAAAAGGAGATTTACTGATGAGACCCCGCTTCCCTATCTGGAGCTCGGGCTTGGTGCTGGCACTTCTGGCAGTTGCCTGCGCCTCCGCGGCTCCCACCGAAAGTGCCCCGCCCGTTGAGCCCACTGCCAGTGTCGTCCCAACTTCGGCTGCTGAAACAGCCGTCCCTGCGGCTGAAGCGACGGCTTCCGTCGTGCTGCCCGTTGCCACCTCGCGCGGACCGAACCTCGAAGCCACCGACCCAGCCACGGTCAGCCTTGCTTCTGGCGGATTGCAACTGGTCGAATTTTTCCGCTTTACCTGAAGTACCTGCCGCGCAATGGCGCCCATGGTTCATGGGCTCGAAGCAGAGTATTTTGGCAGGGTCAAATTTAGTTACCTTGATGCCGACGATCCGAACACTGTGAATTTCCAGCGCGAACTTGGTTTCGTGTACCAGCCTGAGTTTTACCTGGTGGATGCAAATGGTGTCGTCTTGAAAAAACTGGTCGGCTTTATCTCCGAAGATAATTTTAGAAGTTTGTTTGCTGAATATCTTAATTAAACCTGCTGCCTGCGATAACATAGTTTCGCAGGCAGTTTTTATTTAATCCGCGATCTTGCTCGGTCTGCAAACAACTTCCTATATAATCTGGCTCATGGATACATTTTTTCATATTGTAGTGTTTTTGCTTGGCGCAGGCATTGTGATCGCTACATTGTTTTCAGCCGTTTCAACCTTTGTCCTTCCGCGTAGTGCGCGTAGTCAATTGAACCGTTTGGTCTTTGGTTTGATGCGCCGACTCTTTGAATTCATCATGAGCCTTGGCAAGAGCTACGAACAACGCGATGCTCTCATGGCATATTACGCGCCGATCGCGCTAATGTCGTTGGTGCCGGTATGGTATGTGTTGATCGCGCTTGGATATTCTTTTATGTATTGGTCATTGCGGGCGGGGGAGTACTTTTTTGATCTTCGTCTGAGCGGCTCCTCCTTGTTTACCCTTGGATTCACTGCTTCGGAGGGGTATCTCGTCACGCTGCTGGTATTTTCTGAAGCGATGTTGGGGCTGATCATGGTTGGTTTGTTGATCGCATATTTGCCCACCATGTATTCAGCCTTTTCGCGCCGCGAGCAAGCCGTCAACATGTTGGAAGTCCGTGCAGGTGACCCGCCTAATCCATACGATATGCTCACGCGTTTCCATCGTATTCATGGGTTGGATAAACTTGCAGAACTTTGGAAGATATGGGAGGTCTGGTTCGCAGATGTCGAAGAGAGTCACACCACCCTGCCTGCGTTGGTTTTCTTCCGTTCTCCCCGCGCCGAAAACTCCTGGGTCACTTCTGCGGGTGCAGTTTTAGACTCTGCCGCTATCACGCTCTCATCCATTGATATTCCACAGGAAATGTCTGCAGCATTGTGCATTCGTGCCGGGTTCATCTCTTTTCACCGCATCACAGATTACTTCGATATTCCCCACCCGCACAATCCGTCCTTTCCCGAAACACCGATCAGCATCTCCCGTGGAGAATATGATGAATTGATCCTTAAACTGGAAGCAGCAGGGTTGCCGATCAAGCCTGACCGCGAAAAAGCCTGGACAGACTTCGCCGGTTGGCGTGTCAACTACGATCGCACGTTGCTTATTTTATGCAGTCTTGTCATGGCGCCGCCCAATGTGCCCTGGTCCACAGACCGTGCCCCGAAGTTTAAATTGCCGCCACTGTTCTTATTGAAGAAAAAACATACAGACGCTCATTATCATTAAATAAACACACCCCGAATTTTACCCGGGGTGTGTTTATTTAATAAATGAATTACTTGTTACGCAGTGTTTTTACCGTATTGTTTGGCATCTGAGATGGCTTTGTTCACATTCACAAAAGGCAAAATGATCAAGCCCATGATGAAGAAGAAGATCAACGCCAGAATGGCAATACGCAGGTTGCCAAAGATCTGATTCGCCAGACCGAATACCAATGGTCCGATCCAGGAAGTGCCGCGCTCGCTGATCTCGTAAAATGCAAAGAACTCTGCTTCCTTGCCATTCGGGATCATCTGTGCGAACAGACTGCGGCTGATCGCCTGTGAACCACCCATCACCAACGCAATGAAAACACCCAGAACAAAGAACTGAGCTGTCACATTGTCGCCTTTCAAGCCGCCGTATGCGTAGATGACCACACCCGACCAGATGATAAGGCTGACTACAACCGATTGCTTGGCGCCGATCCAGCCCGCCAGTTTGCCCCAGAACAAAGCGCCAAAGAACGCCACAAACTGGATCATCAGAATTACGGCTGTCAACGTGGTTTGATCTTGCTCAAGCCCGCCCTGGATGAGCGGTGCAGCAGCGAAGGTGGCAGCAACAGCGATCACGGTCTGGATGCCATCGTTATAAAGGAAATACGCCAGCAGAAATTTCATTGTTTCAGGAAAGTGTTTTACTTCGCTGAAGGTCTTTTTCAACTGCTTGAAACCGATGCTTGCATAGGTGTCACCGGCGGGCAGAGAGCGAGCCGCGTGCCGCGGGCGCAGCCTCGACCAGGTGATGAATGCGAACCCCAGCCACCAAATGCCGGCAGAAGCAAGGTTGATACGTACTGCCAGTGAACTGGGTACGCCAATATCTTCACTGAAAATAAAGAACGCTAGATTCAATGCCAGAAGAATACCGCCGCCCATGTACCCCATTGCCCAGCCGTACGACGAGACGCGGTCTCGTTCTTCCTCGCTGGCAATATCCGGCAGGTAGGCGTTGTAAAACACCATGGCTGCCCCAAAGGCAAGGTTGGCAACAATGAACAAAACACCGCCCAGCCACCATAACCCGCCAGTCAGCAGGAACATCAAGATCGTTGCAATGGCGCCGATGGTAGCGAAGATCTGCATCATGCGTTTGCGCAAATGCGAGTAATCCGCGATTGCCCCTAGAATCGGCAGGAACAAAACCTGCATGCCGACAGAGAATGAAATGCAATACGGCAGGAAGGAATCAGGCGCTACGGGAATTCCTAAAAACGAAACCGTTGATGAACCCGCAGCCTCGGCTGCGGAGCGTGCCAGACTTGCCACATACGGACCCAAAAATACTGTCCCCACGGTCGTGCTAAAGGCGGAGTTCGCCCAGTCGTACATTGCCCAGCCAAAAACTTCCTTGCGGTCATTAACGATCGCTTCCGTTGCCATGTCTCCTCCAGAGCCAGTTGGGATGTAAACAAGAACACAAGCCAGTATAAGAAGTTTCGGCATCCTTGTAAAGCAGGATATTGTAAATAGGATGTTAAACCTCCCGCTTCATTGCTTGACCCTCAACCTGCTACACGCTAAAATGCCTTTCCTACACTGAAAAGGAATCCTGCCACCCGTTAAGAACGGAGGCTACTTATCATTATGTTTGAAACTCTCACCGGACGACTCAACCAGATATTCGATAACCTGCGCAAACGCGGCAAACTCTCCGAAGCCGATGTAGATGCTGCTATGAAGGAAGTGCGCCTCGCCCTGCTCGAAGCCGATGTGCATTTCAGCGTGGTCAAAACCTTCATTGCCAAGGTCCGCGAACGCGCCATTGGCGCCGAAGTTTCCAAAGCGTTGAATCCGGGGCAGCAGGTCATTAAGATCGTCAACGAAGAGTTGATCGCAACACTGGGCGAACCCGCTCCTTTGAACCTCACCGGCCCAAAGCCGCGCGTCATTATGATGGTTGGTTTGCAAGGTGCAGGAAAGACCACTGTCACCGGCAAATTGGCGCGTTTGCTCAAATCCAAAGGCGAGCGCATCTTAATGGTCGCGGGCGACCCATACCGTCCGGCGGCGGTCAAACAGCTGCAGCAGCTTGGGGAACGTGTCGGTGTGGATGTGGAAGCGGATACTTCCATTGCACCGCCGGAACTAGCCAGGCGCGCGTTAGACAAAGCCGACAAAGGCGGTTATAGCCTGGTGTTGGTCGATACAGCCGGGCGCTCACAGATGGATGCGCAGTTGATGGATGAATTGAAAGCCATCTCTGCCAATGTCAGCCCGGTGGATACTTTGCTCGTGATCGATTCCATGATCGGTCAGGAAGCCTTGAACATTGCCCAGGGCTTCAGAGACACGATCAACCTCACAGGACTCGTCCTCACCAAAATGGATGGCGACTCACGCGGCGGCGCTGCGATCTCGATCCGCTCTGTTACAGGTGTGCCGATCAAATTCATCGGTACAGGCGAAAAACTGGATGCGCTAGAAACCTACGACCCATCGCGTTTGTCCTCCCGCATCCTCGGCATGGGCGATATGATCGGTCTGATCGAAAAGGCGGAAGCCGCCTTTGATTCTCAAATCTCTGAGAAGCAAGCCCAAAAAATGATGAAGGGTGAATTCTCGCTTGAGGATTGGCTGGAGCAGATGAATCAAATGAAGAAGATGGGTCCGCTTTCGCAGATCATGGAGATGCTGCCTGGGCAAATGGGGCAGGCAGCTCGTAATGTAGATCCGACCCTGGTCGAAAAGTCTTTTAAACAATCAGAAGCCATTATCAATTCCATGACGTTGAAAGAACGCCGCAACCCAGATATTCTGAACGCCTCCCGCCGGCGCCGCATCGCTGCCGGAGCCGGAATGGATGTGCAGGATGTAAACCGCCTTATCAAGCAATTCCGCGAAACCCAAAAGATGATGAAAATGATCCAAAAGACCGGTGGCAGGGGGTTGGGACGGATGTTTGGGTAGGGAAAACCTCCTTTTATCTGGTAAAATACAGCCCGCGATTTCAGCCCGCACACCCCTCTAGTGCCTGTCTGAAACGTAATCAAAAACTAAAGGAGCAAGTTAACATGGTTCGAATTCGTTTACGTCGTATTGGTCTCAAGGGCCAACCCACGTACCGCATCGTCGCTGCGGATAAGGAAGCCCCCCGCGATGGTCGCTTTTTGGAGATTCTGGGCGTGTACAACCCGCGCACCAATCCTGCCACGATCAAATTAAATGAAGACCGCATCTACCACTGGATGAAGAACGGCGCCCAGCCGACCGAATCCGCTGCGCAGGTTCTTAAATCTGCTGGAACCCTCGAGCGCTTCGAGCGCTTCAAGAAGGGCGAAGCAGTGGAAACCCTTGTGCAGGAAGCCGCTGCGGCTGAAGTTAAGCGCGCCGCTCCCGCCAAGACCCGCAATTAAGCCAGTTATCGCAAGAACCCACCATTACGGATTACGCATCAATTGCGTAATCCGTAATGCGTAAAAGAGGAAATCTCTCATGAAAGACCTGATCGAATATATTGCAAAATCTCTTGTGGATCACCCTGAAGATGTGGTGGTGACCCAAACCAATGGGAACCGCCCGCGAATCGGATTGAGCGTTGCCAAAGATGATATGGGACGTGTGATTGGCAAAGGTGGTAAAGTGGCAAATGCCATTCGCGCTTTGCTCCGCGTTTCTGCAGAGAGACAAGGCAAGCAGGCTACATTGGATGTTACGGAACCCTCCTAATGACGACTGAAACGAACTCAGGCTCGCCCCAAAGCGAGCCTATTTATTTAGCGATCGGGTTTCTTCGCCGCCCACACGGGGTGCAGGGTGAGGTGATCATGGATCTGCACACAGACTTCCCGGACCGCATCAAGCCGGGACGTAAAGTGTATGTGGGCGAAAAACATGAGGCTTTTACCATTGGTGCGGTTCGCCCGCATGCAGATGGTATGTTGGTCAAAATGCGCGGATTTGATACTCCTGAGTCCTCAGGTCGTTTTCGCAACCAGTGGGTCTATGTGAGATCGAACGAGGTCCCTGCGCTCCCGGAGGGTAAATATTACAAACATGAGCTGATCGGCTTAACTGTAATGGTCGACGATGGCAGTGCATTGGGTGTTCTAAATGAAGTCCTTGAAACCGGCGCGAACGATGTGTATGTGATCCAGAAAGAAAATGGTAAAGAAGTCCTCCTGCCTGCGATCCCGGATGTGGTCTTGGATGTGAACATGACCGACCGCGTCATGAAAGTTCATATCATCGACGGATTGCTTGACGATATAAAACCATAATAAATAAACATAGCGGGGAGTGATAGAATCGCACAATATTCAATGGATGATAAAAAATATTGGATCGGTTTTAATTTAATCAAGGGTATTGGCGCAGTCCGTATGCAGGGGCTGGTCGCCTATTTTGGCGACCTTGAGTCTGCTTGGAATGCAAACGCGGCTGAGCTCATGGAGGCTGGTTTGGGGGCGAAACTGGCGGAAAAAGTTCTCGGGGCGAAAAAGCAAATAGATCTGAATCAGGTTTGGTCGAAGATCGAAGCGCAGGGAATTCACATCCTTACCTGGGCAGATGAAGACTATCCAGCTCGATTAAAAGAGATCGATCAACCGCCGCCGGTATTATATATTCGCGGTGAGTATTTGATGGATGACCTGTTCGCGGTTGCCATCGTTGGTACACGTAAGGTTACGCCTTACGGCAGGCAGGTGACTGAGGAGATCGCTGCTTTCCTTGCTGCAAATGGAATCACCGTCGTAAGCGGACTCGCCCGCGGAGTGGATGCCATCGCGCATCAGACCGCACTCAAAGCTGGCGGGCGCACGATCGCGATTCTCGGGTCAGGTGTAGATAAGATCTACCCGCCAGAGCATCGTGGGCTTGCGGAACAAATGATTCAGCGTGGGGCGGTGATGAGCGATTATGCCGTCGGGACGCCGCCAGACGCTTCGAACTTTCCGCCGCGCAACCGCATTATCTCCGGGTTATCGCTGGCGGTGGTGGTCATCGAAGCAGCAGAGACAAGTGGCGCACTCATTACAGCTGAGTTTGCGGCTGAACAAGGACGGGAAATTTTTGCCGTACCGGGCAGTATCCTGGCACCGCAGAGTAAAGGCACAAATCGCTTGATCCAGAAAGGCGCCCAGCCCTTATTGACTCCGGCTGACCTTATGCAAGCTTTGGACCTGACGCGGATGGATAAGCAAAAAACCGCCCGCAAGATCCTGCCGTCTGATGAAACCGAAGCGCTGGTCTTGAATGTGCTCGGGAGTGAGCCGTTGCATGTGGATGATATCCGTAATCAGACGACCTTGCCGATCGAGCAGGTTTCAGCGGCTTTAGTTATGATGGAATTGAAAGGTATGGTTCGGCAGGTTGGTGGTATGAATTATGTAGCTGTTCGTGAAGAACGACCTGATTACACAGTTTAGGAGGCTGGAATGGCATCGGATTTTTCACATGCGTATGCAGTGATCATGGCAGGCGGCGGCGGGACCCGGTTGTGGCCCCTTTCCCGCAAGGATAAACCCAAACAACTCCTCCCTTTGATCGGGCAGGAGACCTTGTTTCAGAGCACGGTAGCCAGGTTAAGGGAACTCTTTCCGCCGGATCGGATTTTAGTCGTTACGGTTGAAGAGCAGGCTCTTGAGATGAAATTGCAGGCACCTGAATTGCCTGAGGAAAATTACCTGATCGAACCTGCTCCACGTGGAACGGCTTCGGTGGTTGGGTTGGCGGCAATGGTGTTGCAGAAGCGTGACCCGCAGGCATCCATGGCGATCCTGCCTTCGGATCATTTCATTCGGAATGTGGATCTATTTCACTACTTATTGAAGGCTGCCTTTGATGTCGCTGCTGATAAGTATCTGGTCACATTGGGCATCACACCTACAATGCCTTCCACGGCATATGGCTATATTCAACAAGGAACGGCATTGAACGGTGAATATAAATACCCGGTTTATACAGTGCAAAGTTTTAGAGAAAAGCCGAACGAGGAGACTGCCCAGCAATTACTTCGCATGGGCGGGCACTCATGGAATAGTGGCATGTTCATCTGGCGCGCCGACGCCATTCTAGGCGAAATTGACCGGCAAATGCCGGCACTCGGAAAAGCCTTGCAAGAGATCGGTGCAGCTTGGGAATCTTCGAAGCGGATTGAAGCGCTGAAGAATATCTGGCCCGGACTGAAAAATGAAACCGTCGATTATGGCATTATGGAGAAGGCTGATAAGGTTGCTGTTCTGCCTGCCGGCGGATTGGGCTGGAGTGATGTCGGTTCGTGGTCTTCTTTGTTCGAGGTGCTTTTGCCGGATATGAACGGAAATATTGCCACGAGCGCCGCGCAGCATTTGGCGCTTGAAACGAATAACACATTGATCTATGGCGGCGGTTCAGACCGGCTGGTTGTCACGATCGGTGTGGATGATATGGTCATCGTGGACACAGGCGATGCGATCTTGATCTGCAAGACAGACCAGGCTCAGAAGGTCAAGGATGTAGTCGAACATTTGAAAAAACACAGACAGGAAAAGTACCTATAATCCTGGCGGTTTGCACGAAAAAGGCGGCAGCTTAAATCCCCCAAAAAATTCGCGTTTGCAAAAAAACGGAAAATTGTTGTAGAATGTCCATCCCGTGAGGTTTATCCTTGCGGGATATTTTTTGTGCCAGATCGTTACCTCTCATTTGTTTGTGTTCAAATGAGGAGCATGTTGGAGGACTACAAACCGATGGAAGCTTATTGTATGAAGTGCAAGACCAAACGGGAGATACAAGACCCTGTGGCGGGTTTTAATGCCAAGGCGTCTGCGGTGACAACCGGTATCTGCCCTGTTTGCGGCACAAAACTTTTTCGTATGGGCAAGACTGAGGCTCATGCTGGTTTAATTCCGCCGCCTAAACCTGAGAAGGTGGAAGTGCGTGAAGGAAAGCTAGTGATCGTGGAATCGCCTGCCAAGGCAAAAACGGTTGGGCGTTTTCTTGGCAAGGGATACACCGTCCGCGCCTCGGTGGGGCACGTACGTGACTTGCTGAAATCACAGCTTTCGGTGGATGTTGATAATAATTTCGAACCCAAATACCGCGTCCCCAATGAAAAGAAGGATGTGGTTAAAGAGATCAAACAGCTGGCAAAAAAAGCTGAAGAGATCTTCCTTGCTACCGATCCCGACCGTGAAGGTGAATCCATTTCATGGCATTTGATGGAAGCGGCTGGCATCGAACCGGAACGTACCAAGCGTGTGGTGTTCCATGAAATTACCGCCCCGGCAGTTTCAGACGCTTTCTCGCACCCGCGCAATATTGATATGAACCTCGTCAACGCCCAGCAGGCGCGCCGTGTGTTGGACCGTCTGGTTGGCTATAGCATCAGCCCCATTTTGTGGGAAAAGGTTCGTGGTCGTCTCTCTGCGGGGCGTGTGCAATCTGTCGCCCTGCGCCTGATCGTAGACCGAGAGCGCGAAATTGACAGTTTTAAACCGGTTGAGTATTGGACGATCCATGCCGAGTTCAAACCGGAAAAATTGAAATCGAACTTCATTGCCAAGCTCGTCCGGGTGGATGACAAGGAGCCGGTACTTTCCAGCGAGGAATTGGTCAAGCCGTTTCTTTACGACCTCGAAACTGCTGCTTTTGCCATTTCAAAGGTCAAACGCGGAGAACGGAGACGGAAACCCTCTGCGCCCTTCACCACATCCACACTGCAACAGGAAGCATCGCGTAAATTGGGATATACGGCGCGCCGCACCATGGCGCTGGCACAGGGACTTTACGAAGGTCAGGATGTTGGTGAAGGCGGCACGACCGGTCTCATCACCTACATGCGTACCGACTCTACGAATGTTTCAACGCTGGCTCAAACCGAAGCGCGTGAATTTGTAACAGGAAAGTACGGTGCAGATTATCTTCCCGCTGAGCCGCCTACGTACAAAACCAAGTCTGCCAATGCCCAGGAGGCGCATGAAGCCATACGTCCAACATCGGTGGCTCGTGACCCGGAAAAGCTGAAGGAATTCCTTGAACCTGCCATGTACAAGCTGTACCGATTGATCTGGCAGCGTTTTCTCGCCTCTCAAATGGAAGCGGCGGTATACGATACGCTTCAAGTTGAAGTGACTGGTAAAACGAGTGAACACGAATATTTACTGCGTGCTTCTGGCTCGGCGATCAAATTCCCAGGCTTCATGGTGGTGTACGAGGAAGCCAAAAATGAAGATGTGAAGGTCGAAGAGGAAGAGGATGTAAAAATCCCTGCTGGTGTGGCGGAAGGTCAAAAGCAGGAATTAGTGCGTTTGATCCCTGAGCAGCATTTCACCCAACCGCCCCCGCGTTTCTCTGAAGCCTCTCTGGTGCAGGCATTGGAAGAAAATGGCATTGGGCGTCCTTCTACCTATGCACCGACCATTTCCACCATTCAGGCGCGCGGATATGCCTTACGTGAAGAGAAGCGTTTGGTTCCCACGGATATGGGTATTCAGGTAAATGACCTGATGGCTCAATATTTTCCTGAAGTAGTAGATCTGAGTTTTACCGCCCACATGGAAGAAGACTTGGATAAGATCGCAGAAGGTGAAATGGTGTGGACGGAAGCCATTCGTGAGTTTTATACGCCATTTGCTGAAGATGTTAAGAAAGCCCAGGCAGAGATGCCGGTTGCAAAATCGGAGCCGGAGCCCATTGGGCGGAAGTGCCCGGATGATGGCGGTGAACTTGTTATCCGGTATGGTCGTTTCGGTAAATTTATCTCATGTGCCAACTTCCCAACCTGTCGTTATACCGAGCCGTGGCTGCAAAAGATCGGTGTGTCCTGTCCTAAAGACGGCGGTGACATGGTGGAGCGCCGAACACGCAAAGGTCGCACTTTTTACGGTTGCGCCAATTATCCGAACTGTGATTTCACGACCTGGAAGAAGCCGCTCGCCAAACCCTGTCCGAAATGTAATGGATTATTGGTGATAGCAAATAAACGCGAAGCTCAATGTACGAACTGTTCCGAGAGCTTCCTTCTGGAAGAGATCGTGCCAGAAGGCACCTAATATTCCGGGTTGTTAGACCAAGCAGCGATCCAGTCTGAATCGATTCGTTTCATCGGGCAATCATTCTGCCATGCAGAGGGCTGTATTTACGTTGTATAATCAAGCCAACGCATCTTAAAGAAGGAGTTTGATATGCAATTTGTCGTTGCATTTTTGAAAAAACTACCCATTCTGCCGATCGCCCTTTTTATTGGGGGCTTGGTGTTGGGCTTGTTGATTGGTTGGGTGATTGCGCCTGTGGAATTCAAAGACGCCACGCCGTTTTATTTGCGCGCAGATTTACAGGAAGATTACCTGCGCATGGCGATCGATTCCTTCCGAATCAACCAGAATCCAAATCTTGCCGTGCAGCGTTGGCAGGGACTTGGTGTAGCGGCTCAAAACGCATATACGAATATTCAGAATAACCCAGGCGATCAAGACCCGGCGGTCATTCAGGCGTATGGTCAGTTGATCACAGATGTCCTTTCATCTGGCGGCGGTCAGCTGGTGACTGAGCCTGCTACAAACTCTTCATTATTGCGAACTGCTTTGATCGGCATTGGCGTTATTCTTGTGTTGGGCGTCGCGGCTGCTGGCGGTTTGTACCTCTTCCGTTTGTTTGGTAAGCGCGGCTCTGGAGAGGTGACGGCTGTTATGCAGGCGTCTGAGATCAGCCGTTCTGCCGCCAAAACGAATTTTGAGGATATGGGGCTGGCTCCGCCTATTACGCAGACCATGACGACGTACGTGTTGGGCGATGATCTGTATGACGAATCATTCAGCATCGACACCGGTGCCGGTGAGTTTTTAGGTGAGTACGGCGTGGGTGTTTCTGAGATCATCGGCGTGGGTGAGCCGAAGAAGGTTACGGCGCTGGAGGTCTGGTTGTTCGATAAGAACGATATCAAGACGGCAACGAAGGTGTTGATGTCACGTCATGCCTTTGCCGACCCGGGCATTCGTTCACGCCTCGAGCCTAAAGGTGAGTTGGTTGTGGTGGAACCCCAGGCGCAGGTGTTGCTTGAAACCGCCACGCTCCAATTGCTTGCAACCATCGTTGACATTGAATATGGTAAGGGACCTTTGCCCGATAATAGCTACTTTGAACGTGTAACACTGGAATTGGCGATCTGGCCCCGCCAGGGATAAAAGAAATCAAAAGCCCGCTCAACTGAGCGGGCTTTTTTGTTGCCTATTCCACTTTGATGATCTTGAACTTGATCTTGCCGCCGGGGGTTTGTGCTTCGGCAACTTGACCCACTTTTTTATTCATCAGCGCTATGCCAATGGGGGATTCGTGGGAGATCCTGCCTTTGCGCGGGTCGGCTTCGGTGGGACCGACGATGTGGTAGGTCTCCGGGTCGAAATCTTCCTCTTGGATGGTGACATGAGAGCCGATAGAGATCACATCTGAAGTCTGTTTTTCGATGAGAACGGAGTTTCGCAGAATGGCTTCGATCTCCTGGATGCGACCTTCGAGGAAGCCCTGGTCTTCCTTCGCCTTGTGGTAATCGGCATTTTCAGAGAGGTCGCCCATTTGAATGGCAGAGCGCAGCCGTTGAGCCAGTTCATCGCGGCGCGGTCCTTTTAGTTCTTCGAGCTCAGCTATTAATTTGGCTTCGCCCTCGGGAGTAAGATAGTTGGGTTGAGTCATGTTTTCTCCTTTCCTGAGTTGACAGAAATTTAATGAGTTGATGGGGGCTTTGAAAGACTTTCTTATGCCCCCTGTTGAAACAAAAGTTAATTACGGTTTCTCGGTGGGGTTGAACATTTTTTGATGTTCTTCGATGGCGTATCGATCGGTCATCCCGGCAATATGGTCGCAAATGGTGCGTTCCAGTCCGCGCTTTTCGATGAAGAATTGGACATGGTCGGGCAATGTTGCAGGTTCGGCGTGATAAGCGGTGAATAGATCGGAAATGATGCGCTCGGCTTTAACCTGCATACGGACGACACGATAATGTCTGTATAGTTTCTTATAAAGCAGGTCTTTTAGTTCGCGGTTGCGCCTTTGCATTTCTTCTGTGTACCCGACAACATTATGTTTTAGTTTTTGAATATCTGTAAAGGAGTTGACCTTGCTTTCCTTCAGGCGCGTATCTGTTCCTTTGACCATATCCGTTACCAGTAATCCGACCAGGTGACGGATCATGCGGTGCCGTTCCATATCGCTTAGGATCATTCCGCGCCAATTATAGGTCTCTCGCAGGATCTCCCAGAGCGCTGCCCCTTCCAGGATTTGCGGGTTGATCATTCCTGAGCGGAGTCCGTCATCCAGATCGTGTGTGGTGTAGGCAAGTTCGTCGGCTACATTGGCGATCTGTGTTTCGAGATTGCCGCGTAGATCGGGGCTGAAATCACGCGCGTCAGAAATATCGTATTCCGATTCGTGCTTCACCATTCCTTCGCGCACTTCCCAGCTGAGATTCAACCCGGGGAATTCCGGGTAGCGCTGTTCGAGTTCTGTTACGATGCGCAGGGATTGTTTATTATGGTCGAAACCGCCAAAGTCTCTCATGAGGCGGGCTAATGCTACTTCGCCAGAATGACCAAATGGGGAGTGTCCCAGGTCGTGCGCCAGACAAATCGCTTCCACGAGGTCTTCATTTCCGCCGAGGGCGCGGGCAAGCGTCCGCCCGATCTGGGCAACTTCAAGGGTGTGTGTAAGGCGGGTGCGGAAGTGATCACCTTCAAAGTTGATAAAAACCTGGGTTTTGTATTCGAGGCGGCGAAATGCGGTTGTGTGCAGGATGCGGTCACGGTCGCGTTGAAACGAGGTGCGATACTCGGGTTCTGCGTCCAGATAGGCGCGCCCCTTCGTGTCCCTGCTGCGCATTCCATAGGGCGCAAGGCTGCGATCTTCGTTCTCTTCCAACTGTTGTCGTGTAAAGAACATGGTTTGCCTTTATAGATGCGAACGTCATTGCAACGGACTGTACCAGTGTTGCAATGACGGTGGAGTGGGGCGAGAGGGGGTCGAACCCTCACGTTGTTACCAACGACAGATTTTAAGTCTGTTGCGTCTGCCGATTCCGCCATCGCCCCGGCGGGGTTTATTTTACTATAACTCCTTGTTGAAGCCAAACGAAGGCTGCTCCGAAATTGTACACCTCGGCTACGGCGCCCAACCTAGCCCGATACGACCGCGTTCGAGGTCAACTTTTTGGATTTCCAGATCCAGAATGTCGCCTACCTTCAGCACCGTGCCGTGAGGAATCTGTGTGCGATGCAGGAGTCCATCTTGCTTGACGCCGATATCTATAAATGCGCCAAAGTCCACCACATTGCGAACTGTCCCTTTGACCTGCATGCCAACCAAAAGATCTTCGGCTTTGAGTACATCTGAGCGGAGGATCGGAGTGGGGGTGTCGGTACGCGGGTCTCTCCCGGGGCGCACCAGCTGTTCGAGTATGTCTTGTAACGTGGGGACGCCGCACTTCAATTCTTTTGCGAGGGCTTCAACGTTGGTTTTTTGGAGGAGAACTTCCACAGCGTGGATTTTTTCCTGAAGGGGCGAATCAACTTTCAGCCCGGCGCGAGCGAGAATGGATTCTGCCAGTGTGTAAGATTCGGGGTGTATCGCTGTTTCGTCCAGCGGGTTGACTCCGTCTCGAATCCTCATGAAACCGGCTGCTTGTTCAAATGCTTTGGGTCCAAGCCCGCTTACTTTGCGAAGCGCGGCTCGGGACTTGAAGGGTCCGTTGGTGTCGCGATGTGAGACGATGTTTTCGGCGAGTTTTGGACCAATGCCTACAACATGTGTGAGCAAGGCGGGGCTGGCTGTGTTGACGTCCACACCAACATGATTGACGACACTTTCCACTACGCCATCGAGAGCATGCGTTAATGCGCTTTGATCTACGTCGTGCTGATACATGCCCACACCAATGGATTTGGGGTCGATCTTTACCAATTCTGCCAGTGGGTCTTGGGCGCGGCGGGCAATCGATACTGCTCCACGAATGGATACATCGAGGTTGGGGAATTCTGTACGGGCAAGCGCTGACGCTGAGTAGACGGACGCTCCCGCCTCATTCACGATCAGATACTTGGTCTGCGACTTTGAGCGTGTCAGCTCTGAGACTAATTTCTCGGTCTCACGTGAAGCGGTTCCGTTACCAATGGTGATGAGGGTAACTTTATGGCGGTTGATCATATCTTGCAGGGTATTGATGGCGCCCTGCCAGTCATTCTTAGGTTCATGTGGGTAAATTGTGCCGGTGTCGAGCAGTTTGCCGGTAGCATCTACCACTGCCACTTTGCAGCCGGTGCGAATACCAGGGTCTATGCCCAGTACTACGTGATTGGCAAGCGGCGGCTGGCTAAGCAATGCCCTCAAGTTGGACGCGAAGACCTGAATGGCGTGATTATCGGCGCTGTCGCCTTTTTCGCGGCGCACGTCGCGTTCAATGGCAGGCAGGAGCAGTCGCTCGGCGGAGTCTTGAATGGCAAGTGCAAGTTGATCTGCGAAGGGGCTGATAATATCCTGCTCATATTCTGATTGGATCGCATCCAGCCAATCACGCTCGGGGATGTCTACTCGTACGCGTAGAACGCCTTCTTTTTCGCCGCGGGTGATCGCAAGGATCTGGTGTGGGAGGAGGCGGTCTACCCGTGAAGTGAATTCATAATAACTCTCATAGATCCGTTTTTCGTCTACAGAATCTTCGATTTTTTTGGAATACACGGTAGAGAATTTGAGCGCCTTTTCGCGCAAAACGGTGCGGACATTTGCATTTTCGTTGATGGTTTCGGCGACAATATCGCGTGCGCCTTGCAGGGCTTCTTCAATGCTGGATACTTGTTCGTTTAGGAACTTTGCTGCCAATTTTTCAGGAGTTCCGCTGCCTTGTTTTAGGATCAAATCTGCCAAAGGCTCAAGTCCTTTTTCGCGGGCAGCCATGGCGCGGGTGCGGCGCTTCTTTTTATAAGGTGCGTAGAGGTCTTCCAGCGCGGTCAAGGTTTGAGCTTCGTTGATCGCTGCACGAAGTTCATCGGTGAGTTTGCCTTGCTCTTCGATCGAAGCCAGGATGGATGTACGGCGTTCGTCCAGTCCGCGCAGACGGGTCAACTCATCTGCAATGATGCGGATCTGTTCATCGTCCAGTGAATTAGTTGTTTCTTTACGGTAGCGGGCAATAAAGGGGACGGTATTGCCTTCGTCTAATAACTTGATCGTGGCTTCCACTTGGGAAGGCTTTACATGGAGTTGAGATGCGATGAGTTCTGCGTGAGTCATAGGCGCGATTTTATCATGAGAGTTGATTAGGTTATTTGGGTCATTGCGCTCTATTTCATGTCCAGCGATAATGACTTTTCATAACCTTGAATACGGAGAATCTCATGGAAAATAAAAGACCTTTACCGATCACTCTTTTCGCCCTTTGGGCGGGAATTATGGGCGTCTTCATCGCTTTGGATGGATGGAGCTATTTTCTACAAGGCATTGATGTCGGCGATGCACCTGAATTTTGGATCCAAGACCTTCGTCGTTACATATTTCCTGGCATTTTATGGATTTTTGGGGGAGTGGGATTTATAGCGTCAGCGTTTGGAACTTGGTCTGCGAGGGAGTGGGGGCGCTTGGCTGGTTTGTATTCCGGCGCGGCAATTGTAGCCGGGTGGCTCATAATAAAAATCATCTCATTGGGTTTTGGAAACCCTGCGCCATTCTTAAGTTTATTGGTTGGCATCCCTGCTCTTTATTTGTTGACCCAGGAGGCGCGCGATTATTATCGCGATTGAGTAGGTTATTGTCTTGATTTTGGACATACTAGTGCGGGAAAAAGTCCATAAGTCAGCATATTTTAGAAATATTGGCGGCAGAAATAAAAAATTCTCCCCGTGCTCGATCTAGTGGGCGTAAGTGCTTGATACGGTCCATACTAAAAATGGAGAAGCCCTCCTTAGCTGTCGGCATTACTGCCGGGCGACATCTGCTCCCAGAAGTTTGTTAGTTTATCCTTCAATTCGTGAATGTTTTTCACGACCTGATTGCCACGCCAGTGAAAGGGGAATAAATGGCGATAATTCGCATGAGTAAAGCGTTCATCGATCAATACGATAATTCCCTGGTCTGTGTCCGTACGAATAACGCGACCGGTTGCCTGCAACACCCGATTGAAGCCCGGATATTGGTAGGCATACGCATAGCCACTGCCAAGGTCACGATCAAAATACTCTTTGATCAGATCTCTTTCCAAGCCTAATTGGGGTACACCCACGCCAACTACTATCACCCCGATCAATCGTTCTCCAACCAGATCGATCCCTTCACCAAAGACACCGCCCATCACAGCGAACCCGACCAGAACTTCCTCATTAGCGGATGAAAACCGCGAAAGGAAAGCGTCGCGCGATTCTTCCGTCATGCCTCGTTCCTGAATGAGAAGCTGTCTTTCAGGCATTTTTACTTTTAGCCGCTCCACCACCTCATTTAGGTAAACATAGGATGGGAAATACACCAGATAATTTCCTGCGTGGGTGCCGAGGACGGTTTCAATTGTCTCAGCAATGGCATCGTAGGAGTTAGCTCGCTGCGCATATTTGGTGGATATCTTGTTATGGATCAATAAACAGACATTTTCCTGCGGAAAGGGAGATTGAAAAATACGCTTGGGGTGGTCAGCAATGCCCGTCAGGAGCTTCATGAAATAATCCATGGGTAGCAGTGTCGCCGAGAAAAAGATGGTGGATTGACTGCGCTCCAGCGGAAAAGCCAGCATGGGAGCTGGGTCCAGGCAGAATAATTTGGCTCTCAGGTCAGACTTCCGCGCCGTTCAAAATAAGAGACATAGAACGTATCAAAATATTCGGCGGTGCGGAGGTAATTGCTGCATAGGAAATAAAATTCCAAAAGCTCTTGCCTGAACTCGGCGGTTTGATTCATGACCAGCCAGTCTTCTGCCTTGCGGCTAAACTCTCGAAGCGCCTTGAGTAGATCCTCAGGGAGCTCGTGCTCGATCAGCGCTTCCTTGCCATTTTCTTCGCACGCTTTGCGTTTCTCCAGAAAGATCTTATTGATCTCGCCCAGCTGTTTTGCCAGGGAGGGCACATGTGGTTTCAATGTGCGTTGAAGCTGTAGCACTGCCTCTTTGTCCAATTCTGCTGAATACATGGTTCTGGCTCGATCTGGAAGATTATGAGCCTCATCAACCAGGAAGATATATGGATCAATGTTTAAGTCAAAAAAACGATGAAGATACACACGTGGATCGAAAACGTAGTTGTAATCACAAATAATGCAATCCACCCACAATGCCAGGTCCAGCGAGAACTCAAAGGGGCAGATCTCATACTTTCGGGCGAGCTCTTCAATGACCGGGCGGGTAAAGGCTTGATGTTGGTCAAGTTCTTCCAGTGCCAGCTTTACTTTATCAAAATACCCGCGGGCAAAGATACATACGTCCGGGTCGCAGTTGACCGGTGGGCAAAAACAGATCTTTTCTTTGGCGGTCAGTGTCACGCTTCGAAGATAAAGATTGGACCGGCGCATATCGTCCAGTGCTTTTTCTGCCACCAAGCGCCCTGAAGTTTTGGCTGTCAGGTAGAAGATCTTTTCTGCCAAGCCAAGACCAAGAGCCTTGACGGACGGGAAAAGAGTTGCGATTGTCTTCCCAACCCCAGTGGGTGACTGGATATAAGCGCGATCCTTCTCTCGAATGGTCTTGTAAACTGCGACTGCCATATCCCGTTGACCCGGGCGGTATTCTGCATAAGGAAATTCAAGCTGTTCGATCGATCGGTCGCGCCGGATCTGCCACGCTTGAACCTTCCTGAACCAGTTCAGATAAGGAGTAATTAAATTGGTGAAAAACTTTTCCAATTCTTCCCAGGAAAATTGACGCTCGAAGATTTTTTCTTCATGGCTATCCAATTGATAATAGGTCAGATGGATACGGATCTCACTTAACTGCTGTTGCCGGGCGTACATATAAGCATAGCATTGCGCTTGTGCCCAATGGAGCGGATTGTGATCTTCATTCACAAGTTCCAGACTCAGCGTAGTTGTTTTGATCTCTTCGATGATGACCGGTTCATGGCTTGCATACAAGCCGTCGATTCGCCCCCGCACTACTAAAGGCGGCTCGGTATCTTCGACCTGACAGGTGACCTCTACTTCAGTATGGTACTCCTCGGGGCGGGAGCGTTGTACGCGTTTATGCCCTTGAGTTCCGAGTTGGGCGCGATCACGCCTTTGAAATCCGCCCATGGACAGATCTCCCGATTGCATGACAAACTCCACCAGACTCCGGACAGAGATGCTGTGGGGCTGATTGACTTCGATCTGTGGGGCGGTATTGGTGTCCATTTTCAATTGAAATTCTAGCATGGGTTTGGGCGTGGACGTGGTCTTGTGCTGCCATATTTAGTTTTTCTTGTTGCCGATTGCCCAGCATAGGACGAGCATTGAGAGCAGTTCTGGTATTGAACAGTGAAATTCGCATGAATACAGAACGGATATTCTTCAATTAATTAGGTGACATTCTTATGATTCGAGAACGTTGTGCAGACCACAAAATATTCTTATAATTTTTGCTGCATACCTATTTAATTTTACACCTATACAGATTTTGTCCATTTTCTACAGAAAATATCTTTGGTAACCTGACTTATGAGCTTGGACAGAAAAGGGGTGGTTATCAAAGCAAGTGGATTGGATAAGTGTTCACGGAATACAGGCACTGAAATGTTAAAACATCCATAAATGACTATGTGGTTACTAAACGCAGAAACTAAACGTACCTGAGATACATGGAAGCCTGCAACAGTCCACGCCCAAGACTCGATGATATAAGCTCTAGAAAAGTAAAGCAGCCCAGCAAAGCGTGCGTCTACCACTGGGGACTGCCCGGAGGGCGTGCGGCAATCTCAAGAAAAACATAAAGAACCTTGAACAATTGTCAGATATAATTTCTTTCATCTCTCGATTTATGAAAGGAATTTGAAAAACAAATGAGTAATTACTCTTTGAGGGGTATCAGCAGGATACACTCAAAGGGGGCTGGCTGGTTAGTCAGGTTGTATCGAAATGCTAAAGTAATTACAAAACTCTTTAGCGATGGTGTTTATAGCGATTCCGATAAAGCGTTAAAAGCGGCGCAGGCTTATTATCGGCAGACGCAAATAAAATTCCCGCCCATAGAAAAACCACCTTTTCGGGAAACGCCTCTTCGAAATAATACGTCTGGCTACAATGGCATCTGTGAGACGTTTAGTCGTACAAGAAAAGGCGAGAAAATATCATGCTGGAATGTCAGTTGGTATAACCCGCCCAATAAGTTGAATAGTAAAAAGTTCTATTTTCACGACCCGCAAGAACGCAAGCAAGCCTTGAAAGAAGCGCTTCAGTTTCGTAAAGAGCGCGAAGCCGAGATTTTGAAACGATCGCGTAGTAGGCGAAAGATCTTGGCTTAATTTACACCAAGAATCACGCCTGAAAAAATTGCATCGAGTCTTTTGGCATATGTAGTTTTTTCAGGCAAGGTTTTGGTTGGCAGGCAGGTAACTCAACAAAGCGTGCATCTGACGTTGAGGGCTGTCTGGAGGGTGTGCGCAAATCTCAAACAGTTTCACACCCCTTATCATTTTTCTGGCTGGACGGCTTCGCCGTCCCCGCCCCAGTGGAGGTATCCTCTACTAGGACGATGGCGCAAACCGTTGGGCAGACAAATGGAAAATCCAAAAACTAAAAGGTCGTAAACTATGCCAGAATTTCAGATAACAACGCAAACATCACTAATCGCCTTCGTCGGTATCTTCATGTTCTTAGGTGGAACTCTGTTTTTACTTTTCGGTTTAGGTGTTATTAGAAGCGGCGAAGGAAAGGACATAAGCTTCAAAATTGAATCAGGAAGAAAAACCACCATAATAGGCGTATCGGGAATGCTTATCGGTGGAGTCGCCATACTATGGACTAGTGTTATTGAATCGCCTCCAACTCCCCCGCAAACGCCTGCCACAAGTATATCTCCCATAAATACTGTTCAACCAGTTGAAATTATTTCATCCCCAACACTTGACCAAATTCCTGCTACTTTATTGCCACAAGATGTCGCTCTTAATTCCTCGATAAATGACGGTTTTGAAAAAGAATTTGATAGCGATTTATGGAAAATAAACGGCACTATGGGGTTTTTACAAATTGGGCACTCAGGAGAATACGCTTTATATTCAATTCAAAGTTTATCCCCCTCTGATAACTTTCAATGGGCTGGGTTAAGTCAACATATAGAAGTTACAGAAAATCAAAATTATATATTTTCGGTTTGGTTAAAATGGAACGCGCTATAAATCCTCATATCTCTGTACAATGGTACGATGAAGGCCATGCAGAATTAGGCAATAGAGTTATGGTATGGGGATTTGGTGACGAATGGGGAACAAATCTTTGGGAGCAAAAAAGTGGAGAAATCAAAGCGCCTAACAATGCCAAATTTGCTGATGTTTATATACTGCATGGAGTAAACTTGCAGTATATAAGTGCAAAAAACGAAAACGGTAGCAAGCTCTTAGTTGATGATATTATTTTTCCCCCTAAATAGTGCAATCCAATAAAGCGTGCGCCTAACGTTGAGGGCTAGCCGCAAACCGGTTAGCCCGCTCAATAATTGCATTGGAATGAGATATTGTTTTCACCTGGAGACTGTAAATGAAATTGCGCTTAATCCGCCACGCAACTCTTCAAGTTGAATTTGCCGGTCAACAATTATTGATCGATCCTCTTTTGGCAGAGCCAAGGGTTTATCCTTCCCAAACCTTTGGAAAAACTGCTGCACGAAATCCCATGGTGCCTTTGCCTTGTGCCGTAGAAACATTGCTTCAACCAGATATCCTTGTGGTCACCCATTCTCACTTTGATCACTTCGACCCCGTTGCAATTGACCGCTTGCCGAAACAGCTCCCTCTCATTTGTCAACCTGCTGATCAAGCACAATTTGCAGGCTATGGTTTTACCCAGGTGATTCCTGTTACATCCTCGCCTGCCACTGTGGAAAATCTACAATTCTTTCGAACAGAAGGCAGACATGGTAAAGGCATTCTTGGGAGCGCAATGGGACACGTGTCTGGCTTCATTATCAAGGCGAACCAGGAACCGCTGCTCTACATTGCTGGCGACACGATCTGGGAACCAATGGTACAAGCGGTTTTAGAGCAATATCACCCCGATGTGATCGTCCTCAACACCGGGGCTGCACAACTCAATGTGGGAGCCCCCATTACGATGACTGCCGATGATGTAGTCAAAGTATGTCAGGCAGCGCCGCAAGCAAAAATTGTTGCTGTTCATTTAGAAGCCATCAATCACTGTCGTTTGACAAGGCAGGCGCTGACAGACCATTTAGCAAAAGCCAAAGTAGCCAACCAGGTAAGCATACCGGCGGATGGGGAACTGATGACTTGGTGAGTGGGTCGCTCGAATTGGTTGGAACTTGTATGTAAATATGGATTGAATTCCTCGTTTCGTAAGCTGACGTACAAATACCTTGTACGTCATCTTTTAAAAGAGGGCTTATCTCCCTAAGCTGTTGTGTTTTTTGGCAAATAACGCCGCAAACCCTGACGCACAAAGGGATGACGATTGTAAATTGACAAAACCCTTACGGTCGAATATCATCAACGGACAGTAGCCTCAAACAGAGAGGGACGCTGCGCACGATGGCGCAACGGATGGGGATGGCATGTGATTAATCACCCACAGCCTGCGCAAGCCATTTTGCGCGGGCGGTTTTGTTTTGCATAATAATTTCTGTGAATATATGAATTTCGCAAATCGTTCCAATTTTGATTTTCTTAATAAATCCAACGAGCAACTTGCCCGTTTAGGTTCGCTTGCCGAAAAATATTATGCTGACGACCCAAATACCAGCCTGATCAAGATGCGGCAGTTTGGGGAATTGCTTGTAAAGCATGTTGCTACACAGATGGGGGTATATACAACAGAACGAGAAGAAAGCCAATATGAATTGTTGCGTCGCTTGAGAGATGAGAAAGTTCTACCAAGCGACATTTTTCAGTTGTTTGACCAGTTGCGGTATTTTGGAAATACCGCGAATCATGCCAATCAGGGAGATCAGGCAACAGCGCTGAATATCCTGAAAATGGGATGGCAGTTGGGTGTTTGGTTTCAACGCACGTTTGTAAAGCCAGACTTCAAGGCGGATGAGTTTGTTCCACCTTCTGTAATTAATGAAACAGATGCACTGCAAGAAGAACGCAAACAGCTCGCTACACAGGTGGAAGCAGCAAACGCCAAAGTAGAAGCCTTGCTTCAAAAGCAGCAAACAGAAGCGACAAAGAAGAAATCTGCCACTTTCGAGAAATATCGTCAGGCGGCAGTCAACGCCAGCCAGTTGATGTTTCTGGATGAAGCGCAGACACGCCAGATCATTGATGCACAATTGCGCGCGGCAGGCTGGGAAGCAGACACGGTTCGCCTGCGCTACAACAAGGGGACGCGCCCCGAGCGCGGCAGGAATTTGGCGATTGCGGAGTACCCCACTGCCAGCGGACCCGCGGACTATGTGTTGTTCATCGGTTTGATGCCTGTGGCGGCGGTGGAAGCCAAGCGTATAAATGTGGATGTTTCCTCAAAGTTAGTTCAATCCAAGCGCTATAGCCGCGGCTTTACCTTGACAAATGAAATGCAATCACCAGGCGGCGCATGGGGCGAGTACCATGTTCCGTTTGCGTTCTCCACCAATGGTAGACCATACTTGAAGCAACTGGAAACCCAAAGCGGAATCTGGTTTGTGGATTTGAGGCGTTCAACCAATTTGGGGCATGCATTAGATGGATGGTACACGCCTGAAGGTTTGAAGGAGCTTCTCAAACGTGATGAAGCTGCCGCACACCAGCAATTGCAGGCGGAGCCGTTCGATTATGGTTTCACCCTGCGCGATTATCAAAGAAAAGCCATCCGCGCCGCGGAAAATGGCATTGCCGAAGGGCGCCGCGAAATGCTGCTGGCAATGGCAACGGGTACAGGCAAGACCAAGACCTGTATTGCATTAATATATCGCCTATTAAAGACACAGCGTTTCAAGCGAATTCTGTTCCTGGTTGACCGCGAAGCTTTGGGCGAACAGGCGGCAAATGCTTTCAAAGATACCCGCATGGACAGCATTCAAAGTTTTGCGGATATCTTTGGTATCAAAGAACTTAACGAAACCACGCCTGATGGCGATACAGCCGTTCATATTGCCACAGTGCAGGGAATGGTCAAGCGGGTGTTGTATCCCTCTGAGAATGCGACAACTCCCACAGTGGATCAATATGATTGTATTGTGGTGGACGAATGCCACCGCGGATATTTACTTGACCGTGAACTCTCAGACACGGAAATGACCTTCCGCAGTTATGAAGATTACGTCTCGAAGTATCGGCGGGTGATCGAGTATTTTGATGCGGTCAAAGTGGGGCTAACGGCGACACCTGCCCTGCAAACCACACAGATCTTCGGTGCGCCGATCTATACTTACACGTATCGTGAAGCCGTCATTGACGGATATTTGATCGACCACGAGCCACCGATTCAGATCAAGACAAAGTTACTGGAAGATGGCATTACATGGAAGGCAGGCGAAGAAGTGAGGGTCTTTGACCCACGCACCCAGATGATCGAACTGCATACCATGTCTGATGAAGTTCATTTGGAGGTGGATGAGTTCAATCGCAAGGTCATCACCAAGCCGTTCAATACGGTAGTGTGCAAGTATCTGGCGCAGGAGATCGACCCATATTCAAAGCAAAAGACATTGATCTTTTGTGTGAACGACAAACATGCGGACCTGGTCGTAGACTTGTTGAAGAAAGCCTTTCAAGACCAATATGGCAGCGTGGACGATGATGCAGTGGTGAAGATCACAGGCACGGCGGATAAGCCATTGAGCTTGATTCGACGTTACAAGAACGAACATAACCCGACCATTGCCGTGACGGTGGATTTACTAACTACAGGCGTGGATGTGCCGGAAATCTGCAACCTGGTTTTTCTCCGCCGCGTGAACAGCCGTATTTTATTCGAGCAGATGTTGGGGCGCGCCACCCGCCTGTGCCCCGAAGTGGAAAAGGAAACCTTC
The DNA here is from genome assembly GCF_016702885.1 of Candidatus Villigracilis vicinus. Classification (NCBI taxonomy): domain Bacteria; kingdom Bacillati; phylum Chloroflexota; class Anaerolineae; order Anaerolineales; family Candidatus Villigracilaceae; genus Candidatus Villigracilis; species Candidatus Villigracilis vicinus. The sequence goes on from NZ_JADJDD010000001.1 coordinate 429,969, forward strand.
CGGGTGTTCGATGCGGTGCGATTGTATGATGCGTTGGAAGATGTGACTACCATGAAGCCTGTAGTGGTAGACCCAAACTTGTCTTTCAGCCAGTTGATGGCGGAACTGACCAGTGAGAGCGATGAAAAAGCGCAGCAACTTCTCAGACAGCAATTTCTTGCCAAGTTCCAGAGAAAGAAGCGCCGCCTGAGTGAGGAAAATGCGCGGGATTTTGAAACCGTTGCAGGCTTGAGCCCAGAAGCGTTTGGTCGGGAGTTGAGGCAAATGCCGCTCGATCAGGTGGCGGCTTGGTTTGCGGAAAATCCCGCATTGGGAGAAATCCTTGACCGGATCAACCCTAGCCAGCAACCAATTTTGATTGCCGAACATCCAGATCAGTTTTTGGGCGTGGAGCGCGGCTATGGCAGCGCCGAAAAGCCCGAAGATTATTTGAAGGCATTTGGTGAGTTTATCAAGACCCATCGTGATGAAATTCCCGCGCTTTTGACGGTGCTGACCCGCCCGCGTGAGTTGACTCGCAAGCAGTTGCGTGAATTGGCGATGGAGTTGGACAGGGCGGGCTTTAGCGAAACGAATGTGACGATCGCCTGGCGCGAGATGACTAATCAAGAGATCGCGGCGCACATTGTTGGGTTTATTCGCCACATTGCCACGGGTGACCCGCTTGTGCCGTATGATGAGCGTGGTGGAGTGGGCACACCAGAAAATGCTGGCGGCACGAACATGGACGACCCCACAAAAGGATTGGTTAAAACGCATTGCAGCGCAAACCAAAGCGAATGTGATCGTGGATCGTGACGCACCTCGATGACCCTGACCTGATCTTTGCCCGCGATGGCGGCGGTTTTGCGCGGCTGGATAGAAATGTTTGACGGGCAGTTACTGGATACGCTCGAAACGTTTTAATGATTTGATCTGGAAGAAGGAATGATTGGATGATTACGTTTACCTTTGCAGGTGATTAATCGGGCGCTTTCAGTTTCAAATTCGAAACAGGCGCGTCGCGTTATGTAGTGTTTACCGTCATTGCCACTCCTCCCGACCCGGCGCTCGAAGCAAGAAGCGCTGATTCAAATTGCTGATTTGGTGGCGGGTTCCATTTTGCGGCGCGACTCGCGTAACCAGAGCGAAGCCTATGATTTGATTGCGGGAAAAATTGTGAGGTTGATTGAATATCATTAAAATAACCCGCCTCGCTAGCCCGATCCATCACTTATAGATGGAGGGCAGGCAGCCACAGTCGGCTACTTTTCGCGAGACAGGATGAGCGATCAAAACGCTTTTGACCATTGGACGTATCCACTGGCACTTTTATTATACAATAAGTCGCTCTGGAAGACAAAATCTAAAAGACGTTAAACACAAAGGTACACAAAGGTTTTTCCTTCGTGACCCTTTGTGGTCAAAAAAAGGAAACTCACTTTGACCCTCCCAACCCAGAACGTAACCCAAGACATCGTTGCCAAACTTTGGAATTTGTGCAACGTGTTGAAAGACGATGGCGTGACGTACCACCAGTATGTCACCGAGCTGACCTATTTGCTGTTCCTGAAAATGGCAAAAGAGACCAACACCGAAAAGAATTTGCCTGCAGGCTATCGCTGGGATGATCTGGAGACGAAGAGCGCGCCTGGGCGGCTGGGATTTATAAACTGCTGTTGATCCATTTGGGCGATCACGGTTCCTTGCTGACGCGTGAGATTTTCGCGAATGCCAGTTCGTTCATCAAGCCGACCACGCTTTCGATTTTGGTGACGGAGATTGATAAACTGGATTGGTACAACGCCCGCAAGGAAGGCATGGGCGATCTATATGAAGGCTTGCTTGAAAAGAACGCCAACGAGAAGAAATCTGGCGCGGGGCAGTATTTCACGCCGCGCCCGCTGATCGACAGCATGGTGGCGATGATGAAACCGTCGCTGGAGGATACTGTTCAAGATCCAGCAGCAGGCACGGGCGGATTCCTGATCGCTGCCAATCGGCATATCCGAGAAAATAGCGACCCCGATTCGTGGACGGAGTCGCAGCAGGAAATATCGTCACAATACTTTTTATGGGATGGAATTTGTGCAGGATACGCACCGTCTGGCGTTGATGAACCTGATGCTGCACGGGCTCGAGTCGGACCCCGCCGCGGCAGGTATCCGCTATGGTGACACGCTCTCGCCTGAGGGAGCCGCCCTGCCCAAAGCCACGCTCATCCTCACCAATCCGCCGTTTGGGACGAAGAAGGCGGCGGCTTGCCCACGCGTGATGATTTCACCTTCCCCACCAGCAACAAGCAGTTTGCGTTTTTTACAGCACATCTATCGCGGGCTGAAAGCGGGCGGACGCGCCGCGGTGGTGCTGCCTGATAATGTCTTGTTTTGAAGCCAACACGGGCAGACAGATCCGCGCCGACTTGATGGACAAGTGCAACCTGCACACCATTTTGCGCCTGCCGACGGGAATCTTTTACGCGCAGGGCGTGAAGACCAACGTACTGTTCTTTACTCGCGGCGAAAGCGATAAGGGCAACACGAAGGAAGTGTGGGTGTACGACATGCGCGCCAACATGCCGAACTTTGGCAAGCGGACTGAATTCACACGCGAGTATTTCAGGGATTTCGAGAAGGCGTTTGGCGATAATTCGCTGGGCGAGAATTTGAAGAAACGCAAGGATACTGGCGAAGAGGGACACTTCCGCCGCTTCACACGGGACTGGATAGCGGAGCGCGGCGACAATTTGGATATTGCCTGGCTGAAAGATGACTCTGAAACCGCCACTGAAGATTTGCCCGAACCCGAAGCCCTGGCAGAAGAAGCCTTGGGCGAACTAGAAGCGGCGATGGCTGAAATCCGCAGTATTTTGATTGAATTGGGCGGTGAGGTGGGCAGTGAGTGATTTGCCTGAGAATTGGACAACTGCTTTAATCGGCGATGTTATTGATTTTTCTCCTAAAAATAATGTTCCCGACAATACTGAAGTTGGCTTTGTTCCTCTTCATCTCTTATGGGAAAACGCTATCTTGACAAACATGGATTTGAAAAGAAGCGTTGGTCTGAAATAAAAAAAGGATATACCCATTTTGCGGATGGTGATGTTTTGCTTGCAAGAATTACGCCAAGTTTCGAAAATGGCAAAGGTGGAATCGTTCAAGGTCTTCCAAATGGAATAGGCGCAGGAAGCACCGAGTATTTTGTTTGTCGTCCTAGAAAAGAATTACTCCATCCGAAATATTTACTTGCTTTGTTCAAAACATATAATTTTCTTCAAGATGGCGCACGAGTAATGCAAGGCGCAGTTGGTCAGCAAAGAGTTCCAAAGCAATATGTTCTGGAACATGAAATTCCACTTCCCCCGCTCGACGAACAAAACGCATTGCCGAAAAACTCGATCCCTGCTCGCCCGCGTGGACTCGTGCCAGACTCATCTGGAGCGCGTCCCGCAAATTCTCAAACGCTTCCCGCCAGTCCGTGCTTGCGGGCGGCTGCGTCAGGTCGCTTGACGGAGGATTGGAGGGAGGAGCAAAAAGAGGTTGAAATGGGGAGATTGCAAAGAATTTTAGCGAAGCTCTTTCCAATGCGCAACGCCAAACGGAACGAAAGCATTTAGAAGATTTGTTACAAAATTTATCTGCCAATTTTATTTCTAATGGTGACTTGCCTGAATCTTGGGCTTTTACATCCATTGATTACATTGGGTTAGTTTGCAATGGAAGTACACCGTCACGCAAAGTTCCCAGTTATTGGAATGGTGATATTCCTTGGATAAGTTCTGGTGAAGTTCGAAACTCTATTATCAAAGAATCCCGAGAACAAATTACACAAGAAGGTTATAAAAACAGTTCGGTCAGGCTTTTGCCAAAGGGAACTGTTTTATTGGCTATGATAGGTGAAGGTAAGACAAGAGGACAAACGGCTATATTAGATATTACTGATAAATCAAAATATGGCGGCTATTGTTCTTGACCACGGGTTAGTTAATTCAAAGTATCTTTGGTATTGGCTTCAGAGCGTGTATGAAGCCAATCGCCGAGTTGGTAGTGGGTCTGGTCCGCAAGCGCTTAATTGCCAAAGAGTGCGTGAACTGCCTTGTATTTTGCCACCTCTGAAGAACAAGCCGAAATCGTGCGGCGGGTCGAAAAACTGTTTGCCTATGCCGAACGTCTCGAAGCCCGCTACACGTCCGCGTCCGAGCATGTCGAGCGGCTGACCCCGTCCCTGCTGGCGAAGGCGTTCCGCGGGGAGTTGGTGAGTCAAGAGCAAGGATGAAGGCGGAATAAAAAAATTATATATTCAGAAAGGATATCTAGATGTCTGATCACTCAAATAACCTCGAATGCCGTGTACCGGCTAATCTACTGCTGGAGGCTGCTCACCAAATCTTTTCGTGTGGAAAAAGCCCATTGGTATTTGTGTTGCTAGATGCAGTGCTTGAGCAATATCCCGACCATGCCCATGCGCACTTGATGTATAGAATATATAAGGAATCTCTTATGCCGCCCAAAAGAGATGCTGTTTAGGTTTTTGTTGATATTGTAGGGCGTGGCAGGAAGATAGAGAGAAAAAGGGCTTAATGTGAAACCTTCAAACACTTGCAAGATTGTGCGATTGTACATGTCTGCTAGTGAGGGATGGGTAAATATAAATTTAGAATAGGTTACTCAGGAATATGAATGATGAATATTATTGCGGTGATGATTTCCCTGGCGAAATTGTCCGCGTGGTGAGGAAAAAAGAATAACCAATGAAAATCATTTCAGGTGCAGACGGATGCAGGGGCGGCTGGGTGGTGGTCTCAAAGGATCTAGAGTCAGGAAATATCTCCTGGCGTCTATGCCGCACTTTTGAAGATATCCTCAAAGGTACAGACTTCCCGGAAGTTCTCGCCATTGATATACCGATTGGACTCAAAGAAAAAGGTGGCAGATTGTGCGATCAGTCCGCGCGAAAGGTTCTTGGTCCAGTCAGAAGCAGTTCTGTTTTCTCCGCTCCACTTCAGCAGGTACTCAAATCAACTTCCTACTTGGAAGCCTGCTCCATCAGGGAAGGTATTGAAGGAAAAAGAATGTCCAGGCAGGCATACGCCATTCTGCCGAAAATCCGGGAAGTGGACGCTGTAATGTCGTCTGCCCCTAATCTTCAAAGTCAAGTTCGGGAAGTGCATCCAGAAGTGAGTTTTCATTTTATGAACGAAGCAAGAACTCCGCTTCAAAGTAAAAAAACCGCTTCGGGACGCCAGGAAAGGCTGGCTTTACTCACTCCGATATTTGGAGATGGCGTTTTCCAAGCATTAGAAGCAAGGAGAGAGCTGTCCTCTCAGCCCGATGATGTTTTGGATGCCTTCGCTGCGCTGTGGACTGCTGAACGAATATATCAAGGAGTAGCTCGGCCGCTTCCAGAATTCCCTGAAGTGGATTCTAAAGGGCTACGCATGGAAATCGTATATTAGCCAGGAAGCCCAAGTGAAAACAAAACCGGATAAAAAACTCTCCATCTCCAAGACTGACTACAAGGTTGCGCGCTCCTGTGCTGCCAAGCTCTACTACCGCATGAACAAATACCCGTCCACCAAGGAAGAGGATGAGTACATCGAACTGCTTGCCGAAGGCGGATACATGATCGGCGCGATCGCCAGCCTGCTCTTCGCGGATGCGGTTCTGGTAGATGAACCCGATCACGACAAAGCCGTGGCAATGACCCAGGAGTATTGCAAGCAGGAAAACATCGTCCTGCTCGAAGCCGCCTTTGAGAGCAAAGGCAAGTTCGCCCGCCCGGATATCCTCATCAAACAAGGCGATGCCCTGACCCTGATCGAGGTCAAAGCCAAGTCTTTCGACTCCGGTGAAGAAAATCCGCTGCGCGGAAAGCGTGGCGGCATCGCTTCGGGCTGGCTGCCCTACCTCGAAGACATCACCTTTCAGGCACTCATCCTGCGTGAACTCTTCCCACAATCCTCGCTCACCTGCGAACTGATGATGCCAGACAAGACCAAGACCACCGCCATCGATAAACTGCACTCACTCTTTGCCCTCAATCAGATCGCCGAAGATGACAGCGGATATCCGCGTGCCCGCTTCACCTTCACCGGGGATGTGGACGAACTGCGCCGCAGCCACTTCCTAACCCGCATCACTGTGGACAGTGAGGTTGGCGAGCTGCTCCCCGAAGTTTCTGCTGCCGCTGAGGTCTTTATCAAGAGCCTCAATCCACTCACCAAACTCCCCGTACCAATCTCCTTCGCCTGCAAAGATTGCGAGTATCGCGTGGAAGATGAACTCAAGAACGGTTTTCATGAGTGTTGGGGTGCGCTGGCGGACCCAGACCCGCACATCCTTGAGTTGTATTATGGCAGCCAGGTCAAAGAAGTGCAGGCGTTGATCGAGGCGGGCAAGACCAGCCTGTACGACCTGCCCGAATCCGCTCTCAGCAAGAAAGACGGTTCAATGGGTCCGCGTGCCCAGCGTCAGTTAATTCAGATGCGGAATTCCAAATCCAAGACCGAATGGATCGAACCTGCTCTGGGCGATATTCTTGCCTCGCATGCCTATCCGCTGCACTTCATCGACTTTGAGACTTCCGGTTTGGCAGTCCCTTATCATGCAGGCATGCGACCGTTCGAGAATGTGGCTTTTCAATGGAGCTGCCATTCTATTGAAACACCAGGCGCCGAACCGATCCATACGGAGTGGATCAACCTCGAAGATGCTTATCCTAACTTCGCATTTGCCGAGTCGTTGATGCATCAGCTTGGGCGCAGCGGCACGGTCTACATGTGGGCGACACATGAGAACAGCATTCTCAAGCAGATCCGCTCCCAGATGAATGGACGCCATGAAAATGCTAAACTGCAAGATTGGCTGGACTGGATCACGGATGGTCGTCTGGTGGATATGAACGACCTGACTCTCAAACATTACTTCCACCCGGTGATGAAAGGCAGGACCTCGATCAAGAAGGCGCTGGATGCGGTCTGGCAGTCCAATGAGGGTTTGAGAAAACGCTATCCACAATATGTGAAGGAAAAAGATGGCAAGCTGCTCAGTCCGCACAAATCCCTGCCGCCGTTGGAGATCGCCGGGCAGGCTGCTGTGGTGAACGAGGGCACCGGGGCGATCACGGCGTATCAGGCGATGTTGTACGGTCCGCAGGCGATGCGCAGTCAATGGAAGCATCTGCTGTTGGAATACTGCAAGCTCGACACCCTGGCAATGGTGATGATCTATTGGCATTGGCAGGAAAAGCTCAATAAAAAATAGGAGATCATTATGAACGAACCGAACTACAATCAAAGCAACAATATGACCTTGCTGCCCAGCAGCACATTAGCGATCGTCAGCTTGATCGCGGGGATACTTGGCTTTACTTTGTTTCCCTTCCTTGCCAGTATCGTGGCGATCTGGGCAGGGCACGAAGCGAGAAAAGAAACCCGTTCCGTTCCTCCCAAAGCCTCAGGAGACGGGATGGCAACCGCGGGGATCATTATGGGCTGGATCCAGATCGGGCTGACCGTCGTCTCGATCTGTTGTGTCATTGCCTACTTTGGTTTCTTCGCTGCAATGTTCGCCACATCAGGACAATAGAGAGCAATAATGTTTTCATGCGAGGGGATGGTGCATGTTTTGCCGCTCACGAGTTCGGAGCGCACCCATTTCGCAACTTGTGCGACCGTGAGAAATTCCAAACTAAGTAATGCTTCTTCGTCTGAAGGTATTTTTCCGGTTGTCATAAGATCTCCCTGGAGCCGGTGGGGAAGGAAAAACGAGAAACCCCGGCTCCGATGAATTTCTTCATCAGAAACCGGGGTTTCTTTGCGCAGAGTTACGCTCTGCGGTCCCGACGGGATTCGAACCCGCGATCTCGGCCTTGACAGGGCCGCATGTTAGGCCGCTACACCACGAGACCAATTAGTTAAGCGGGCAGTAGTTTACCATGAGGCTATATCCATGTCAATACAAAGTAGGCGTGAATAGTTTGGCAGTTTTCAAAATGGAATGAAACCCTCAATTACCCGGAGATTTGCCTGTTTTGCCTTGCCTTTTTGTAAACTAGACACCCTCGAACTTGACACAATGAATACCATGTTCTAAAATTGTTTTGTTATGCCCCAAGGCAACTTTCTATTATATCTATTCCCTTGGGTGTAAAAAATCCTCAAGGAGGGCTGGCTTGTCTAAGAACCGTACACAGCAAATGGTAGATCGCTTGCGTGAGCTACAGGCATCATCTCCCGACATTGAAGCATCCGCGATTGTAAGTGTGGATGGCTTGAGCATTGCGTCTGCCCTGCCACAAGGTGTGGAAGAAGATCGTGTGTCAGCCATGTCCGCGGCGATGCTTTCGTTGGGTGAAAGAATCGCTGGCGAATTGGGCCGTGGTTCACTCGAACAGGTTTATATTAAGGGGTTGAAGGGCTATGTTGTCCTTATATCGGTGGGTGAAGAAGCAGTTCTTACCGCCTTGGTACGTGAACAGGCCAGGCTTGGCCTGATCTTCCTTGATATGCGACGCGCCGCTGAAGATCTGGCGAAGTTGATTTAATGGAGTTATTATGAGCCCCGTCCAAAATGCTGGTCTGTATTACCCGAATAAATTTGGCTTGATCACCATCAAATCTCTCGAAGAGGTGATGGGCAAGAATGGTTTGAACGCTATTCTTAACCTGGCTGGGTTAAGTCACTATATAGAAAACTATCCCCCTGATAATTTGGATAAAGGTTTTGACTTCGCCGAACTTTCCGCCATCGGGTCTGCTCTTGAAGAAATGTATGGTCCTCGTGGTGGGCGCGGTCTTGCCTTGCGCGCTGGACGAGCAACGTTTGCCGACGCGCTTAGAAACTTTGGAGCATTGGCTGGTGCAGCAGATCTGGCGTTCGTTGTTCTTCCGCTTCAATCCAAGCTCAGAATTGGTTTGCCTGCCTTTGCCAAAATATTCTCCCAGTTGAGCGACCAACAGACCACAGTGGAAGAGAAAGATACCGAATGGGTGTGGACAATCCATAAATGCCCATGTTGTTGGGGACGTTCAGCGGTTGATAAGCCAGTTTGTTTTATTTCCACTGGTTTATTGCAGGAAAGTTTAAAATGGGTTTCTGGCGGAAACGAATTCCGTGTCAACGAATCCAAATGCGTTGCGATGGGCGACCCGGTTTGTGAGTTCATCGTTCAAAAAGAACCAATTTCATAATAACAAGGTCTGAGCATGGCAGACGCAAAGCCGAAGATCCTCATAGTTGAAGATGATCCTGATGTTGCCGAGATGTTGACGGCGTATTTTCGCACCCAGGATTACGATGTGTTCACCGTAAATTGGGGGGAGGATGGTGTGCGCTCTGCATTACAAGTTAACCCCGACTTGGTTATTTTAGATATCCGCCTTCCGGATATTGATGGTTATGAAGTTGCTCGCCGCCTCCGTACTGACCGACGAACTGCTACTATTCCGATTATTTTTCTCACCGAAAAACGGGATCGCGCAGATCGCTTGCAAGGACTGGAGCTTGGCGCTGATGATTACATTACCAAGCCTTTTGATGTTCAAGAGCTAAGATTGCGTGTACGAAATGCTCTAAAACGTGTAAGTCAGGGATCGTTGACCAACCCTGTTACCGGGCTTCCTGAAGGTACGCTTGTAGACGAAAAACTTTCCGAGGTTCTTGGAAAGGAAAACTCTTCCCTGTTGTACATCTCAATCGAGAACATGGGGGCATTCAGAGAATCTTATGGGTTTGTCGCTTCCGACGATGTGCTTCGGGCGGTCAGTTTGATGATCGTCAATACGATGCGTGAATTTAGCCGCCCTGAAGACTTTCTTGGACATCTAAGCGCTACTGAATTCATTTTAGTGGTTCCTCCTTCCAACTTGGCGGCATTAAATGACAAACTCCGCTCTCGCTTGGATCAGTCGGTTGAATATTTTTACCCTATTAAAGACCGTGATCAGGTTGCCAAACGGACAAACCGTCTTGGGGTTAGAATAGTCGAGATGGCTTCATTGAAAAATCGAGCAGGGGATGTGGCTCAGATTAAAGCTGAGTTAATGAACTCAAAACCATAGGAGCATGGTTTGCAAATTACGGTTGTCATTCCTACATATAACGAAGCGGAGAACCTTCCTAACCTGGTCTCCGCTTTATTTTCGCTTCCACTTGATTTGTCCCTTCTAATTGTCGATGATAATAGCCCGGATGGTACAGGGCAACTGGCAGAGAAGCTGTCTGAAAAGCACGCGAACCGGATCGAGGTTCTCCATCGCCCCGGAAAAATGGGATTACGTTCAGCGTACCTGAATGGTTTCCAAAAAATACTGGCGGGTGATTCTCAAGCAATTGTTCAAATGGATGCCGACTTTTCTCACGACCCAAACGTTTTGGTCGATATGGTGAAGCTTCTCGAAACGAATGATGTAGTCCTTGGGTCGCGTTATGTGCAAGGTGGTTCAGTAGATAAAAAATGGACTATCTGGCGTAAGGGGCTTTCTGCTTTTGGGAATTTTTATGCGCGTAGTATATTAGGGTTGCCGCTTCATGATGTTACAACGGGGTACCGAATGTGGCGAAGTGGTACATTGAAGCAAATTCCATTTGAACGTATTCAATCGAGTGGTTATATTTTTTTAGTCGAAATGATCTATCTGGCACATTGTCTTGAATTTAAGATCGGTGAGGCTCCAATCTATTTTGCGGATAGACGCTGGGGAAAGTCTAAAATGTCCTTTAAGATTCAAGCTGAAGCAGCTATTCGAGTGTGGCAGGTTTGGTGGAATTATCGCGATATACGCAAGTCAGGTAGGGCTGCAAGGGTGTAGTTTTGGGCTCAGAGTATTGGGGGGTATTGAGTTTGCGTTTTTGTAAAGTAGGACAAACCTGGTGGGTTTATAATTAAGTTTGCGCATTATTTCACTAGTTTTTTCGTTTAAAATTCAGGCTTATAATTGGTCTATTCATATCAAGGAGAACGTTATGTCTCAAAAACGGCATTCTTTTTCAATTCTTGCCATCATTGTTTCAATGGTGTTTTCTTTGCTTGTACCCACTCGCGCATCGGCTGATGATGTTCCTCCATCAGAACCGGTGAGTCAAGAAGAAGCTTTGCCGCCTGAGCCAGCCAGCGAGGGTCAAGGGGTGGATGTGGTTATTATTGATGAGGCAGGGCAGACTGTCCAAATGTCAACTCCTGAAGGCGAAAATGCCTTGTTGAATGGGCAACCGGTTTGGTGCCCTGATGGCTCAAGTTTGGGTGAAGCGGGGTGCTCGGGGTCTTATGGAAGTATTGGGGACCTGCTTGTTGATGTTTCCTCCTCGAATTCCTCTCAAGATGGAACAATCTATATTCAGACAACAAGCGCTGAGGCAGCTGGTGTAGCAGAAATGCCTTCGGCTGATCAAGCGTCCGATCTGCTTCAAGAAAGCGAGAATGCAGTTGTTGGTATTCAAGTGGGGGATGAGATGGTCGATGTTGTTGATGTTGACCCAAACGTTCAAGCAAACGCTGTTGCGCCATGCGTGGAAGGTGAAGCTTCAGGGGTGGAAAATGCCGATTGTTCGGGCTCCGTTGTCGGCGCTGTGGCTGAGGCGCATATCGTTGATTCTGACCCGAGTTATGCGGTCAATGTTGATCCAGTGGCGGAGGTTCCAGCCGATGCCCCAGTCGCGGTTGAAGTTGCGCCGGAAACAGAAGAAGTATTAAGTGAACCTGCTCCATCTTTGGATGCTCCAGTTGAAGTTGTGTTGAATGATGAAGTAGCGCCTGTTGAACCGGCGGTTATTCGCGACCCAGTTTGGTGCCCGGGGGCGAATGCACCTACTCCAGGCGCTTTAGGATGTACAAATTCTTTTGCCACACTTGGTGATTTGGTAACCCATCTTTTGTTAAATGAGCCTGCACAGGATGGCACGATCTGGATAGAACAAGGAGCTGATTTAACCGGGGCAACAGTTGACCTTGATGGCTCAGCTACTTCCGGATGGGAGGCGTACTCGCTGGCACTTCAGGGTGGTTGGGATGGTATTTCTGGTAGTGCGAACACTCCTGGTATTTCGTCGTTTGCGAACCCTATTTATATATACGGATGGGGCGGGAATGTTTCGATCAGCCGTATTCTTATCCATGATACAACTGAGTTGGGCTTGGGAGTCAATACTCAGGGAGATATTGTTTTGGATAATGTATCTGCCACAGGGAATGACTTTGGTGGCGTAGTTTTAGACAATTGCGACTGGGGTTATGACGATAGTGACCCGGACCCTGCTAATTGGTATTGGCGTTGTTTTGGTGCAGGTACCGGGTCTGTGTATGTGGATGGAACAAATAGTAGTTTTTCAGATAATGGGAGTATCGCTTTTGGTGGGAATGGGCTTGGTATATATTCGAATGGCGATGTTGTACTTAATAATATCACCGCAGACCGGAACCAGTTAGGCGGGGGGTACGTAGGCGGAACTGGGCTTGAAGTGGTATCGACTTTTGGTGATGTTGTTGTAACTGGTACTAATCAGTTTTATGCCAATTCAGTGTCTGGTGCCAGCTTTCAGGTTCAGAACGGCGGAAATTTATACCTGGAAAACCTGAATGTTAATAATACAGACTGGAATGGAGTTTCTGCCAGTCTTGATACAGGGGATGCTGTTGTTGCTGGAAATAATTCTTTTATAAATACAGGCGGAGATGCGCTCATTATCCTTTCGAATGGTGAGATTTATGCTGAAAATATATACGCCAATATGACAGGCGGGTTGCATTTGGAGACGCATAATGGCTCTGTTTATCTTGCCGGCTCGAATTATTTTTACAACACTATCTATCAAGGGCATGTTGTGTTCATTCAGGCTTCCAATGATATTTTTATCGAGAACACAGTCAGTGTGGGCGGTGATAATGGGGATGGCATGAAGCTTGGAGCAAATGGCGACGTAACCATCAATTGTAGTTATTCGGCGAATAACAGTGAGTATGGCTTGGAGGTCGGGTTTAATGATTGGTTGACGGGGAATCCGTTGGATCCAACGTCGGTTAATTTGAATAGTGTAGCGTTTTCCAATAACGGTTTTGGCGATTATGTTGTTTATGGGTTGAATACGGTGCTAAACACCGATTCGGGTTATCCGTGTCCAGTTCCTGCTAGCGGCGGCAATGGAAATGGAGATAATGATGGCAGAGGTTCAAATTCATCCCAGCCGATCAGTTCCCAGTCGTTTTTGCCGTCTTTTCCCCTTCCTTTCAATATTATCTCTTTTGGTAATGAAGGGTTGAGTTCTCCCATACTCCTGGATTGCTCCACGAATAGCGGAGTTGTTCTATCTTTTGTAAATGGGTTTTCAGCTACTTATATTTGCCCTGCTTCGGGTAGTGCAAGTATGACGATTATTGGAGACTCCAACGGGCTGCCCGGAGCTTTGCCTGAAGGGAGTACATTTGTCGTTGGATTAAATGCGTTGTTGACGAATGGTGTTGTTCCATTTGTTGATGGACGATTGCAGATGTCCTTTCCTGTACCGGCTGACCTACTTGGCGCAAACCTGTCAGTTTTATTTTGGAATGGGACTGCGTGGGTGGAACTTTCCACGGTAGTGTTCACAGATGGCAGCCTTGTTTATAACAGCGGCTTCATTACGCCGGATGGGAAATTTCAGTTTGAAACGAATTTCCCGGGTATCTTTGTGCTTGTAAAAAAATAGGATTATTGAAGTTTTTCCGGCATGTGGGGCGCACCAAATGCGCCCCACATGCCGCTTAATTTTGTAAATGGTGAGGAAATCTGGTTTATGTTGAAAAAAAGACCGGGCATGCTTTTTATAATTCTAACCTTCCTGATCTCCGCTTGCAGTTCGCAGACTTCTCCAAATGGTACGGCTGTTGCTGCGTCCCCGACGGTAGTAGATCCGTGCAGCGCTGAAGGGTTGCCTGTCGAGGTGGAGAAGATCCACAAGCATATGCGGGAATTTGATGATGCTTCATTAATAGCAGCGAATGCGCCCATAAATCAATTAACCGATGTTATCTCGGAAATGCAGAGAATTCGCAGAGATACGGAGGATCAGTCTGTTCCTGCCTGTTTGACAGACTTAAAGAAAATTCAATTGGCTCACATGAATACTGTCATCGAGACTACAGTTGCCTTTTTGGGGGGCGCTGACCCTGAAATATTGCGGGAAGGAATCGCCCTTTCGCGGCAGCAGCATAATCAATATGCGATCGAGTATGCGCGCTTGCTGGGTTTGACCGTGGTTGTATTGCCAACCAGCACTCCTTTGATCCCTGCAGCTGGGACGCAAGCCCCCAGCCCTTCAGGTTATGTGGCGGTCAACTCTGGTACGGATGATGTCCAACTTTATTCAGAACCGTCTGAAACATCATCTGTAATGGCCGTGCTTGTGGCGGGTGGTTCGGTAAACATTCTGGCTCAAAGTTCGGATAGCGTATGGTTGTCAGTAGCATTGCCTGGTGATGGTAGTCAGTCTGCGTGGGTACAGGCATCCCGGGTCACGATCTTGCCTTCACCCTAGTTTTTAGAATAAGAGATTTATTCTTCCCCCTACTCAAAACCAAGCCAATCTGATAATATACTTGCCTCAAGCCTAAGACCTTGTCCTCGGCCAACCCTGGTCGAGGACTTATTGTGCCCAAGTATTGACACTTTCAAAATGGAATAAATATGATAATCGAACGAAACGAACTCAGAAATATTGCTATTATTGCCCACGTTGACCATGGCAAGACCACATTAGTGGATGGGCTCCTGCGTCAATCCCATACCTTCCGTGAGAACCAGCACGTAGAAGAACGTGTGATGGACTCCAATGACCTTGAACGCGAGCGTGGCATTACCATCCTTGCCAAGAATACAGCTATCAGCCTGATGGACCCCACTACCAATCAGCCGATCAAGATCAATATTGTAGACACTCCCGGACATGCCGATTTTGGTGGCGAGGTGGAGCGTGTTATGAATATGGTGGACGGCGTGCTCCTGCTTGTCGATGCGGCAGAAGGACCCATGCCGCAGACGCGCTTTGTATTGAAGAAAGCGCTTCAAATGGGGCATAAAGCCATCGTTGTGATCAATAAGGTGGATCGCAGAGACGCTGAGCCGTCTCGCGTATTGAATGAGACTTTTGATCTTTTTATCGAGTTGGGTGCAACGGAAGAGCAGGCTGATTTCCCGGTCATTTATGCCCAAGGATCTGCGGGCAAGGCGGGGCTTACTCCTGAACTGAGCCCTGATCTGCAGCCCTTGTTCGATGTGATCCTCAAACATATCCCTGCCCCTAAAGTGGACCCTGACGCGCCTTTGCAGTTGCTTGTTACCATGTTGGGGTATGACGATTACCGTGGTGTGACTGCCATTGGGCGTGTTTTTGCGGGCACCATTAAAGCGGGTCAAAAAATGGCGCGCATGAAGTTGGACGGGACGGTTGCACCTGAGAGTGCTCGTTACTTATATACTTTCAAAGGTTTGAACAAGGTTGAGATCGGCGAGGTTAAAGCCGGTGACATTATCTCATTGGCAGGCTTGGAAGGCATAGCCATCGGTGAAACTCTAGCGGACCCGGCGAACCCTGTTGCATTGCCGACCATCAAAGTGGAAGAGCCGACCGTCCGTATGACTTTTGGTGTAAACACCTCTCCGTTTACCGGTAAAGAAGGGAAGTGGGGAACTTCACGCAAACTGCGCGAACGTTTGTTTGAAGAGCTGCGCACCAACGTTTCTTTGCGGGTGGAAGAAACTGAGTCGGCAGAGAATTTCCTGGTTTCCGGGCGCGGCGAGTTACATCTTGGTATCCTGATCGAGACCATGCGGCGCGAAGGTTATGAATTTCAAGTCTCCCGCCCTGAGGTTATTTATCACAAAGCCGACGATGGTGTGTTGCTAGAACCGTACGAAGAAGTCCATGTTGAAACCAGTGCTGAAACCGTTGGTGTAGTTGTGGAGATGCTTGGAAGTAGACGCGGCAGAATGATGGATATGCAGGATACGGGTCAGGGAATGACGCGCATGGTTTACATTGTCCCAACGCGCGGTTTGCTTGGTTTCCGCTATCAATTCCTTACGTCAACACGCGGTGCTGGTATTATGCATACCATTTTTCATGGATATGATGAAATTGGCGGGGCAATGGCTTCGCGTCCAAGAGGCTCACTTGTTGCCTGGGAGGCAGGCACGACTACTGCTTACTCACTCAAGAGCGCAGAAGAGCGTGGAGAATTATTTGTTGGACCTGGCGTTGAGGTGTACGAAGGCATGGTGATCGGCGAAAACTCTCGCGGAACTGACCTTTCTGTCAACGTCTGTAAAAAGAAGCATCTGACCAACATGCGCGCTTCCGGCGGTGACATGGAAATCCGCCTCACCCCGCCGCGCCAGATGTCCCTCGACGAGGCGATCGAATATCTCTCTGATGACGAGTTGCTCGAAGTGACTCCCGAATCGTTTAGAATCCGTAAGCGTATTTTAAATACAGATGAGCGCGGTAAGCAAACGAAGAAGTCAAAAGAACAATTTGGTGACGAATAGAACTCAAGAGCCATGTAATTTAGCATGGCTCTTTTTTTATCGATAATGCTAACACCCCAGGACGATGGTCTTGCTGCTGTTCGATCCTGCAGTGTTGTAAGCGATTATGCTGTAGCCTGCAGTTTGCCCGGATAGTAAAGTGATCTTTTCCTTGAATTGGGTGGTGTTCGCCGAAAGCTCTGCTATGACCACATCATTTCGAACGACACGGTAACCAGTCTCGTCTTCTTTGTCTGACCAGGATAGTGTTACATCCGCTTCATTCGTGGCGTAATCGCAGAAGATATCCCATTTTTGCAAACTGACATTTTCAGGCGCGTTCGCCTTAGGTGTGGGTGGCGCAGTGACAGTTGGAATTGCGCTGACGCTTCCGGATGGTGTTACAAATTCGCCTGCCACCCAGCATGGACCCGCATCTGTTGAAACGAGCCAATGACTTGGTGGATAGTAGCCAACGATCTCCACTGAAAAACCGGGTTGAATTTGTGTAACAAGTTCGTAGTTTACGCCGGGACCTGTGCGGCAATTCGTCACGTCTTCGAAGCTGGCGAAAGGATTCGAAGATGCTGCAGATGTGGAAGCTCCTGATGAATTATTAGCTGCTGTCGGGCTGGCAAGCGGCGATGGGTCGTCGAGTGCTGCCTGAACGGTTAATGCGGCAGCAGTGGCGACGCTTGGCGAAGGAGATCCCGAGCCGGGAAGGTTGCATGCGGAAAATAGAAAACTTGCGGCGATTAGAAAATAGAAAAGTTTTTTCATGGCTGTTCCATTATGAGATAAAGCATGATTGCTTCTTTATTTTTCAATAACAACAAGAGATTGGATCAGTTCATCTAAAGCATTGAGAGAAGGGCTGAACTGGTCTCCATTACTGGTTTCTATGAGTTGATTGATTGTTCCATAAAAGGATGCGAACTCTTCATTGCTTGTCAATGGCTTGCCAATATATTCACCTAGAAACGGCGCATCAACCTTGATGATGAATGAGACGAAGTATTTCTCATCATTGGTAATGCCCTGGTAAAGATAGGTCATGGTCGTACTGGATAGAGGGTCGGCGGAAAAAGACTTGGTGATGAGGTAACGGTATCCGGTACCATTCTTAAAGTCAACCGGGATAAGCTGAGCGTCAATGACACTGCCTGCACCCGCTAGGCGTGGAAAGTCAACGTGATGGTCAGTTTGCCCATCAAGGACTGCTTTTAAATTATCTAGCACACCTGCCTCAAGAGCATTGATATCATCAGAACGGAAGACACGAATCGCAGGAGAGAGAATCTCAGCACTGTCTCCCGGATATGCGCTGAACAAGATGCGGGCATTTTGCGGGTACGGTAATTCGAATGGCAGAGATACTTCGTATACTTCTTCAACTGAAGTGTTGACGGTGTTGTCGATGCCATTCGGAAAATCAAAGCCGACAATGATACCCATTTCGCTGAATGTGAAAACATTTTCCGCTTCTATTTCGGATTGGGGAGCGGGCTCGGTTTCAGTGGTTGGACTCGCTGCAGAAACTTCTGTTGCAGCAGACTCTTCTGTTGCAACAGACTCTGTGATTGGTACTTCGGCTTCTGGTATAGAAGGAATTTCAGTTGGCAGAGCAGGTCTGCACCCAACGAGAATAGATAGGGTCAATAGGATGGCTGCGTTTCGAAAGGTGCGTCTCATAGCAATGTAACGCTTTCCTGTTCGCTTGGGTCCTTATAGGCAACTTCAATAATCACTTTTTTGGTCATGCGGCTCCTATTTTATTTGGATAGATTGAACAAGCATATCCAAAGTGTTCAGATTAGGCTGAAAAGAATCTGGGCTGGCGGCATTCAAGATATCCGTGATGCCTTGATAGTATGCGTTTATGCCAGTCTCATCCTGAATGGGGTCACTCGGATATGGCACCCCGTCTGCTTCAGGATTTTCTACTGTGGATTGTAACGGCAATACGATGGGGAAGACGATCGTAATCATATACTTCCCATCATTGGAAAGCCCTTCGTAATGATAAAAACTGGCATTATTAATTACACGACCGGGGAACTGTCCATATTGTGAGAGCATGCGGACACCATTGCCGTTATTTAATATGAGTAATTTTGCTTGTGCTGCATAATGTTGTTCCGCTGCGCCCTTGAAAGGCACGCTGGAAAGATTCTCATTCGTCAATGGCGTGGATGGATTTGTGAGGATCGCCTGTAATTTTTCTAAACTGCTCGCTGCCCACGGGTTTACGTCAGCATATTCCTTCGCTGGATAAATGCGGATTACGGGTGAGAGACCTTCAGAAACTACCGGGTAGTCTGCAAGTGTAAATTGGATATATTCTGGCGCGACGCCCCAGGGTCCACCTCCCGATTCGTCTACGGAAGGAACGGTCTCACTCTTCGCGCCAGTGGCTAGCCCGTCTGGAATAGTAAAACTGATATTTTGATACGTAATTTCTATTCCTGTTGGTTGGGAAGGTTGTTTGCTCTCTGCAGTTTGTGTTACCGCTTGTAACGTGGCAGCCACTATTGTTTCAATCCCAGACTGATCGGAGACTCCGGCGGGGGCAGTTCCACCGCAGGCAAGTGTGACGAAGATTAAGGTCACTAGTGATATGTAGTATGTTCTTTTCATTCTCTCCTCTATTTAATGCGTAGAATTAAAAACCTGTAACTTGCATGGACGCGATCATCTCGTCGAGGGCATCCAGGAAGGGGTTGAAATTATAGGTTTCGGTGGAGTTTAATTTTTGGGCTACAGCATCCAGGTACCCTGGAAAATCATCCATGTTGAATGGCACTCCGTCTGCTGGAACAGGGGTATCAATATTCCCATCCGCAGGCAGGAATGCAGCATTGATCGGCAGGATTGCTTGCACAAAATACTTATTGTCTGATGTTACGCCTTGATAATAGTAAAACAGCGCGTCATTGGTGATCGGACCGAAGTTTTGCATGACTTGGGTCAGATAACGCACCCCATGCCCATTCTGGAAATCAAGTGCATGGATTTGGACGGTGAAATTTGTATCCAGTTCATCAGGTAAGGGTTGCCCGTCTATGTATTGAGTAGTTTGAAGAACTTTTACAGTACTGGCGGTCATTTCACTGTATTGAGAATACTCGTCGGCACGAAAGATCATGATTCTGGGCGTGTATACACTGTTACTTACGGCATACAAGTTGAACTTGATGCTGAGGTGCTGTGGCATGTCACCGAGGGAGGGATTTACGTATGGGTATTCAACCTCGGTGGTCATGGATGAAGTGGCATTGTTGGCAACACTATTGGGAATGAGGAAAGAGATTTCGGCAGTTTGTAGTGGTGTGCCGTCAGGGGTAAGTTGCCCATCAGCTTCTGTAGCAGGGATTTCGGTAACTGCGCTGAGAGGTGCGGCCGCAGTCAGTGCTTGTACGGTTTCAGCAACTGCGGTTTCAAGGTTGGTTTGAGAGGGTTGTGTAGCGGGGGCACTTAACCCACATGCCATTGTTGCTATGAGCGCGAAAATTAACCATGGGATTGCCTTTTTCATTGCATTAACTCCGTTGAAAAGCTTTATTTGATTTGAGACTGAGTTTAATTGCTTGAGAGGAGTTCTCCCATGACCCATAAATACTATTTGGATGTATTCGGTGAAGATAAATGAGAGAGTGAAATTCGCCACCTGAAAGTAGGGCAGGCGGCGGGGTGGGCGAGGCGTTATATCCTGAATTTTGAGACTGGAGGTTTATTTATATAACTTTGATTTGTGCCGATTTTTCCAGCCGGTCTTTTATTAGGAATGGGATGTATAAAATAAAGAAGATGAAAAATGCCACCAATTCCAATTGAGGGATATACCAAGGCCAGGGTGAAAGAATATCCATGAGGGTTGGCGAAGGCGGCTTTTGAGCTATGAACAGGTAATTACTGCCAATGGCGTAATTAAAAAAGAAAATAAATATCATATAGATATTCGTCCAAATGAAGATACGCTTGAAAGATGCCAGGGTGGGGCGTAACCCTTCAACAACGGTCATGAAGATCGGAATGGTGATGATCAATCCATGCGCGATGAGAGTCTGCATGATGCGGTAATGCGGAATGTCATACACAATGGCATCAGCGGGTGTAAGGAACGCTTGTAGTGCACCGCCGATACCCAAGAAGTAAGTAAAATCATATAGACTGCGATTATCGGTCAATGCAGTGTAGACGGTAACCCAGACCATTACACTGCATAAGTGAAGCGGCAGCATGGTTTGAATATTCCAGATGCCCCAATAAGCCGACCAGATATGTAAACCAATTTCGTTGAGAGCTAGTGCAATTGCAAGTACCTTTCGTATGTTGTCCTTTTGTGTTTTTCCCCAAGTGTTTCGAAAGTAAATAAACGATAGCCAGATAAACACAAAGATCCCAATAACGGTCAAGTGTTTCGGACCAAATATCTGTAATTGTGTTATTGTCGGCTCTACTGAAAACACGTCAAACATGTGCGCTCCCTGTTTGTTGGCTCTTTATCCAACGATTTGTGATTTACGTGTAGAGACGAAAAGAATAATTGCCCCAAATACAAAGAAGATCGGTCCGCAACAAACGGTCCAAACGACAAAGTCGCTGAGAGGGGCACTTTTATTCGTGTCTGTTAATGATTTGCCAGGGTTGTTTGGGTCGTAATAGACGGTGATGGATGCGCCCTCTGCTGGTGACTTGCTGACCAGTGCGCCTATTTCTGAGTCGCTCCCGGAATACGTGATACCGTCCACACTATATTCATAATCATAAGAATATTTTTCTTCGTTCCGGTTGATATCTCTAGTGAAAAATGAATTTGTTACTCTTCCGCTGGTCTCCAGCCAATTGAGGCGTTGTATGGTGCTGAAGTAAGCGATTGTTCCAAGGACGAGCGTCAATATTATGGAACCGATCATCATTGTGACACCGATGAGCTTTCCGCGTTTATTCATCTTTGTTTCGTTTGCTCGTAGGGTTTCCGGGTCTAGTTTGCCGATCATAAATTCTCCTTGTTGCACGCACAAGTTACTTGATTGATACGATTCTTCCGCCGGTCATTTTTTGCAGATCTTCTGTTCTTAATTCAAAAATGGCGTTGGGTGTGCCTGCCGCCGCCCACACTGAAGGATATTGTTGGAAGTCTTCGTCAATGAAGGTTTCCATTTTTTCAGTAAGACCGATAGGCGGCACACCGCCGATGTCAAAACCTGTCACTGCTCGGACAAAATCAGCATCTGCTTTGCCGATGGCTTCACCCGCAAATTCCCCGATCCGCTTTTCATTTACCCGGTTGGGACCGCTGGCAAGCACAAGGATCGGTTTGCCGCTGGCTTTTCCGCGAAATATCAGCGATTTAACGATTTGACCCAGCGCACAACCGGCT
This sequence comes from Candidatus Villigracilis vicinus, assembly GCF_016702885.1. NCBI lineage: Bacteria > Bacillati > Chloroflexota > Anaerolineae > Anaerolineales > Candidatus Villigracilaceae > Candidatus Villigracilis > Candidatus Villigracilis vicinus. The sequence goes on from NZ_JADJDD010000001.1 coordinate 451,826, forward strand.
TGATCTGCAGCTTCCTGCGCGGTGCGCGTTGATTCAGTATGTTCGACTACCTCATATGGGTAGCCATACTCTGTGAGAATGTTCTGTATTTTTTGAGCAGATGAAGAAAGAGGGGACATTCAAATATTATAAAATACCCGTGACTTAAAGTTGTGCATTCCCTCACATACCTGAAAGGTTATTCAAAATCGAGATATCGGCAACACCTGATGTATGTATAATTGCAGGATGACAACTCAAGAAGAAATATACAAAACCGAAGGGGATAAATACGAAGCCCTGATCGCGCGGGAGGATCATCTGGGAAATATCCTCAAGACCTTGCGCGAAATTACACCTCTTGAAAACCGCCTCGTTTTAGACCTTGGGGCTGGTACTGGGCGATTGGCCTGCATGCTTGCTCCATATGTAGGCAACGTCCATGCATTTGATATTTCAGAAGAGATGTTACGGGTATGCAAACAGAAATTCGGCAAAAGCGGACTCTCGAACTGGCAGGTGGATATCGCTGACCATCGTAAATTGCCTGTACCTGACCAATCTGCTGACTTGGTCGTCTCTGGATGGAGTGTGAGTTATCTCGCAGTGTGGAATCCTGATACATGGCGGGAAGCAATGGAAGCGTGGCTTGCCGAGATGCGTCGAGTGTTGAAGCCGGGTAGTTACATTGTCCTGTTTGAGTCATTGGGAACGGGTAACGAGAGACCGATCAAGCTGGATCATTTGCAAAATTTCTACCCCTGGTTGGATGAAGTCGGCTTTCAGAATAAATGGATCCGCACCGATTATAAATTTGAATCTTTGGGAGAAGCCGAAGAACTTTCCCGCTTTTTCTTTGGTGATGAATTGGGGAATAAGGTGCTGCAAAATAACTGGATGATTCTGCCCGAATGCACTGGCGTGTGGTGGTTGAAAATTTAACAATAGACATTGGGTGTGCCCAATGTCTATTGTTAATGCTTTTAGTCTAACCTTGTTTCTTAAAGCCATTCTTTAGCGCCATCACCAGTCCTGTCAGGATCAATGCAATACTAGAACCAGCGAACAGCCATTTAATGGTAGTAAGCAGGAACAGCAGCCAGGCAAGTGCAATCGGTGTGTCAGGGAAGACCGACACCAGAATCACAATCACAATATTTTCCAGAAGGTCGAAGAACCAGGCGCCAAGCGGCAGGATGTTGAGCTTTCGTATACCATTATTTGTTGCAAATCCGCGTTGGAATAACCAGGAGATCGCCAGCCCAAAGAAGAATAAATATACGATTGGATAAATAATATCCACCGTTAATTCTACATTGCGATAAAAAGGGCGCCCAAACTCGCCGTATTGCTCGATCATGCCGAAGACCTTTTCTGGTGTGGCGAATATCATTAGGTCCAAAGGCATAATCCCACCCTGACCACCTTGCATCATGCCTTGAATAAGCGGCAACAGGAACCCGCCAAAGAAACCATCCAGAAGAAGCAGGACAAGTACCAACCAACCTTTTGCCCATTGATAGAATTTATTTGAAAGATTTTGCAGCATAAAGCCTCCATTTGTAAAGTTAATAAGAAAACACGCCGCCCGGTTAATGGTAGCGTGTTTTGCCCCGTACTTTAGTAGGGGGCTTCTTATTTCATCACTGTGTCGCCGTTGCGTAGTGAATCTTCCACCCGGCTTTTATGTTCTCCGTGCATAGGCATGGATTCCATTTCTTCCAGAGAGTAATATCCAAAAGCGGTGGTCTCATTGCTCAATCCCAACTCGCCTTCAATAACCTCTACTTCAAAGTTTAATACCACGAAAAAAGCCTTGCTTCCATCATTGTAGATCACCAGTTGGTCGGGATTGCTGTATACACCGAGTAAACGTGTGGCGCGAACCTTCAACCCGGTTTCTTCCCATACTTCCCGTTCGCAAGCTTCACTGGCGCTTTCGCCAGCCTCCATTTGCCCGCCAGGTAGGCACCAACGCCCATTGTCTGTGCGTTGAGTGAGTAATACTTTGCTGCGATCTTTGTCGAATATAACCGCACTGCATCCAACGCGCAGCACGCCTTCCTTTCCGAGCCTGGGTCCAAAAAGAACTTGAGACATTATTGAGTTTCCTTCTGTAAATTATAACGGCTGCGAAAATTTCGCAGCCGTTGTTTTATTTGATAAAGGTTCCGTTTTTCAAGTCGCGCAGCGTTTGTTCGATCTCTTCACGTGTATTCATCACAAAAGGGCCATATGGCACGATCGGCTCTTTGAATGGTGCGCCAGTCATTAGCATAAAGCGGACGCCCGCTTCACTCTTGACTTCGACCTGCTCGCCATCATCATTGAATACTGCCATGCTGACAGATTCTACAACTTCACCTGAAAACTCACCGATTCCTTCAAAGACGTACATCAACGTGGTGTGACCGGTTGGAACAGGATGAACGAATCTGGAACCGGGTGCTAATTTCACATCCATGTAAAGAGGTGAGGCGGCGATCTCGGTCACGGGACCACGGATACCATCAATTTCACCGGCGACGAGGCGTGTTGTGACGCCTTCTTTTTCAACGACAGGAATGGCTCCCGACAACACTTCCTGATAGCGGGGTTCGCTCATCTTTTGCGTGGCAGGCAGGTTGACCCAAAGTTGAAATCCATATATGTTGCCGTTCGCACTTCGCCGTGGCATTTCTTCATGTAGAATGCCACGACCACTGGTCATCCATTGCACATCGCCTTCTGCGATCGTGCCCATATTCCCCAGGCTGTCTCTGTGGCGGACGGTTCCCTCAAGCATATACGTGACAGTTTCGATACCGCGGTGCGGATGGGTGGGAAAACCGCGAATGGGTCCTTCAAGCGGGTTGTTGAAAGCGAAATGGTCGAAAAGCAGGAATGGGTCAAATTTGTTGCTGGCGTGTGGACCAAAGGAACGGCGCAACAGAACGCCTGCCCCCTCGATCACAAGATTGGGTTCGATAATGTGAGATATGGTTCGGGTTTTCATAATACAATGACGAGGTGAAAGCAAACTGACTTACCTTGGGTGGTAACACTTAACTTTTATAACACCCTGTAATTCTGCTCCTTTTCGTCCCCAAATTGGTTCCGAGTCTGTTTTGATGTATTTGTATTCGGTATAGGGGAAAGATGACTGCAAGGTGAGAGACTCGTTGGATTGGTGGTAAATAATGCATGTTCCCGGCTCATACTTCGGGTCATCATTTGCCGTGATCTGTATCTTGTTTGGGTTGCTCACTAACAGGGAATAGAACAGAATGTTTGGGTATGTAACGTAGGGCTCATTTAAGAATATTATTTTATCTGGTTTTTGGTCAAGGGCAAATTGAAGACTTTCTTTAAAACCAAAACTTGCCATTGCGTCAATGCTTCTCGCTGGGTAATTGAAAAAATAATCGATTTGATAATTAATTACCTCAATTGCAAAAAGGATCGTGATGCCAATTAATAAATACCGACGGACCGTTTGGTGTTGAATTTTAGAAATTCGATATAAACCGTAGCATGAGATTAATAAAACATAATACCCTAATAGGATGCTGCGCAAAGAGTGTGGTACCCCCTCTGAAGTCAGGGAGGCGGCGATCGGCGAGAAGATCAGGTTGATTAAAAGGAAAAAATAAAATTGTCTTGACTTTTCCTTGAACGCTACCTGTGCCAGACCTGCAAAAAACAGAACGGAAACGGAAAAATAAATGGCACCACCATGTCCGGTTGCATGCCGAAAATTAGAGTCTCCATGGAGTAGTAAATAATTTGGAGAAAGATATGTAAGGTAATTCTGAATGAAAATGGAAAATTTTTCCTGGATGGGAATAAGGGCGTTCACATATGTTAGTTTTGAGAACCGTGAAGTGATTGCGCCCGGCTGCCTGACGATAAACATGATAAAAGGGAGCAGCCCAACCAGGAAAGCAGAGCTGATCAGCACCAATTTTCTGAGATTATTTTTACTGATATATATTCCCCACATTGCGAAGAAGGTTAAAAAGGTCAATAACCGTGCTGTGGAATAAGTGTATATCGAGGTCCCTAGGACTATCCCGCAGGCTATTGCTTTTAGGTTTTCGTATTTGGACGCATTTTCTTGATGAAAATTATTCCAAATGAGGAGTAGAAAGCCTGAAATCCATGAAAGTTGGGTAATGACCTCAAATGCGATTCTTGATACGGTGAAAAATGATGGAAGAAACCCAAACGAGAGTAAAAGATATATTTTAATTGGATTGCTATTCGGAAATATTTGGATGGTTAATATATATGTAAATGCAAGTGCGATACCAAAGAAAATAAAGCTGGTAAGGCGCAAGTTGAATTCAGATACCCCGAATAATTTGAAAATAATAGCTGTAGCGTATATGAAAGGTGCGTTTTTATAATCGCCGACGGATTTAAAGTAAATGGGGAGTCTGTTGCCATATTCATCAGCACCTGTGGAGGAGATCAGTGCCGCATTGTATCCAATAGAGGTTTCATCAATATAAAGCCCGGCAGGTATTGAATTAGTAAAAACCAGATGGGTAAAAAGAATTACAAGGAGCATCCCTATGATCAGGATGGTGCCCTTTGTAATATAGTGTCTATTTCCTTGATTGACTGAATTAGCCGATACTGTAGCTTTTGTATGCATAAAAACTCTCCCTTTGGTTGGCAGCATACTCGATGATTAGGTAAACATCTTCTCGATTTTAAAAACCTCTTTGTTGAAATTTCATATTATTCTGGCATGTTCATGGCGTTTTTACAACTGACAAAAATCACTATCTGAATTCCGCTTTCCCTTTTATGTACGATAACCAATTAGTAATCACCTATACAAACAAAATACCGGTCTTGTATTGAACGTCACAAGACCGGTATTTTGTTATTTAATAAAACATGCGACTGGAGATTATTTAACTGCCAGCCCAGCTTTTTGACTGAAGCCATTCCACGCCATCGAGTGCAGGATGGATTTTCTGGCGGGGATCGCTTCAACGCGCTTGAGCCAGTCTGCTTCTGCGGTGCGTCCTTCGGCGAAACATGCACGGCTGAATTCTGCGCGTTCCTGTGCAGAAGCGGACTGCAACTTCAGCGCACCGGTGATGAAGCGCTTTTCCATTTCGTCGCGTTCGGGGGCGTAGGCTGCAAGTCGCTCGTGATAATTATCGAGCACGGCACGATGCAAGCGTTCATGTGACCAGAACAGGGAGTTGGAGTCAGCCAGGTTGGTGGGGGCAGGCTCATCGGTAAGGAAAGATGCGGAATCCAACCAGAAGGGTTTGAATAGACTGGTGCATGGGGCGGAGGTCCCGGTGGCGAAAAGGATCGGGTTGGACTTATCCATATAAGCCACCAGTGAGGCTGTACTCTGGCTGATGCGAACCGGACCAAAGCCCGCATGCATACAAACATCTTGATCTGCAACACTGGTGCGCGGGTCGAAATTCTCATCGTTGTGGTGCCGCAGGGTGGACATCATGGTTTCGATGCTGACGTTTCCTTTTTGCTTGTCGAGTGCGCTAAAGGTAGTTTCGCGGCGGGTGAGCCCTTTACCAAAATTTGTGTAGAGGAAATCGTTAAAGTCGCGGGCAAGGTGAAGTTCGTTCTGTGGTTTTGAAACCCCTTTTTGCTTGGCGAACCCCACCAGATTTTCTGAAGAAAGGTCGTATTGATTTCCAATGGTCAGGCAGTTTGAGATCGTGTACACATCTTTTACCTGTTTTGCTGCCCATTGTTTGTCGATCGTTTCGAGTACCCAGGCATCGTCGGCATTGGCGATAAGGAAACTGTTGTGGTAGTACATGCTTTCGCCATGTGCAGCACAATTGCCGCCCTGACCGAATTGTTCAAGCAATTCTATAATGACCTGCATCGCCTCGCGGGGAGTGATGGCGCGTTCAAGGGCAGCACGCAGCATGTCCATACCAAGCAGGGCTGGTTCTTTGTTGGCGGGAACCTTGGAGTAAATGGCTTCGTTACCGATCACCAGCCCGTGTTCATTGGCGCCCATTTCTGCACCCCACATCCAAAACGGCTTGGATAGAAAGACTGCATGCGTATGTGCTGCTTGTGGTATTTCAATATATGTGCATTTGACTTTACTACCCGGAGTATGGTCCGCAGCTGGAAAGTGAACGAGGTGTTGCCCCTCGTTTGGCGGTCGGTCTGAGTTTTTTCCGAAAACGGCGATCCCGTTCGTTGTTGCGAGTTTTGTTGCGATGAGAGTGTCACACATTGAAACCTCTGAAGTATTTTCTCGGATAAGCGAAGATCGTAATTAATTCATCGTATTGGATGTAGCTATTTGAAACAAGTATAGCGCGGAATGCTGTAAAAATATCTCTATTTTATTATGGACCAGGAAGGATGGGGAACCCACCCGGGGGGATAGCCATCAAATAGGTCGGGGTGGCGGTTGGGTTTCCCCTCAAAGCACCAGGCGGAATGATTGCTACGAAAACCGTTGGCGTTACTGATCCGCTGGCGATTGGCTGCGGATTAGTAATCGTAGTCGCCTGTGCGCTGGTGGGAGCTGCAGTTCCCACTTCTGGAGAGACGATGATCGCGAGCGTGGCAGGAATACAGGCAGGGGTTGTTACTTCGGCAGACACCCAGGCATAGCTACCTTGAAATTCAATATACCACCAACTGCCATCCTGGTTCTTTCCAGAGACATTGGCTGTCGTGCCTTGTTGTAAGTTGCCGAGTATGGCGTACTCTTGCCCGGGTCCGTTGCGGATATTGACAAGTGTTGTGGCAGTTACTGTAGGTGTGCAGGAACTCGGATCTGCTATGGCAGGGGCTGTTGTTGCTGTGGGCGTATCAGACGCAATTAATAAAGTTGGTGAAGGTATAAGAGTATTCGCCGATTCGGCGTTGCCTTGCGGTAGGTTGCAAGCCAGAGTCGTCAGAACGATCATCAGGATCGAAGCGACCCAATTTTTGTTTTTTGAAAACAAGAGGTTCTCCTAATTCATTAATACCTATATTTTACAGACATTTCAATAAAACCTAGATACCTCTTTTTTCCCAAACAACTGAGAGCATCTTTACACGTACACGCACGCGCGCATCCGCACCCGACGATGCCCAAAGCGAAGCAGTCTTGCGATACACATCCTCTTCCAACTTTTCGAAATCCTCCCATTCCTCTTCCATAAATTCCTTCATCTCCGAAGGCGTATCCCAATAATAAAAGAACGGAAATTCCTCCATCTTTTTTTGGATGAACCACCCGCGAGATTCAACTTCCCTCATGGCTTCATTCGCCGCCGCATCATCTGCCACCCCTATGGGCATATCGCTCAACCTACCCGATGCCTGCCAGCCCGCCGACGAAACGACCTCCACTGACCACGAATCCTCTAACGGACGCAGATCAAGCAAAGTCCCATTGGGTTTGAGGGTTCTGTGAATTTCACTGAGAGCATGCACCATGCTCGTATGCTCCATTCATCAGAGCGACCAGGCGAGGATGGCGATATCAAATGTTTCTTTAGAAAAGGGGATATGGCTTGCGCTGGCTTCAGTGAATTGAATTTTTGAAATGCCCTTCAGGCGCGCATCGGCTTTTGCAACCCGCAAGGCATCATGGTCTGGGTCGAAAGCGATAACTTGTTTTGCCGAGTTGGCATACTTGAAGGTCAATCGCCCTTCACCGCAACCAACTTCCAAGACGCACGCGTTGGAAAAATCCACCAACCGCTGTAAAGTCTTGCGTTCAATGTTTTCAGGGTCTTTTTGTAGGGGCATTACTTGTTCAACTTCTTCATGTACTGAACGGATTCGCCGACCAGCTCTTTCAAGACTTTCTTATCCACGTCTGCCAATTTTTTGATATATAAACAAGACTTGCCCGTGGAAAACTTACCAAGCTTTTTCAGCAATTCAGGATAACCGTCAAACCCCGCCATGATGTACAGCGTGAGGTTTTGTTTGCGAGGGGAGAAGCCCACCAGCATCCAATCGCCTTCGCGTCCGCTCGCGCCTTTGTAGTGGTAACTGCCAAACCCGACAATGCTGGAGCCCCACATCTTAGGCTCCGCTTTGGTGACTTGCTTCATGAGCTTCGCGATCTCGAAACAGTCAGCGCGAATTGTTTCATCTTCAACAGCATTTATAAAATCTTCCACGCTCGCGTCGTTTAACTTGGTTTTCAATTCCACATTCTTCGCCATCACAAACTCCTCGCTTGGCTACCGAAACAACGTTACACGTGTTTGACCTTTTGCGCATTTTTCGCAGAGGTGCTGACCAATTCTTTCAAGACCTTCTTGTCTACATCTGCAAGTTTTTTGATATACAAACAACCTTTTCCGGTGGTGTGCTTTCCAAGATTATCCAGCAGACCCTTATAACTCTCCAAGGCTCCCGGCAGATACAGCGTAATATTCTGTTTGCGTGGCGAGAAGCCCATCAACATCCAATCCAACTCACGTCCGCTGGCGTAGATCAAATGTTGCTCACCAAATCCAATAATGCTCGAGCCCCACATCTTGCCATCGCTTTTGGTGACTTGCTTCATCAACTTCGCAATTTCCAAACAATCTTCGCGCAGGGCTTCTTCCTTGATGGCACCGATGAAATCTTCAACGCTTGCTTCGTTCTTTTTCGTTTTCAGTTCCGCTTTCTTTGCCATGGGATATCTCCTTTTGGTGAACGGTTAAAGTAGAGATATTTTAGCTTATTTGTTCTAAAAATAAAAGTAGCGTTTTCTACAAGACCTTGAAATGCACCTGCGGAGCTTTGTGTTCGACAACCTTTTCTGCTGCATACGCCAACCGCAAGAGAGTGACTTCATCCCAGGCGCGCCCCATGGCTTGCATGCCGATGGGTAAGCCTTTTTGCGTGTATCCAGCAGGGAAGGTGATAGCAGGCAGACCGGTCAGGTTGGCGGCGGTGGCGAAACGCATGATCTCTACCGTCACGCTCAAATCTGACTCACCGTCGGGCAGAGCGCCTTTCTTGATCTCAGGCGCGGCAATCGCAGTGGTTGGGGTCAGGATCACATCCACATCGTTGAACGCCTTGTTGAAGTGAGCGATCATCCGCGTGCGAATGCGTTGGGCTTTGACGTAATCGTCGGCGCTGAATTGACGTCCGAGGGCGAGGTTGATGCGTACGTCCAAGCCATGTTCTTTGTGATGCTCATCATAGGTCTGGCTCATACCTTGCACCATTTCACTGACGATGGTCACAGTATGTGCGATGCGATTGGCTTCAAGGTTCGGGATGACGATCTCTTTGACTTCACATCCCATCGCTTCAAATTGTTTCAGCATGGCTTCACAAGCGGCGACCACTTCTTTGTCGGCATGGTTGAACCATTCACGATAAATGCCGATGCGCAAACCTTTGAGATTTGTATCGTCCCAACCTTTAATCGATGGCAGCGGTTGATGCAGCGAGATATCGTCTTTGGGGTCGGGTCCTGCGATCAGGGCGTAGGTCAAGGCGGCATCTGTTGCAGACCCGGCAATCGGACCGATATGCGCTACGGTCCAATCTAATGGGAATGCGCCGAATTCGCTGACGCGTCCGTACGTGGCTTTCAAGCCGACCAAGCCGCAAAATCCCGCCGGAATGCGGATCGACCCGCCGCCGTCCGCACCGATGGCTACGGGGACGAAGCCCGCAGCTACGGCGGTGGCAGAGCCGCTTGAACTTCCTCCCGTAAAGTGAGCGGGGTTGTAGGGGTTGCGCGTGGTGCCATGATGTGGATTGAGTCCCGTCACGTTGATGCCGATCTCGTGCATGTTGGTCTTGCCGATCAACAATGCGCCTGCGCTTCGCAACCGGGCGACAACGGTCGCATCTTCTCGAGCTGGAGTCTTCCCGAGAAAGGAAGTGCCGACCGTGGTGGGGTAGGGCGTCATGTCGATTTCATCTTTGACTGCCACCGGAACCCCGTCGAATATACTGAGCGGTTTGCCATCTTTGAATCTCTGTGTAGATTCTTTTGCTTGGCGCAGCACATCTTCGCGGTTCACAGCGATGAAGGCTCGCAGCGGTTGGCTGGATGCTTCGCTTTGTTCGATCGCTTCCAGAACGCGCTTCGCTACATCTTCTGGCGTGAGCGTCCTTGCGCGATAGGCGTTAGCATATTCGTGAATGGATGTGAAGACGAAGCCTTTGCCTTGTGAAGGGGATGTGGGAAATTCCGCCTCGGGCACAGTGGCGGCTTCTTTTTGCAATTGACCTGTGTAGTGAATCGGTGCATATGTTGGCGCTTCGTCAAAGTGTTGCTTGCGTAACCAGGTAACGCCCGCACTTTCAAAGAGTGTGGGAATTAATGCGCCTTTCAAGGCGCCTTCTACCAGAGAGGCAAAGAGTTTCAAGACTCCGCCCGCCAGATATGGGAGTTTTACCGACTTCAGATCATATTGGTTTGCCATCATATGCCTCTTTTGCGAGATATATTTTTTACATCACGGTTGCGATATTTATTTTGGTGAGAGTGTTGCGGCAAATTCAACGCCGAGCTTCACCCATTGCGCGAGTCCCTTGGCGGATTTAGTTCCGCTGGGTTCTACCATCAGCCAGCCTTTCATGGGTTTGGGGCTGCCTTTCATGGTGAATATCTTGACGTGTGTGCGCTTCAACATGGATTCGTAGTCGTCCACGCCCACACGCACGATCAAATCATCACCAAGAATACCGACCGCCATATTCCCATGAAGCATATAGCCGACACCGCCGAACATCTTTTTTTCGATGATTGGCAAGCCTTGAACCTCAGCGCGGATTCGCTCGGCTAGTTTTAAGTCGTACGCCATGCCAGGTTATCCCGTGCCGAATTGTCGGTCGCCAGCATCACCCAAACCCGGCACGATGTAAGCGCGTTCGTTGAGATGATCGTCAATGGCGGCGACGTAGATATCAATATCGGGATGTGCCGTTTGCATGGCTTTGATACCTTCCGGCGCGGCGATCAGCCCGACGAACTTGATCTTGGTCACGCCCCAGCGTTTGAGCACATCCGCTGTAGCTGTGGCGGATCCGCCTGTGGCAAGCATGGGGTCGAGGATCAGGCAGACAGCTACGCGCGGCTGGATGGGTAATTTGTTGTAATACTCCACCGGCTTGAGGGTCTTTTCATCGCGATACAAACCGATATGCCAGACTTCGGCAGAGGGCATCAGTTCCCAGATCCCTTCTACCATTCCCAGCCCGGCACGTAGGATCGGCACCAGACCGATCTTTTCCTGAAGCTGTTGTGCGGTCATTTTTTGAAGCGGCGTTTCGATCTCCACAGGTGTGGTGGCAAGGTCGGCAGTGGCTTCATACGCCAAAAGTCCCGCGATCTCTTGAACAAGTTCCCGGAACTTCTTGGGCTCGGTGTTCTTATCACGCAGACGGGATAATTTATGGGCGACCAGCGGGTGTTTCGAGGCATAAACGTTTGACATGGGCTATTCTCCAAAATGAGTTGATTAATTATATCTGCGAAGGTGATATTTGTCCGCTGACGAATACGGGCATATTGACTACACTGAAAGGGAAGGAGTTCATATGAATGGAAATGATTTTATGGCGTGGATCTTGCGTTCACCGTTTCATAGCATTTTGAGTAATGGCATGATGCTCATTACCATCACTGGGCGAAAGACGGGTAAGGCTTATACGACCCCGGTTGGATATTATGTAGAAGGGGAGTACCTGTGGGTCATCACCAGCCGCGAAAGAAAGTGGTGGCGTAATCTACAGGGTGGCGCGACAGTTGACCTGTTGCTGAAGCGCAAACCTGTGCGAGGTGCCGCCGACGTTGAATTGGATGAGAAGGCGGTCGAAGCGAGAATGTATGAATATCTCCGTCATGTTCCGCAAGCGGCAAAACCAATGAAAGTCCGTGTTGAGAATGGAAAGCCTGATCCTCAGGATATCGCCAACACTGCCAAAGACCGTCTCTTCGTGAAGATCAAATTAGCGCAATAGCCTCAAAACGATTGGCACTGCGCCAATTAGGATGCAAATAAAAAATCCTATTGCAAGCATGGATAGACAGGCCGGCAGCAGCCAACGGATCCATGTCCATGCTGCGTATGTTTTCCAAGCTTTGATGGCGAAAGGCTGGACTTTATTCAAGAGGTCTGGCGCTTCTTTTATAAAGCTCGAGGTTGAACCGGTTGCTTTAGGCTTAACCTGTGCTGCAGGTTGTTGTTTTCTGCGCAAATTTTCAGGGATGGTCAGGTTTGCGCCACAATATGTACATGCCATACGGATAACACCTGCGGCGGGCTTATTGGGTCCGCCGCAGGCATTGCAGGGAAAGGTTTCAGACATGCAGTTATTGTACTTGTTGTTTATTGTCCGTTGTCTGGCTTGGGGTTAGAATCAGAAAGACCAATTTGATGAGGAGACATCCATGACCGAACAGTTTAAGTTTGGCGGTGAGATAGTTTGGCGACCAACCCCTGCACAGGTGGAAGGGGCGAACCTAACTTCTTTTATGAAGGAATGGGGCATCAAAGACTTTGATGCCTTGATGAAAAGATCGACACAGGATGTGGAATGGTTTACCGATGCAGTCTTGAAGTTTTTGGATATCCGCTTTGTCAAACCTTATTCTCGAGTGATGGAATTAGATATGGGGATGCAATTTCCAAAGTGGTGCGTGGACGGGCGTATGAATATCGTACATACCTGTGTCGAAAAGTGGGCAAGCGATGAAGCTGGAGGCTCCCTGCCAGCCATTGTATTTGAAGGCGAAGAGGGAATTACACGAACTTTATCATACGAAGATCTGAACAATGAAGTGAATAAAGCCGCCAATGCTTTGCGCTTTTTAGGGCTTGGAAAAGGCGATGCAATCGGCATTTTTATGCCTATGACCCCGGAGATCGTGATCGCGTTGCTGGCAATCGCCAAGATCGGCGGCATAATCCTGCCGCTGTTTTCAGGTTATGGGTCTGGCGCTATCGTCTCGCGGATGGTGGATGCGGAAGCCAAGGCGCTCTTTGCAGCTGATGGCGCGTTTCGGCGCGGCAAGGCAGTCGAAATGAAGTCAATTGCTGATGAAGCGGCGGAGCAGATCCCTGGTTTGAAGCATATGATCGTTCTGCAGCGCACCGGGCAGGCAATAAATATGAAGGCAAATCGAGATGTTTGGTGGCATGATCTTATGCAATCTCAAGGCGGTATAGCTGAAACTGAAGTTATGAGTGCCGAAGATCCGCTTATGGTCATTTACACTTCTGGCACAACCGGCAAACCCAAAGGAGCGCTGCACACACATTGCGGATTCCCGATTAAGGCAGCGCAGGATATGGCGTTCGGCACGGATGTACATCGCGGCGATGTCATTTATTGGATGACGGATATGGGCTGGATGATGGGTCCGTGGTTGGTATTTGGGAGTTTGATCCTCGGCGCGACAATGTTTCTTTATGATGGCGCGCCGGATCACCCTGCGCCAGATCGGTTATGGGAGTTGGCGGAGCGGCACAAGATCAATCAAATGGGGGTTTCGCCAACATTGATCCGGTCGCTCATCCCGCATGGCGATTTGCATTTTGAAAAGCACGATCTGACGTCATTGCGTTGTTTTGCGTCAACTGGCGAACCATGGAACCCGGATCCCTGGATGTGGCTGTTCGAGAGAGTTGGCGGCAGGAGAGTCCCCATTATTAATTATTCTGGCGGTACGGAGATCTCCGGCGGGATTGTGATGGGCAATATGCTCATGCCGCTCAAGCCATGTGCTTTTTCTGCGCCCTGCCCTGGCATGGATGCGGATGTGGTTGATGAGAATGGCAAGTCGGTTCGGAATGCCGTGGGTGAGTTGGTCATCAAGGCACCATGGATCGGGATGACGCGCGGTTTTTGGAATGATAAGCAGCGTTATCTGGATACTTATTGGTCGCGTTGGGAAAATGTATGGGTACATGGTGATTTTGCTGCAATCGATGATGACGGCTTGTGGTACATCCTGGGGCGTTCGGATGATACGATCAAGATCGCGGGCAAGCGTTTGGGTCCGGCTGAGGTGGAATCGATTCTTGTGCGGCATGAGACCATTGTCGAGGCAGCTGCGATCGGGGTGCCGCATGAGGTCAAAGGGAGTGAGCTGGTCATTTTTGCAGTGACCAAGCCCGGGGTAGAGCGAAGCGCTGCTCTTCGTCAAGAATTGCATGAGATGGTGGTGGCAGAGATGGGCAAACCGCTGGCTCCCAAAGCCATCCTGTTCGTCGCGGACTTGCCCAAGACGCGTAATGCCAAGGTGATGCGGCGCATGATCCGCGCGGCGTATTTAGGTCTGGATTTGGGCGATACATCTTCGTTGGTAAATCCGGCGGCAGTGGAGGAGATCCGCAAAATTGGAGTGTAAAAAAATTCGTGATAGTCGGCTGTAAGGATTAAGTAGGGTTTCTACTACTTATTATTATTATCTTGAAGCGATAAAGTAGAGACAGGTTTTCATTGCAATTTTGTTGCAACCATAGAAAAGGAGAAAACTATGAAACGGTTCAGCTTTGTCGCATTGATTTTGTTCACCCTGCTTGCACTGACGACGCAGAACGCTTATGCCGCTACGGCAATTTCCATGTTCATGAGGAATGATGATGGAAAGCCGACCTTCATCTTTACAGTAAACGGTTATTTCTCGCAGAGTGAGCTGAGAGATGGTTATGTGCTTGTTTCGAACGGGGATGAATACAAGTTGCATTGCAGCCAGTCCGATGAAACCACAGTAGTTTGCAGTGCTTCTTCGGCCGTGGTAGGTTCGGATGTGATGGTGTATTTTGGCGGCTCGAGGTTTTGGGCTTCAACACCGGTCGAACGGCATCCGGCTCCGCCTGCTCCTGTATTGACCCATATCACCTAATCGAAAATACAGTTCGATCAAGTCGTAGTCGCTGGGCTGGCACGAATGCCAGCCCAGCGCTTTTAAGGGTGCGGCTGCTGTTCGAAAAAAAACGATTGGACTATTTTCTTTTATAATAAACCGACTGCCATTTATTGGTAGTAAAGGAGATTGAATGAAAAGAGTTCGAAATATGATCCTGGGGTTGACCCTTTCACTGATGTTCATCCTGTCTTCCTGTGGAACGCCGACACCCGAGGTTGTGACTGTTGTAGTGACGGCTACGAATTCACCGGCGACTGAAGCGCCCGTCGCTCAGCCGACGGTTCCGCTTGCGCCGATCAATCTCGGCGGACCTCAAGGCGGTGAAACCATCAAATGGATCGACGGAAGTGTATTGGTGTACATCCCGACGGGTTCCTTTACGATGGGGTATGGCGGTGATGCCCCCATCCATAGCATCTCATTGGACGCGTACTGGATCCAGCAGACCAAAGTTACCAACCGGATGTATGATCAGTGCGTCAGGGCGGGTGGATGTACTTCGCCGACCCAGGAACTTGGCGGACCTGTGTTCACCAATCCCAGTTTTGCAAGTAATCCTGTAGTGGGAGTCACTTGGGATCAGGCGCAGGCATACTGCTCATGGATGCAGGGCGGGTTGCCAACGGAGGCGCAATGGGAAAAGGCTGCGCGTGGTGCAAATGGCAATACGTATCCCTGGGGTGAAGCGGAACCAACCTGTGGTTTGCTCAACTTTGGCAATTGTTATGGACGCACCACAAACGTAAATACCTATGAGGATGGAAAAAGCCCCTTTGGTCTTTACGACATGACTGGTAATGTGTTTGAATGGGTTTTTGATTGGTATGATGAAGCATATTACACCACTTCGCCCACTGCAAACCCAACCGGTCCATTGACTGGAAAGTACAGAGGAGTGCGTGGAAGTTCATTTGAGACCGAAGATATTCAGGTCCTTCCTGCGATACGCCGTTATAACGAGCCGACCGATGCCGGGCGTGCGACAGGTTTCCGTTGTGTAGTGCAAAACCCGCAGCCATTCGCACCTTATTGTCAGTTGACTGCGCATATACCTGTAAACCAGGTCGAATCTGCAACTTCCTGCGAAATGCCGGAAGGCGTGGTTGTTAATCAGTATTGTCAGAATGGAGATGGATACGGCGTGGCGCAAATCTCCTTTGGGTCAACCTGGGAGGAAAGTGGAACCCGTATTCAATGTGAGGAAAATATTGATGGCGGCATCCGTTCGTTGACATGCAAGGGTCCGCGCGGCATTGAATCGACGAATGAGGTGATTGTCTGTAACCCGGCTTGTACCAATCAACCGGATGTCAGCAGCCTGAACGCATTTTGTGATGCAGGATATACGCTTGATCCTGGTACTGGAAAATGCACCTATACCCCGATCCTTGCCCAGCCGGGAGCTGGGGGGTGTCCGCTTGGGTATGTGACCATTCAACGCGGTGGTGTGCAGGTTTGTGCCGCTGGACCTGCACCAGATAATTCTTGCCCGATCGGCTTGTACTTTGATGATCTGGCGGGCATGTGTGTATCTCCTAATGGCGAAACCAACGCGCCCTTCGGCATTGATGATTCTGTGCTTGCCGGGCAGACCTATGCTGGGTGTGTGAACGGCTATGCTTACAACGAGAATTTCCAATGTTGTCAAGCTGCCGTGGGAGCCGTTCCCCCGAGTTGTGCTCCGGGCTTCATTTTTGACGATAGTATTGCTGCTTGTGTGCCTGTGCAGGAAGAAGCGCTGGGCGGTACTGGGTGTATTGCTGTTCGAATTAACACAGTAAAGTGTGTTCAGCTTGAAGATAAGGTTTGTGCGCCAATCAAGGAAGAAAATCGTTGTGTGGCAAACCTTCAATGTAAATGGAATGAAAAAGCGGATGCTTGTGACCCGCGCGTGAAACCATAAACATGGTTTTACTGAATTGATCAAAACCGCCTGTGAGCATTGACTTGCGGGCGGTTTTAATTTAAAGGGAGTATTTATAACGCAATTAATCTGAGTTGCGCTAGTACCAATATGCGGGTCTGGAACTAAGACCAATGGGTGATGTCGGATGCTATCCCTATCTTTACCATCAGCATATACTAAAACTGATGTTTAGTTCAACTTTATAAGGAGAGAGCCGATCATGAAAAAAGTTTTTTATCTTGTTTCAATGTTAGCTGTGCTGTCTTTGGTGTTGGCAGCCTGTGGTGCTCCAGCAGCCAACACAGACTCGGCAGACCCGGGACAGTCGGGTGCTGCTGGGCTGGAAGAGGCACCGACAGAAGCGCCTCCCGCAGACGCCGCTGTTGGGAACGCCGGACTTCAGACAGTGGACCTGGCTGGACCGCCCATGGAAGTGGGGTCTAAATTTCTGTACGTGGACGGAACTGTTCTGATTGCAGTGCCAGGCGGACCCTTCACCATGGGGTATAACTTTGCTGACAACCCCGAACGCGAGATCACAGTTGGTGATTTCTGGATGTACAGCACCAAGGTGACCAACCGTCAATATGCTTTATGTGTCCAGGCAGGTAAATGTACACCCCCTGATCCAACTAATGCTCCAAGTTTTTCAGATACTAAATTTACCAATTTTCCTGTTACCGGTGTCACACATACCCAGGCAGCAGAATACTGCGGTTTTGTGCATGGCAGCCTGCCTACCGAAGCGCAGTGGGAAAAAGCCGCTCGTGGACCCGATGGGAATATTTTTCCATGGGGAAATGGTGCGCCTACCTGCAGCCTGACGAATTACGGTCTTTGTAAAGGGCAGACGAATTCCGTGAATGACTATCCCGATGGTAAGAGTTTCTATGAAGCCTGGGATATGGCTGGGAATGTACGTGAATGGGTTGCCGATTGGTACAGCCCAGTCTATAACGTAGAGAGCCCTGTTCAAGATCCACTCGGACCAGAGCTCGGTGAGAAACGCTCGGTGCGCGGAAGCAGCTATGCAGACAGTGCCAATATCACCATAGCGGCTCATCGCTTCTCACTTGACCCGGCTGCAAACGCTGAAGATGTAGGCTTCCGCTGTGTGGTAACTGAGCCAACTTATTTTGCACCCTGGTGTGAATTGGTTGGTTATGCAGGAATTGGACCTGATGGGTCGCCTGCGGAATGCACCCCGACTGTGCAATGTAACGATGTGAATGTTAATGTGGAACCATTCTGCGATCCGCAAACCCAAAACACTTTTACTATTGTTACGTTTGAGATGAGTAACAACCCTCCAATGGATTGGGCATATGATGCGCCGGGGTGTAATCCCATCTCTGGTGAGCAGACTCCGACCAAGGATAAATTCCTATGTGAGCCTCCCGGATCTGGCGGAACAGCAACTACGACCGGTTCCTGCACAGATGTGGCAGGTTGCGCCGCCACCTGCCCGATGCATTACACCAAGGATGGTGACAAATGCGTATGGGATGGTAGTGGCACTGAGGGTACTGCATGTCTGCCTGGCGCTACCTATGATCCACTAACACAATGCTGTACTGCCACGCCCGGCACCGGTGTTGACTTTGGTTTGTGCCCGGTTGGCTTTTATGAATTGGGTGGTGTTTGTGTGCCCAACCCAACCGCTTTTGTAGATACTGCCAGCGCACCGATTACGATTATTCCATCATGTATTGATCCTACTGATGAACCAGGCGACGACCCCGGGGATCCAGGCGGAGGCGAACCAGGAGGCGGACCTTGCCCACCTCCTCAGGTTTTAGTTTGCCCGCGAACAGCACCTTGTTTTTGTAAATAAACATAAGTATTTTAAGATGGACTTCTCGAAAGAGGGTCCATCTTTTGCTTAAGTAAGAGCTAAAGTACTTTTTGATAATCGTTACCTGAATTAATACTTTGATTTACGTGCAGACACACTGTATTAAAAGTGTATTTATTGATTGCCGCTAATTCTCACAACCCGATTTTGACTAGTTTGGCGACATATACATAAAGGAGATAAATAAGATGAAAAAGGTCGCGTCTATTTTAGTGGTGCTTGGTATTCTTTTATCCATGTCGGTGCAAGCGGTTTTTGCTGCACAGCAAGGTACGTTAGAGTTGATCGAAGCCCGTAATGATAGAGGAGGCGGTGTGATTTTTATCTTCCGCTTTAGTCCCAATGATTTCACAAGATCAAGCTTTAAAGATGGCAGGGTCTATTTTGAAGATAGTTCGTTGAAGTTGAATTGCCCGGCGGAAGGGCTATTGCAAGGGGGGGGGGGCGCTCGCCGAATGTAGGGGATACTTTGCCTGATTTTCCTGACCCTTGGGGTGGAAATCGTGATTATGATTTCAGAGACGAGAGCCCTAGTGGGTGCTTTGGCGCTGTGACCGAAGATGCATATTACGCTCAATGTGGTTTCTAATGTTTTCAGAAAGGGGATGGCGACTTAATAGTGAATGAAGTGTAATGATACACCCGTGACCTCTTGGTTTTGCGGGTGTTTTTTTCGGTAGAGTCCATCCTTGGTTGGAGCGACGTCCGAGAGAGAAGGACGCGAATCTAGTTCTCTGGAGGGGTTGTGTTTTTAGAATAAGTGTTCTAAAATTCATCCTAATTACTAATTTTTTAAAAGGAGAACTATCATGTCCAAACGAAATATCGTTCATGTGGAAATACCTGCCCAAAACGTTGATGCGACAGCTGGTTTTTATCAAGCCTTGTTTGGGTGGAAGGTTCAACCAGTGCCCGAAATGAATTACACCATGTACGAAGATGGCAGCGGCTCGGGTGGGGGCTTCCCGTTGGTTTCTGCTGAAAACCCGGCTGGGCAGGTGCTTGTTTATATTGATAGTATTGATATTGTTAAAGATCTCGAAAAAGTTGTACAGCTTGGCGGCAAGGTAATTCGTGAGAAAACTGAAATTCCCGGTATGGGTTGGTATGGAGTCTTTCAAGACCCAACTGGGAATGTGCTTGCGCTTTACACAAGTTTGAATCCCTAAATAGCTATGGGCCAATTTATATATCTACTTCGACCAACCCGTCTGGGCATGGTCACTGAGGGACCGACCTCCTCAGAAGCAGAAACGGTTTCGCGGCATTTTGCTTATCTAACCGACCTGACGAATAAAGGTGTGGTGATTCTTGTCGGCAGGACACAGAACAACGATGAATCGACACTAGGTATTGTGATCTTCGAAGCGGATAACGAAAGTGCAGCCCAGAACATCATGGAAAATGACCCGGCGGTACAAGGCGGCGTGATGACGGCGGCGCTTTATCCATATAAGATCGCTTTGATGCGAAAGTGAAAATATCAATGTATGCCATGACCGGAAAATTATCTACTCAGCCGGATAAGCGAAATCAACTTGCCGAAATTTTATTGCGCGCTTCGAGATTGGTTTCCACCATGCCGGGCTGCCACGCGTATATCATCCTTGAAGATGTGAAGGACGACTCTGCGATATGGGTGTTTGAAATTTGGGACGATAAGGAAACCCACGATGCTTCCTTGCAGGATGCTGGAGTAAGGGCGCTTATCGCCGAAGCCATGCCGTTGTTGAGCGGCGCACCGAACGGTTCTAACTTCCGAGTATTAGGAGGGCATGGTCTTCGCGGATAGGGGATATTGGCTTGCACAACAATGAGTAGACTCTGCTTGACGCATAGGTATCGCAGTGGTATCCTTGCGCCCAATGCCTGAACAATATGTTGTTGACCTGAATACCAATGCTAATACCACCCGCACCACTCGTCGGTGCCCGGGGCATTGGTGGTTGTCAGGTGAACAGCAACAAGTTCATACTCACTAGGTACACCAAATGCCCCGAAGATATCGGGGCATTTTTCTTAAATTCACAGGAGAAATACCATGTCCATTTCAAATACCACCCCCGTCCTCGCTGTTGAGGAGAAACACCTGATCCCTGTAAGCGACCATCTTAAGCAGATGATGGATATCCCGCCATCCCGCATGTTCCTCATCAATAAGTCATTGAAGGTCTATTTAGAAAAGAACGCTGGGGCAAAGATCTTTGATGCCTCTCAGGGCGACGGCGGCGCTTCTCTGCCTGGAACTCCCAAGCCTCTTTTGGAGCGCGCGCTTCAACTCCAGATCGAGCATGGTACCGCCTACGATATGCCATTCGGCACTGAAGCCTATCGCAAGGCGGTCATTGAACAATACTGGAAGCTGGATGCCGCTTCAGGTTGGGGTCCTGCCAACGTCCTTGGCACCGCGGGCGGACGTGACGCCTTGAACAAAGCCTATCAAGCCATGCTCGCCCTCGGGCATGGACGCCAGGGCGATCTCATTATGGTTTCCCGCGTCCCATGGATTTCTTATAACTGGGGTCCCTATGGGGTTGGTGCGAATGTTCTATGGGCACCCGGTGACCCGGCACAAGGTTGGGCGTATTCAGAAGAAGCAATTCGTGAAAGTGTGAAATTCGCAGAATCTAAAGGGCGCAAGATCGCGGGTATTATCATCACCAATCCTGATAACCCCACTGGCTTGACCATTGCTGTGGAAAAGCAAGTCTCGCTTGCCAAAGCCGCACTCGAAGCAGGCGTCGCTTTCGTGCTTTTCGATTGGATGTATCACTATGTTACAGATGAATCGCCGATGGACCTGAACTCCTTCCTTAAAAATTTCACTCCCGAAGAGCGCAAACGCATCATGTTCCTCGACGGCATTACCAAATCGCTGGGCGGCTCTAATATCCGCAATTGTCATCTCGTTGCTGATGAAGCAGTCATCAAATTTATCACGGCTCGTGCTTCTCATGGTGTCATCCCTTCCTTCTTCTCGCTTGCAGTTGCCATGGCAGCGTATGAAATGGGCTTTCAGGAAGCCGCCAAGCCCATCATTGAACCAACCAATGCCAGCCGCGTTGTACTGAAAAAACTGCTCGCAGATAGCGGACTCCAGCATATTATTGGCAAGGGTTATTATGCTTTTATGAATGTCGGAGAATACATCAAAGCCAAAGGTTGGGCTGACACGGAACAGCTAGGGCAGTATCTCGCTGAAAATCACGGTATCGCCATTGTCCCTGGCGCTTTCTTCTCGCCTTTCGGTGGTGACTGGATCCGTTTCTCTTACGCCACCCCGGCCGAGCGAACCGAAGGTGCCTTCAAGCGATTGATGGAAGGTCTTAACTCACTCAAGGGCTGAAATTGCCGATCCCGTCAGGATATTAGAGGTTCATGCCCATTGTGAACCTGACGGGATATTCCTTTATTCTTATTTGAATTCATTTCCACCGTGGTTAAAAAATCATGCCCTCACAAAAATTTGCCGATAAATATCTACTTGCGCTTGAAGAATCAATAAAAGAAAAACCCCAAGGCGGACTCGCCGGTTTTGAACAGGAATGGAATCTGCTCGATGAAGACCTGCGTCCGTTATTAACCGTGGGGACGGGACCCAACAAGCACTCCTTTGTCGATTACCTTCGTGCTGAATGCCTTCCTTCCTGGCAGAAGCAATTCAGTCAGCTTGAGGTCTTCCACTGGATGATCGAATGGGCCACACGTCCATATTACACTCCGCGCGGTGCCATGTATGAAGCCCGCCTGATGGAAGCCACGCTCATGAATGCTCTGCATCATGCAGGTACTAATTTTGGCGAACGTCTGCATTACTGGCATGGAAACCTACTTTTTCTAACGGATATAGGGTATCAGTCCATCCCTGGAAATTGGTCACTGGCTAAACGCCGTTACCTCGAAAAGTGCGTGGATATGTATGGTGATACTCTTGCTACCACGGGCATTCACACCAATATATCCCTGCCAGACCCGCTTTTTGCCTGGGATTTTATGCACCTCTCTGCCAGTGAGCGCGGCGATAAACATCTCGATGAATTTAAATCCGAGTTTTATATTACTGCCACGCGCCTTCTGCGGGCATTCGCTTCTTTATTTATCGCAACCAGCGCCTCCACGCCGATGCAGGCACAGGTTAGAGATGGACGGGCTGCCGTCATCCTCACTGAATACGACTCGATCCGTAACCTGACCTTCCCAAACCCGCGCGAAACGGATCTGCCAGATCTATATCGTTCGTATAACGATTATTTACAGATCTCCTATGACCTCGTCCGACGTGGCGTACGTTTTGGCAACAATAATTGGACACCCGTCCGTGCTCGCAGTTTTTCAGAACCTGTTGAACGAATTATTTCCACAACAAGCGAACAGCTTGAGGCGCTTTATGCACGGGGCTTATTTGCTGCAGGTCAATCCACTCCGCCCGAAGAAATGGCGCGTCAGGTGGAGCGCCAAAATCTGATGGCTCGCATCAATCTGCCCATGGGGCGTGTAGAGATCCGTGTGGATGAGGGCGGTCATAATCTTGACCTTGATGTTGCCAACCTGACCTTCCGCCATTTGCTGATGCTGAAGATCTACTCCGACCCAAAGTTCGCGCGCAGCTTCCGTTACGATCACGAAGATATCACCCGCGCCCGCGCCAATGAAGAGCTTGCGTCCAAGTATGGTTTGCGTGCCGAGATCGAAAACCCGATTACTGGAAAGCCCATAACCGTTCGCGAATTCCTCAAATGGACCCTCAACGAACTCAAACCGCTTGCACAATCCCTTAACCAGTGGACTGACCTTCAGCCGCTTGTAGAAATGGCTGAAGGCGGACGTAACACTGCAGAGAAGATCCGTGCTCGTCTAAAAATGGAGATCGGCGAAAGCGACGAAGTCCCCATGTCACTTTTGAAGGAATTCTTCTATGAGCATGAGGCACGCGTGAAAGCTGATGTGGAACGTGTTTGCTCTGATTACTCTGCTCTTGGAGCCGATGCACCTAAGATCGCCGAATATATTCAGCGCAGCCGGGATGCAGCACGGCAAGCTCCCAATATGCCGGTTCAATTCCGCCCGCGCATACGTGCAGTACTTGATCTGTCCTATCCCAACAAAACCGCTGAGATCCTTGATCTTGCCCAGCAATTGATCCGTATTCCATCCGTCACTGCCTGCCCCGATGAACGCCTTGATGAAGTACACCGCGCAGGCTCTCTCATCGATGAGTATTTGCGCAATGCTGGTTTGGAAGTGAAGTATTTTGATGGGAAGTATCCCGCTGTGTATGCCACTTTCCCCGGTGCTTTGAAATCCGACCCGATCCTGCTCACGGGTCACTTCGACGTAGTCGAACCTGAGCCCGATGACTCTCAGTTCAATCCGCGCATAGAAGGGGATTACCTGCACGGACGCGGCGCGGCGGATATGAAAACTGTTGTCGCAACTTATTTGGTCTGGATGAAAGACCAGATGAAGACCGGGGAGCCGTACCCGAATGTTCAATTGCTTTTGGTTGGTAACGAAGAGAATGGTGAAGCCGAAGCTTGGGGTACCCCACACGTTTTGAAAGAACTAAACCTCGTCCCATCATTATTTATCGCGGGCGAACGTACCGGCGAAAAAGGCACCGAGCTCTTTGGTGAAATATGCATCGAGAATCGTGGCGTAATGCGTTTTGATGTGATCGCACGAGGAGCAAAGGGACATAGCGGTGTGGCAGGAACCGGCGACTTGAGCGAGAAACTGATCGCTGCCCGCTCTGCTTTAAGCGAAATGTTTGCCAAGCATCTCACCCTTAAGGCAGCCGATGGCTGGCAGTCGCAAGCGAAATTCCCGTTCATAAACGTGGGCACTCCAGGGGTGTATAACGTCACTGCAGCGGAAGGTATCTTGGGTGTGGAGATCCGTCCCATTCCCAGGATGATGTTGAAGGATTGAAATCCAAGGTCGAGGCGTACTGTGCTGAGAACGGACTGGAATCCAGTTTTTCGGTCATGGAAAACGGTGTAGCATGTGACCCTAATAATCCAGCGTTGAAAGCGCTTATCGAAGCGGTTCGGCAGGCAGCGGGTGGGGAAGAGCCGCGTATTGGTAAAAAATTGCCCGGCACCAGCGCACGCTTTGCTCCCGGTGGTCAGGCAGTTGTTTGGGGGCAGTCGGGGGTGGGTCCGCATGCGAAGAATGAGGCACACTTCATTCCGAGTATCGAACCATATTACAAGTCGCTGAATGAATTGGCGAAATTATGGAAATAAAAAGATGGGCGACCAAGTCGCCCATCTTTTTATTTTGAAGGTCACTTGCCCCATGGAGGAATAAAAACTTCCGGGTCCACACCGAGCGCATCTGCTACACGATTGATGTAATTAAAATAACCGATGACCTGTGTGGCGTCATGAATGGCGGTATCGTCAAAGCCGACATCGCGCAACTCATTGAGGTCGTCGGGTGTCATTGTGCTGGGCGAGAGGGTCAATTTTTCGGCGTAACGACAGAGGGATTTATCTGCCTCAGAAAGCGGCGCACTAATCCAATCTTTTGCCACTGCATGCACAAAAGCATCAGCCTCGGCTGCGTTCATTAATTTTCCAACCTCAACACGGAGGTCGTGTGCGTGTGCCTGTGTTCAGTAATGACATTCATTTACAGTGGAAACAACCACAGCCAGCATTTCTCGTTGCACGCGTGAAAGCGGCGATTCGCCCATCATGAGTGTGGAATAAAATCCAATGCTGTCTCGCAAGGCGCGCGGGTTAAGTGACATGATATGAACAATATGCCATACCCGCCCGGCGCGCTTTAATGCCGTGTCAAATTGCGTCTTCAATAAGCCCGTGGCTTCTTCGATCGAGATCTGCTTGATCCACGGCATATTATTTTTTCCTTGGTAAAAAATCGAATGGTGGGCGGTAATTCATTTTCACCAGGTGCGCACCCGCTTCCCCTGCATGGATGGCGGTCAATGAACCGGTGTCACATCCCAGTCGTTGAAAATGATCGAGTGGCATTCCAAGGAAATGGGCTACTGCCAGCTTGACCGGATCCGCGTGAAATACCACTGCCACAATATCTTGTGGCTTATTGTGTTTTTTGATCACTCGTTCCAACACATTGGCGATCCGCAATTGGCACTCAGGAAATGACTCGCCTTCAGGAAAGCGAAAACGTGATGGCGCGTTTTGTACGATCTTCCATTCCTTTTTTAGCGCCAGCAGCTTCCATGATTTTCCCTGCCACTTCCCAATGTCGGTATCCATCAAATCAGGTTCTTGTTGAATGCCTAATTTATGAGTTTCTGCGATCGGCGCTGCTGTTTCCATTGCCCTTTCAAGCGGACTCGCATAAATGGCTTTGATCGGAACGTCACGCAGCGCTTCTCCCAATGACTGGGCCTGTTTCTGTCCTTTTTCATTTAAATGTACGCCGGGAATTCGTCCAGCCATTTTGCCGGTCTTAACGTATTCATTTTCACCATGTCGGATCAGTAATAATAAAGTCATAACCTTGTGCTCCCATAGAATGGTTTTATTTTATGCCTGCAAATATTGGTTCAAAGACCGGTGTCAAAACTTCAGACCCAAATACAGAAAGATGATCATCGTCAAAATATAGCGGAATTCCGTCTATCGAGACCCTGCAAATGGATTCCTGGCAGAGTGTTTTCCAGGGCTCAATCAACTCTACTCCATACGAGTTCTTGAATTCATCCAATAGAAGCCTGGTTCGTTCGCTTCTAGCCAGGTATTCATCCAGTGTCGGTGCAATGAGGTTGTTAATGTCTCGTCCGGTACGGCTGGCTATAAAGTTGGCAGAAGGTACATCATATCCAACTTCTGGTATAGGCACAACGATGTATATATTCCTGTTCATGCTTTTTAGCGATTGAACAGTTCTCTCTAGACCAAGTCTTATCAATATTTCTGAATTTGCACCTTTGGGCGCTTCGTGATGAGTGTCTGTGAGGATATGATTTATGTCATCTTCCTGTTTGTACGGGGTTCCTTCCAAATAGAGTGTCATTCGGCTAACAAGCACTACGGTTCTTATCTCTGGATGAGCTTCGAGGTAATCGATAACCATTTTGTTGTACCTGTCACATGAAAGATCACCATACGAAGGAGTCGGTGTCATACCCATATAAGGCGGACATCCCTGAGCGTATGTAATAACACCGGATAGCTCGTAAATTTTAGATGCGTCATTTGCAGCTTTTCCAAGAGCAGGCGTGTGCGAGTCGCCCCATATCATGAAGGTTGAAACTTTAGTTTTATCTCCCACTTTACAAGTCAGTATCTCCTTAGGATTGTCTACATAATTGATATTACATTCTTCTAAAAACCACTGTCCTCCCTCTTCTCTTGAATATGGCAGTTTTGTAAGTCCGGCTCTGGTGAGAAGTCCATCGAAATAGTAAATCATTCCTGAGAGAAATAATACAAAAGACATAGCCCCTGCTGCTAGAATATAGATCTTTTGAGTATTGAATGTTTTTTGAGATCGAAACGGTGTTTCGATGAACCGCCAGGAAGCGGTGGAAACGAGTAAAATGCCGAAAATGATCAGCCATTGCTCGGTAACCGTTTCGGGGAGAATTAAATAATACCTAAAGAATACGAGAATGGGCCAATGCCATAGGTAAAGCGAATAGGAAATCTTTCCAATAAAAACAAGTGCGGGGAAACCTAATAACTTACCAGATGCACTTTCGCTTGTCGAGTTGCTGTAAATCACCAATGCTGTACCAAGTACCGGCGGAATTGCATTGAGGCCGGGGAATAATGTGTTTTCAGAGTACAGAAAAATAGGAGCGCTGAGTAATGCCAACCCCCCAAGCCCTAGAATATTATTGAACTTTTTGGCATTAAAGGCAGGGATAATATTTAAGGATAACAATGCCCCGGTTAGAAGCTCCCACATCCGATATTGAACGAGATAGAACGCTGCAGAAGTATCTTGTTTGGACTGGTATATTGCAAATCCAAGTGAGAGTCCGAAAACAAATATCAATACCAGATTCTTAAATTGTTTGGCATAAAGATACAGGATGATCATGAAGACTGGGAAGATGATATAGAATTGCTCTTCCACTGCCAACGACCATGTGTGAAGTAGTGGCTTTAATTGTGACGGGGCATCGAAATAACCAGCCTCCATCCAGAAGTTTATATTTGAATAAAACAATGTTGTTGCGATCAGGCTTTTCCCGACGGAGTGTAATTTTTCCGCATCAAATAAGACAAAACTTGCCAAAAGAACAAATAGAGTCACAACACTAAGCGCCGGGAGGATCCGCCGAATTCGTCGCTCGTAAAATTTACTGAAAGTGAATTCGCCACCCTCGATCTCGCGGGCGATGATGGCAGTGATCAAGAAGCCTGATATCACAAAGAAAACATCAACGCCAACATACCCTCCGGAAAACCCGGGTATGTTGGCGTGATTCAGTAAAACTGCCAATACTGCAATTGCGCGTAAACCATCAATGTCTTTTCGGTAATTTAATTTCATTAAGTTGTAATAGCCTACTTAAAAAACAGCAAGAGAGCCTTTGTGTACTAAATAGTTTTTGTTACTCTTTAGCGTATTAATCCATTATTTGCCACTAAGGCTGACAAACAATGGGTCGAAGATGTTAGATATATAATGAGCGCCGTATGTAGAAAGGTGATCATCGTCACGGTAAAGCGGCTGGTTGTCTGCCACTGCGAGGCATCTTTCTGAATCGCAAAGCACGGTGGAAGGGTCTACAACCAGAAGATTGTAACTTGCTGCGATCGCGTCAATGGAGTTGCGGGCATCCAGGTTGCGTACCAAATATTCCTGATATGTGGGGGCGATGATGGAGTTGACATCCCTCCCGGTTCTAGAGGCGATTGCATATGATGATGGAACATCGTATCCTATCTCTGGGATCCCGGCAATAATGACCACGCGCCGTCCCATGGCTGTGAGTTGGGTAACTGTTCGGTTTAATCCTAGATCGAACAGTTCTGCATTTGCGCCTTCCTTGTTATTCCAAACATCCAACTGCCGTTTGGTTGCTCCTTCTTCACCTTTGAATTTTCTTCCATCTGCTGAAATACTCCACCGACCCATCAAAATGACCGTTCTTAATTCCGGATGTTGTACAAGATAATTGAGCACCATATCGTTGTAGGTGCTGCAACTGCCAAGGAATTGATCCTGGCGGTCGATGCCGAGGAGTGGTGGACAGCCAGGCATGGCGGATATGTACCCGGTCACGCCTGAAGCGACAGCTGATTCATCCACTGCGGGTGCCACTGCCCGGGAGTGCGAGTCGCCCCAAAGAAGGAATTCGGGCTCTCCGCCATCCATGCCAATTGTGCAAAGAGAGACTTCTGCAGGCGGCTCTTTTCTGTGTTCTGTAATACAGCCGCCCCAACGCACCTTTTCGGCATCATCATCTCCTGAAGCGATTTGTGGAAAGCGTTGTGGAAAACCCTGATTGAGATAAATGAAAAGACTAATGGCAAATGTGACAGTCATTAGCCCAGCTCCAAGTACAAATGTACGCTGGCGTGTCCAAAAGACTCCAGAACGGAAGGGCGTTTCTATGAACATCCATGAGAGGGTTGAAAGCGTGAATGTCAAAGCCAGCCAAATAAGGGTATCCGTAATTGTTATTTCTCGGATGAGGTAATACTTTCCCATGACCAGAAGCGACCAATGCCATAAATAAAGCGAATAGGAGATCTTCCCAATGAATACAAGTGGAGGAAATCCAAGGATTTTCCGTATGAACGTATTTTCTTCCATTCCGCCGAAGAGAACCAAACCTGCACCCAACACGGGTAATGATGCCGCCCAGCCAGGGAAGGCTGTTTCTTCTGTAAGGAGTGTCACGCTTCCTGCGATTAGACCAAGTCCAACTGTGGATAAGAAGTTGCGAGCCTTAATTCCTGCACGGAACGAGTCACCGGATAACGCAAGTAAACTGCCTAGAAATAATTCCCATGCACGCAATGGCATGAAATAAAATGCTGCTGATGTATATTGATAGGTGGCATAAACGCTGGCAGCAAAGGAACCTAGCATAAGCAAAAGAATGATTTTTGAAAAATTAGACTTGAAGAACCGGGCGATCAACACCATCATGATCGGGAAGAATATATAAAATTGTTCTTCCACTGAAAGCGACCAGGTATGCAACAAGGGTTTGAGCGTGGAGGGATCTTCAAAATACCCCGATTCCCGCCAGAAGAGCATATTGGATAAAAAGACCGTGTTGGCTGCTGCGCTTCTGCTGATCTTTTCGAAATCAGGAGCGCCGTAAAGAAAAGCACCGGCGATCAGGACAAACCCGATCAAGGCAAAGACTGCCGGGTAAATGCGCCGAATGCGGCGTTCATAAAATCTGGTAAGACTGAACGTGCCGCTTTGAATCTCCCGAAAAATGATGCCCGTGATCAAAAACCCAGAGATGACAAAGAAAACATCGACACCAACGTAACCGCCGGAAAAGAAAGGAACCCCCGCATGATAGAAAATGACGGCAAGTACGGCAATGGCGCGCAACCCGTCGATGTCATCTCGATAAGTATGTTTCATTGAAATTTGGGGAGTTCCTTTTAGAACTATTTGATCTTTCTTTTCATTTCCTGGATCTGTTCTTCGCTCATGGCAGGGATGGTTTCCACTTTTGTGATTCCCAGCGCCTTTCGCTGTGCTTCGCGCCACATTTCCAACCGCGAGGTAACCTGGGCTTCGTATCCTTCTTGTGAGGGTGCGTAGAAGTATGTTCCCAAGAGTCGCTTTGGCAGGTATTGTTGCGGCGTAAAGTGACCTTCCATTTCGTGCGGATACACATAGTCTTTGCCATGACCCATGGCAGCGGCATCACGGTTACTGTCCATTAAGTGGCGTGGCACAGAGACTTGCCCTTCGTCTTCGATCTTTTTCATAGCCTTGAAGTAAGCGCCAGCACTGTTGGATTTTGGCGCAGTTGCAAGATAAAGCGTTGCTTCCACGATCGGATAGATGCCTTCCGGCAGCCCGATGAATTCAAATGCTTGTGCAGCGGAAGATGCCACTACAAGCCCCATGGGGTCTGCAATACCAATATCTTCTCCGGCGAGGATGATCAGCCTGCGGATGATGAACTTGGGGTCTTCCCCGGCGTAGATCATTTTTGCGAGCCAGTACAAAGCTGCGTCTGGGTCTGAGCCGCGTACAGACTTGATGAAGGCAGAGATGGTATCGTAATGAGCATCGCCATCTTTATCATACAGAACAGCACGACGCTGAATCGACTCTTGTGCCACATCCAATGTGATATGCACAATTCCATTCCCGTCTGGTGCTGTAGATTCAACAGCCAACTCCAGTGCGTTTAGAGCATTGCGGGCATCACCAGATGCAACCTCGATCAAATGAGAACGGGCATCCGGGTCAAATGTGATCTTTTTGTTCCCGTAGCCGCGTTCCTTATCAGCAAGAGCGCGATCCAAAAGAATGCCGGTTTCGTTTTGATTTAAGTTCCGTAATTGAAACACTCGCGAACGCGAGATCAACGCTTTAATAACTTCGAAATAAGGATTTTCGGTCGTTGCCCCAATGAGCGTGAAGGTGCCATTCTCAACATGCGGCAGAAGGGCATCTTGCTGTGCTTTGTTCCAGCGATGGACTTCATCTACAAAGAGAATGGTCTTTTCGTTGTTCAATCGCCTTCGTTCAAGAGCATCATCAATTGCAACGCGTAGATCAGCTTTGCCTGCAAGGATGGCGGAGATGGTGACAAAGTGGCTTTTTGTGGAATTGGCGATCACCTGTGCGAGGGTTGTTTTGCCAGTACCTGGAGGTCCCCAAAGGATGATGGAGGAGAAAAGTCTATCCGCTTCAATGGCGCGCCGTAATAATTTGCCTTCGCCAATGATGTGCTCCTGACCGATATATTCTTCCAAGATGCGCGGACGCATACGCGCGGCGAGCGGCGCTTCTGATTTCATGCGTTCCTGCATGGCGTGGTCAAAGAGGTCGGTCATGCTTGAGATTATAGCCTGAGCAGTTAAAACGAGGCGACTGCTTTGGCTTCGTCATCAAGGATTTCGATGTAAATATCAAAGCCGCCGAGGCTGAATATTTCTGCCAGGTTCGGTGCCAGGTTGCTTATTTTGATATAGGGCGATTTGTATGCACCGCTGCTCATTTTTTTTCGCAGCTCCTCATCGTTGACATCCTTATGGATGTCTCTTAATTTGTTGAAAAGATTATGGATGACGCGCAGCCCTGCACTGCTGATGCGTTTGACTTCGCTGAAATTCAAGAGCACATGGGTTGCGCCTTGTGCTAACTGTTCATCCACACAGCTCTGAAATACCTGAAAATTCGACGAATCGATATCACCAGAAATAGACAAAACGGTGACGGGGACACGTGCGTTCTGGACCCTGGTTGTAAAATTTAGCATGGGGAATTATCCTTTTCGTATTGAAGTGAGGCGGTTTTCAGAGATAGTCTTGTGTGTATTTTTAGCGCGGCGCAATATTGTACCCGATTGTCAGCGGCGGGAGATGGAGATACGGTCAAGAGTGGGGGGCAGCTCGCTGAGTTTACGCAGGCTAAAGTCCGGTTTGATGCGGTGCATGTCCTCATTTTTGAATTGAGCGCGACGGGTGAGCCAGATCGATGTAATGCCCAGTTGATTTGCTCCGAGGATATCTGCTTCAAGGCTGTCGCCGATCATTGCGGCTTCGTCAGGAGTGGCATTCCAATGTGCAAGGCAGATCTCAAATGCGCGTGGGTGCGGCTTGCGATAAAAACAGGCGGCGGAGGAAAGTACGAAATCGAAATAACGACGAATACCAAATGCCGCCACCATGTCTTGTACATCTTTATCATCGCCTGCATTGGAAAAAATCCCCAGCTTGTAATTTTGAGATTTGAGCGCTTCAAGGGTGCTGAGAGTATCTGACTCTAACAACCAGTTGGCTTGCGTAACAGTATACAAAGCATCCAAAGCAGACCTGAGAACAGATTCGGCAACATCGACTTGTCCCAACTCTTCAAGCAATTCGCGCAAGACGAGGTGATAGGTCGTTTCGTAGAAATCCTTATCCCGCCGTTCGTAATATTCATGCAAATGTGCCCTGAACACTTTCGAGTCAAGTTCGATGTTGTGGCGGCGCAGAGACTGTACCAGTGCCTCGTCTGCTTTCTCCAGTATGGGCGCCCAGTCTGCGGCGGAGTGCATCAGCGTTCCGCCAAGGTCAAAGATCAAATATCGGATCGGCATGGTCATGGTTTGATTCGGGCAGTCATCCAGAAGGGTTTATCATGGATGACTGCCCCGTGTATATGCTCAAAATGGGTGAATTACTGCTTGACGTAAAAAGTTCCTCTCTGCACAAGAGTGTTATCTGCATAAAGCTCCACGGTATATTCACCTTCAGTTAGGATAAACAGATTGGTAAAGCTGTATCCAAATGTTTTATACCAGGTGTTGCCTGCGCTAAGATCTTCCTCGGTGTAAATACGCAAGGATTGATCTTCGTACCCGTTACGGTAAACCTTCCATATCATAACGCTGGGTGCAGCGCCAGCGTAGTTGAATTCTATACTGAAGGTATCTTCTCCGTAGGGGATGATGTTATTTGGAGCGGGTTCGAAGCTTGTGATAAAGCCATCGGCATCGGTACCGGCGACCTGCCCGATCACAAAGGAGGTCACCTGCATCGATGCTTCTTTTGCCGGCAGGGTGCCAGTATATTCCAAAGATACTGTAGATTCTTTTATTCGCTTCATCTGTTTAAGGGCAAATTCGCGAACTGCATTGTGTTCGCCCAGGATCAAGCCGGCATCTGGTGCTTGGGTCCAACCCTTGGGATTGTTGTCCAACTGGTCGATCAGGTTTTGAAGGTCAAGTGCGCCTGCATCCATGTAAAACCAAAGTGAAGCGGATGGTTCGGTATTATTCTTATGGGCTTCATCCACCTGCTGTTGGGCTTCCTGAATTAGAAGGTCATATTGTATTTGTGAGTTTTCAAAATCTCCCTTGGCAAGATAGCTGATCGCCTGATTCATGCGCATGCCCAACACCTCTGGGTGTTCATTTAGGATGCGCTCATTTGTCTGTATTCCCAGATCGTATTGACCTGTTAGATAGTAGATCCAGCCGAGATTCCAATTTAGGCTGATATCATCCAGCCCTGCATTTCGTGCAGCTTCGATTTCGGAAATGGCGGTAGTCATATCGCCAAGTTCGTAGTAGGCGAGCCCACGTTCGTAATAGGCTTTTGCGTATTCCGGGTTCTCTTGAATGGCGAGACTGAATTTTTCAATTGCCTCTTTGTGCTTTGCCTGATAGACCAATCCCGTGCCATCTGCATATGCCTGAATGGCTTCCGCATTCACCTCGGGACGAATGAGCAATTCCACCAATGACCAGCCCAACCATACTACACACAGAGCGACAATACCGGAGCCCACCATAATGAAAAGCCAGCGAACTCGACCTTTGAGCGCCATTGAGAGACCGTATAGTGACAAGGACACGGTTAACAGCGTGATCTGCACGATGAGTGAGTCGGCAACATTATCAGTAAAATTTCCCAGATCTGATTCAGCGAGATATGTTTCCGAGAGGCGGGTTGCTTCCACTAGATAGGCATCTGATTCGTATTTATATGAATCAGGCCAACCCACATTCGGGTTGAAATATTCATCCCCCAGCATTTTGCTAAGCGGAATGATTTTTTCCTGCAATTGCCGGTAGCGTTCTTCGGCGGCTGTATCTCCATTTTGTTGGGCGGCAGTGATCTGCCAACTTAATTCCTCCCAGGTCTGGAAGGCACCCTGCCAGTCGTAGCTGAATTGGATCGAGCCGGTTACTTCACGTTTAGTTGCTTCGATGGAATACTGTTGTGCTCGGCGGCGAGCCTGATCTGAAATGTTCGCTGCGTAATTTTGAAAATAAGCTGTGATGGCAACCCAGATCGCCACTGTGGCGATCATGACCGTTGCCATATTCTCGAAGCGTTGTTCGGCTGGATTTTCGGTTTTCATAAAAGGAACCTTCCGATAATGATCCCGGCAATTCCTCCGAGACCGATCAACGAACCAAGGATAGCCCAGAGAAATTTAATATTCTTTTCAGTGGCTTGTGCCAATGTGAGGAACCAGAAGGAAAATGCAAACGCGATCATTGTAGAGGTCAGAAAGGATGATTGCCGCCGTAGCTTGTCTGACTCCTCAAAATATGGAGCAGCATCCAGGTCTGCACCCTGGGCATCCTGTGCAAATGCTTCCTGCAATTCGCGTTCCAGGTCGTATTGTCCATCGGGGTTGATGTAGCGCGGGCTGAAAAACACCGAACTGATACCGCTGGCAAGCCCCCAAACTTCGCGTTGGATGGCACCATTGCGTGCATCGGTTTCTGGATCTGCTGCCGGGTCATACATCAGGTTTCCAAACTCGTTATAACGCATGTAGCTGGTAAAAGCTCTGTAATGCTCATACCCATACACGTAGTTAACGATCTCGGCTTTTTGGGCGCGAATGGATGCATTTAAACCGGCGAAATCTGCGTCTCCTGCATTGGAAACCGCCACAGATGCCAGGCATGCCGCTGTTGCACCTAGAACAGTGACAATTGCAGTCAGGACTGCGATCAACGATTTGAAACTTTCTTGCTTCATAACTCATCTCCTTTGGCTGAAATGATAATTATGCGGCCCCTTTTAAATATATACCTGTTGGGTCTAATTCTTCGCGCAGGATTTTTAATTCCTTCTTTGTGACCTCGTCTGTGGTCTTCAGCGCATCTGCAACTTTGAGGTCCCAGCCCGTGTTGGATTTCGCCTCTTCCGCCGTTCGACCTGTGTGCAGCGCCGTAAGCATCATTTCTCCCGTTTCATCCGGTTCGAGGATCCCGATATCTGTAACGACTGCCAGCATTCCGCCGCCGCGCATACCGCGTGCCTGGCGTGCACCTTTGCCATCTATAAATCCTGCCGAGGTCATGAACTCTACTTTTTCGGGAAAACGGCGTTTCTGGTGGGGGGTCATGATGTAACATCGGTTTGCCCAGGCTGCAATTTCCTGCGAACCGCCCGACCCAGGTAAGCGGACTTTTGGTTGCGCATAGTCACCAATCGTCGTAGCATTGATATTCCCATACTTATCGATCTGTGCGCCACCCATGAAACCTACATCAACATTCCCGCGCTGAAGGTAGTTTGCAAAGATATCATACATGCTCACTACAGAAAGCGCGCCGCTCACGAGGGTTGGGTCACCAATGGAGAGGGGCAGGCGTTCCGGTTCGGCGCCGATCACGCCCGCTTCATAGATCATCACAAGATTGGGCGCGTGCGTACGTTTGGCAAGGTTGCAGGCGAGGTTGGGCTGACCGACGCCGACAAAGACCACGTCACCATCGCGTAAGAGGCGGGCGGCATTGATGATCATTAGCTCGGCGGAAGAGTATTTCAATTCAGGCATGGTTTCTCCTTATTGGATCGTCGTCAAAAAGTTCTTGATGAGCTCTGCTACTTCTTTTGGATATTCAAGAGGCAGAATGTGAGTGGCTTTTTCCATGGTGTGGATCTGTATCTTTGGATTCTTCTTTTTGACCAGTCTTTCGGCATTTGGCAAAAAAGTGTCGGTCTCTGCGCCACGAATGATGAGTGTAGGCACATCGAAACTGCCAATGCCATTCCAGAGGTCAAAATCGCGTAGCCCGGTCAGGTAAATGTGCGTTTCCCATTCAGGTGTGTAAACAAGCTCAAAACCGCTTCCATCTGATTTAGGTTTGGTGATCCCTGCAATATATCCTTTTAAACTTTCCTCGCTCATATAACGAAAGACGGGTTTCGTACGATAGCTGCGGTAGACTGTTTCCAGGTCTTTGAATTCGCGTCTGCGTTTTTTTGCAGCCGCGATGAGGGGGTGCGTTTTTTCTCCCAACCCAAGGGCGCGGGAGATATTCCACGCCACCAGCATCGGCGGAACAAAAAAGACCGGGTCAAGCAGAATAACAGCACGAAATTTCTGCGGGTCGCGCATTGCCGCGCGCAGGGTGACAATGCCTCCGATGGAATGACCAACTCCGATAACGGGATCCGTTCCACGGTCCGAGAGGAAGCGCAGCAGATCCTCAGAGTAAGGGTGCCAGTCCTGCAAATCCTTTTTATTTGCTCCTTCCCATAATGGACGGAGCTTCATCCCAAATACGTGAGAGATGGGTTTTAAGTGCTCCAGCAATGGAGCGTAACATTCAGGCGGATACCCGTTGGCGTGAAGGAAGTGAAGCGGGTCGCCGTTGCCGCCAAGATCGAAATGAGGAATGTTGTTCACTTTAATACTTGCCGTAATTAATTTTCTCGCTGTACTGTGCTTTGACCTTCAAGCGTTTATGCGCCTTTTCGCCGAGTTTTTTCCAATAGGCATTGCGGTCTTTCACACCATAAACCCATTCGTCAAGATATTTTTGAGTCAGTTCTTTCGACTCGCTGATCTTATCCCAAGCGAGGTAGAACTCGTTATCGCGGTCATAATAGCCCTGTGAGTAGGAAGGATGGCTTGCGAACGGAACATGACAGACGGCGCTGACAACGATGCCGGGGATCATGGTGCGGTTCGGGTCGGAGCGGATGACGGATTCGTCCACGATTTCTTCGGCGGTGAGGATGACTTTTTTAGCAGCAAAGGCGGCTTCTTTTTGTTCGCCGATGATGCCCCAAAGATGGGCATTGCCGTTTTTGTCGGCGCGTTGTACATGGACGATGGCAACGTCCGGATTAAGCGCCGGGACGACGATAACATCCTTGCCACCATACGGATCAGGAATGCGCTTGATCTGTGGGTTGACCTTTTCCAGGTCTTCTGCACCGGTTTGATTCATTGGTAGAAACGGAAGACCAGAGGCGCCCGCCTGTAACCGTGTGATCATTCCAAAGTGGGAATATTCCTCCCATTCCAATTCACCGCGTTCGATGGCACCACGGACGATGCGCAACGAACCCACACCCGGGTTGCCCATGTAGGAAAAGATGACCTTCTTTGCGCAGCCTGCCGCAACCATTTGGTCGTAGATCAGGTCAGGTGTAGCGCGCGCGAGGGTTAGGTCTTTCTTGCCTTGACGGATGATCTCATGCCCGGCAGCAAAAGGGATGAGATGAGTGAAACCTGCGGCGTAGACAACATCACCGTCGCTTACGAGTTCAGATATTGCTTGTTTGAGGGGAATCAGTTTTGACATAGAGTTACTTCTTATCCTTTTTATCTTTTCCTTCGCCGCCGCCACCACCACCGCCTTTTTTACCGGCTCTCATTTTTTGCCAGTAGCCTTTGAACCAGGTAAAACGCCCAGATGGAGGAGGGGGGGCTTTTTTTCTGCGGAAATAATACCCAATGGCGAACAGGATCATGGCAACGAAGAAATAATCAAAATCCACCTTGTCGGCAACATCAGACATGATGAAGAGGAGGAATACTCCTCCGCCCATGACAACGAAAAAGGTGCCCATACGGACTTCGATAGGATCATCGTTTTCCATGCTTGTATTTTACCGCAAGGGGCGAAGCGAAAATTATGGGATATATCCCCCGTTCGTTTTACAAAAAATATGGCGACGGTATTGTCGCCATATTTTAATTTTTGATAATGAATTTGCTGGAAAGTTCTTTGAGCGTTCCTGCTCCGGAGGAAAACATGCTGACCTCGATCTGCCGTTTGGTGAGCTTCATCATTTCAACAGCTCGTTCAGTGGAGACGGCGGCGGCTTTGAGGAATTCCCCTGCCATCCCACCAAGGGTTGCCCCCAGAGCGATGCATTTGGCGATATCGAGTCCATCTTTAATGCCGCCACTGGCGAAGACGGTCATTTCAGGAACAGCACGTTTAACATTCATCACCGCTTCGGCAGTTGGAATTCCCCACCCAACAAATGTGGCAGCAAGGCGGCGGGTAAATTCATCAGGTGCGCGATGCATTTCGACCTGCGACCAACTGGTGCCGCCTGCACCTGCCACGTCTATGGCTTGCACGCCGCATTCGGCAAGAACTTTGGCGGTCTTTTCAGAAAAGCCCCAGCCTACTTCTTTTGCGATGACGGGGACTCCGAGTTTCTTGCAGACTTCTTCGATCTTCCTGGTGATGCCGACCCAGTTCGTGTCGCCTGCGTCTTGTACCGCTTCTTGCAGCGGGTTGATGTGCAGGTACAGCGCATCCGCTTCAATCATTTCGACAGCTTTGCGGCATTGGTCTACGCCATAGCCATAATTGAATTGCACGGCTCCCAGGTTGGCAAATAATAGAATATCTGGTGCTACACGACGCACTTGAAAGGTCTTTGCTTGTTCGGGGTGTTCGATTGCGGCACGTTGACTTCCAACGCCCATTGCAATGCCGCATTCCTGCGCGGCTTCAGCGAGGCGCAAGTTGATGACCTCAGCTTCATCTGTGCCGCCTGTCATGGAGCTTACCAGTGTAGGTGAGGACAAGGTTTTGCCGAACAGGCTCAGACTGGTATTGATGCGGTCCAGGTCCAACTCGGGCAGGGCTTCATGGATAAAATGAACCTTCTCGAGCCCAGTCGTCAATGCAGAGCGGACATCCTGTTCTAAGTTAATTTTAATGTGATCGGCTTTTCGCTGGTCGATTGGCGCAACTTTTGTCATGAGGGGGTGTTCCTGTGTTTGATATGCTGGCTTGACAGTGCAAGCCAGGCGATTACAATTTACAATAAATTCCAACTGGAGGATGTTATGTCAGACACATATTCTGAATTGAAAGTAATTATCAAGGACCTGCTTGGTTCCGATGAGGAGAAGATCACGATGGAAGCCCGCTTCCGCGAAGACCTCGAGGCTGATTCGCTTGACCTCGTCGAATTGATCATGGCGTTCGAAGACAAATTCGGCGCTGAGATCTCCGACGAAGATGCTCAGAAGATCACCACTGTCGGCGAAGCCGTTAAGTACATCGAAGCCAACAAGAAGTAATTGATCGTTTGAGATTATAACCGTAGAGCCGCCTGTATCAGGCGGCTCTACGTGATTCTTGATAGGATTTGATTGCGCCCCCTCCGTTACTTCGTGACACCTCCCCCAAATATGACAGAAGTACCGTCATATTTGGGGGAGGTTGGGTTTATTGCAAGAGGGTCGGAATTTCTTCCGGGTGCTTGGCGACTTTGACGCCAGCAGCTTCGAGGGCTTTGACTTTGTCGGCTGCCGTTCCGGCGCCGCCTTCGATGATGGCACCGGCGTGCCCCATGCGTTTTCCGGGAGGGGCCGTCTGACCGGCGATGAAGGATGCGACGGGTTTGGTCATTTTGGTGCGAATGAATTCGGCAGCTTTTTCTTCTTCGTTGCCGCCGATCTCACCGATCATGATGACCTTTTCGGTTTTGGGGTCGTGTTCGAACATCTCAAGCACATCGGTAAAGTTGGTGCCATTGACCGGGTCGCCGCCAATGCCTACGCACGTAGATGCGCCCATGCCGAGGTTTTTCATGGCGTAGAGCACTTCATAGGTCAGAGTACCTGAACGGGAGACCACGCCAACGTTGCCGGGGATGGCGATGTTGCCGGGAATAATGCCAACTTTGGCTTCACCAGGGGTAAGCAGACCGGGGCAGTTCGGACCGATGAGGCGGACCTTCTTTTGGTCGAGATAGTTGCGGACGCGCATCATGTCGTGAATGACCACACCTTCGGTAATGCAGATGATGAGCGGAATGCCGGCATCTGCTGCTTCGAACATGGCGTCGGGTGCAAAGCGTGCAGGCACAAAGATGATGGTTGCATTGGCGTCGGTTGCATCCTTGGCAGATTTGACCGAGTCGAAAACCGGGATCTTTCCGTCCAAAACCCATTCACCGCCCTTGCCGGGGGTGATGCCGCCAACGATATTCGTGCCGTAGGCAGCCATTTGAGTGGTGTGAAATAAGCCTTCGTTACCAGTGATGCCCTGTACGAGAAGGCGGGTGTTTTTATCTACTAAGATACTCATGTGTTTATCCCTTTGCCGCAGCAACGGCTTTCTTGGCGGCGTCGGCGAGAGTTTCAGCGGTGATCATATTCGCGTTTTCGAGCAGGCGGCGACCTTCTTCCGCGTTGGTTCCAACAAGACGGACGACCATCGGCACTTTCGGTTTGACTTCATCCATTGCAACTAGAATGCCTTTGGCGACTTCGTCACAGCGGGTGATGCCGCCGAAGATGTTGAAGAGCACGGCTTTGACGTTCGGGTCGGTCAGGATGATGCGCATGGCGGCGGCAACTTTTTCCGCGCCTGCGCCGCCGCCAATGTCCAGGAAGTTGGCGGGTTCGCCGCCGAAGAGTTTGATCACGTCCATGCTGGTCATTGCCAGACCGGCGCCGTTGACCATACAGCCAATGTCGCCATCCAGTTTGATGAAGGACAGACCATACTTGCGCGCTTCGATCTCAGCGGGGGCGTCTTCGTCTGTGTCGCGCATTTCGGCAAGCTCGGGCTGGCGGAAGAGCGCATTGTCATCGATCATCATCTTGCCATCGAGGGCAAGCATTTTCTTATCTTTGGTGATGACCAATGGATTGATCTCAGCCAGAGAAGCGTCGGTGCTTTGATAGACTTGCCATAAACCCATGGCGATCTTGGTGAAGTCGCGCCAGTAATCGCGGGGCAGGTCAATGGCAACTGCAACGTCGCGCGCCTGGTATTCACGCAAGCCAAGCAGCGGGTCAATGTTGACCTTGATGATCTTCTCAGGGGTTTTGGCGGCAACTTCTTCAATATCCACGCCGCCAGCAGCAGAGATGATCAGCACCGGCTTTTTAGCGGCGCGGTCATCGGTAATGGCGAAGTAGATTTCCTGGTCAATGGCGGAGGCTTCATCCACCAATACCTTGCGCACCGGAAGACCTTTGATCTCCATGCCCAGGATCTGAGTGGCGAGTTGTTCGGCTTCGGCAGGGTCTTTGGCGAGCTTTACGCCGCCGGCTTTTCCGCGTCCGCCCACCAATACCTGAGACTTAACAACAACGCGACCACCAAGCTCTTCTGCAATCTGTTTTGCTTCTTGAGCGGTAGTCGCAACGCGTCCCTTGGGGATCGGGATGCCGAATTTCGAAAAAATATTCTTGGATTGGTATTCGTGGAGTTTCATTATTCTCCCTCGGGGGATGATTTTTTTGCTTGTAAGCATCGGCATTATACCACCATCGAAATACAAGCCGGTTACAACTCGCCTATAAAAAAACATACCCTTGAAGGAGAAGCTTCAAGGGTATGTTTTCATCTCTTTACGGCAGTGTAAACCTCAATATTCGATTAAACATCGCGTCGGTCACCCAGACATGTCCATCAGAGTCTATGGTAATACCGGATGTGAGACCGAAACCTTCGGCGGTATCACTGTAATCGCCCCAAACCCGTACGATCTCTCCGTTCGGGTCGAACTCGATGACACGATACCCTTCCGGATCGGTGATGAAGACATGCAGATTGTCATCCACTGCAATGAAGGGTTTGTTTTCAAGAGAGGTACTGAACCAGCCATACACATCCCATTGTTTATCCGGCAGGAAGGTGAGAACACCATCCGTTTCCACTCGGGAGAAGGTTTGTACGCGGCGGTTCCAGGTGTCGGTTACATATACTGTTCCATTGCGGTCAATGGCAACGCCGACCGGCTCATCGAATAAGCCTGGATCGAAGCCCGTGCCGCCAAATTCTGTGATGTACTTTCCATCCGCATCGAACACAACGATGCGCTTGTTCCCTGTATCTGTGAC
This sequence comes from Candidatus Villigracilis vicinus, assembly GCF_016702885.1. Lineage (NCBI taxonomy): Bacteria > Bacillati > Chloroflexota > Anaerolineae > Anaerolineales > Candidatus Villigracilaceae > Candidatus Villigracilis > Candidatus Villigracilis vicinus. The sequence goes on from NZ_JADJDD010000001.1 coordinate 494,135, forward strand.
ATAAACCCGCCCTTCGGCGTCAACCGCCAGTCCGCGTGGTCCATAGAACGAGCTTTCGCCTCCCTGACCGAATATACCCCATTCGGTGATGTACTTCCCATCGGGAGTGAACTTTTGGACGCGGTGATTCCAGGTATCTGTTACATACACAGAACCATCGGGTCCAACGGCAATGCCCCAAGGTTCGTTGAATGTACCGGGTCCGGTCTGTACGTTTACGCCATCAGCGAAGGAACCCCACTGATGCAGGATTTTTCCAGTTGGGTCAAGGTGCAAGATGCGGTGATTACGGGAATCAGCCACATAGAATGTCCCGTTGGGTGCGAAGGACAGTGAGCGTGGACCGTTAAGGTCAACGGGTTCCGCTTGAGAGTTATCCACAATACGGTCTGCAAATAGTTGAATGTATTTGCCTTCGGTTGGGTCTTCTATTACTTCTGTGCTGGTTCCTTCAACGCCATAGTTCCAAATTTGTGAAGCAACATCTTTTCGGATATAAAGCCGCATCTGGTCACCGGGTTGCCAGGTGGCAAGGGTTAGGTCACTGCGCCCCTTGGCTGCAGCGTATTGGCTGTAATCACGGTTAAGCCATATCTGGAAGATGCCCGCACGAATATTTGGGTCTGTGAAGCCTTCACAGAAACGGGAATAATCCTTCGTTTTTGAAAATTTTAGAAAGCTTAATAGTCCTTTGCAAGAATAATTCTCATCAAAGGGAATGCTTGGATCGCGGTCACTGACGAGACCAAAATAATCCTGCATGGGCCACCACATACGGACGTAGTCCACGCGGTAGTAGCCGGGACCAATGGCTGGATCGATCTTGTCGAAATTTTTCTCATCGACAATAATGACCACCGATTCTCGTAAAGATCGCGTGGGCTGGTCGAAGGAACGCTGATTGGTAAAATCGCGCAAATACCATACAAAGGGCCAGGATACACCCGTATCTGGCGCAGAAGCATCGTAGGCGATGGCAATATCCATACCGCCTGTGGTTCGTTTAGAGATCTCCTTTGCCTGCTCTGTTACTTCCTTGATTCCCGATGCACCGTGCGCATAAACAAGGAATTCGGTTGCCTGATCGTAGGTGATGTATGAGGCACGGAATGCCGCCCGGGCGGTGAATACCGCCAGAAGACCGAATACTACAAGGGTGAAAATGTGACGCACATCCTTGAATGTCCATTCGCGTAGAAGATAGACTATGGCTACTGCGCTTATGATGGAAACAATCAGCGGCAAGAGGAAGAGATTTGTCGCTTGTAATTGTTCCAGGGATTGCCCTTGAAATGGAAGAGGGGTTTTATTCCAGGCATAAAGTGTATTTGCAAGGCTGGCAATAAAGGTGGCTACTGCCGCCAAGCCAAGCGGGATCTTGTTCCCTTTTAGTCCTTCCCAGTTCGTGGTGTCAATAATATGCCCCAGTGCCCAACCCGTGATGAGAATCATCGGCATGGTGATGTGGTATGTCAGCCAGGGCATCCTTTCACCGGCATAGGTGAAGGCGAAGAAGCTGGAAATACTCCACCAAACGAGCAGCGAGAACATATTCACAAAATTAATTTCGCGGGTGAAACTTTCCAGCAACTCCGGTGTGGGAGGGATTTTCGGCTTTGCTGTATCCAACGACATATTTAAATCATCGTCGTTTACGGTTGCCCAACCTCCGTCGAGGCTGCCATCAACCATGTCTTCTTCCCACTCAACCGGCAGGGTTACTTTACGACGCAAGCCTACTATAATGGCGAGAATCAACCCGATGGCGGGCAGGAATTCGTACACGGGGATCTGGATGAGTAGATAGTAATACCATGGCTGGCTGCCACGTTCCACGCCTTGTTGAACAAGCCAGTAACCGAGTGAACCGATCGTACCGGTAAAGAAACCATTTGGATTTGTAAAGACGGTTGTGTAGAGAATGGTGTACGGCACCCAAAACACAAGGGAAGTCTTCCACCATTTTTCGGGGTTCCAGATCAATCCGATGGCAATGGCTGCCAAGAATGTAACCAACAGACAGGCTCCAATAATGAGGATGGAGCGTATGTCTCCTGTAAGGGCGTTGATCTCCGGGGCAGTGGTTGGAATGGTGATACCAGTCAGTTTGATCAAGAACGGCGAGAGCTGCGGGAGAACGATCGTGCCGGTGATCATAAGTAATTCAAAGGTTCGATTTGTGCGCAGGCGTTCCCATGTGTATCCCCGGATAAGAAAATACCCAGTGACAATCAGGGCGGCAAGTGCAGCTGCGGCGAGGGCAAAAGTTAAAGAAGCTGAAGCAGGTTCCGCTGAAGGCTGAAGCGGAGTGTCTGGGTTGGCAGGCAGGGCGGTTTCGGCGCCGGTCAGTGTTGCTGCATCTCGGCTGTAAAGTGCGTATCCGGCAGTAGCCCCTGCGAGTAAGATCGTTACACAAAGAGAAATGATAAAGGCGCGATAGTCACCTGAAGCGCCGCGCCATGGTGTGCGCGATACTTGAATAATAAAGTAGACCGCAAGGTAGATCAGGGCTTGCGCTGTGTAAATAAATGAAGTTTCCTTGGCTGTGAAGTGCAGCATGAGGACGGCTGCAAGGATGTAGAGGTATTTTTTTCCGCCAGACTCAAGGTGACGGAGAATTGCATATAGCATGACAATTCCGGAGAACCCTACAAAGGATTCATTGCGCACATAACGCCCGTAATAAAGCATGTAAGGTGAAATTACGAGCAGGAAGCCGGCAATTAAGGCACCCCACTTGCCCAGGTATTTACGCCAGTACCAGACCATTCCAATAGTGGCAATACTGAATAGGACGGCGGGAATGCGGGATGTGAAGTCGCTTACGCCAAAAATAAAATAGGACAGGGCGACGATGTGGAATTGGAATGGACCATGCATCATCGGAGTATGTTCGTACCCCTGTCCGCGGTAAAGCAGCCATGAAAAATAAGTATGCAGGCTTTCATCATGGCTCATGACACGCGGTTCGAGATGATAAAAGCGTGTGGCAATGGCAAGCAGGATCACCAAAGCAAAGACCAGAACCTCGTTCGTGATGGCGGGGAGTGTAGGATGGATGGGACGCTCGAGCCAATTTCGTTTCGAATCCATTGAAAAATCACCTTTTCTTGTGAAATATACGCAATAAAATCCTGCGAATGATATTCCCTAAAGTTTAATACGATGTGAGAGGTATTATATCAGGACGAATGTTTTGGCACGAAAAACCAGCGATTCGCAATATGCGCTTCTCTGGTTTGGAACACTTTTAGTTTGTTCCAGCATATTCCGCTTGACTTTTCTTTCGTTACTTGGTAATATCGGCGGGCTCTATTAACCGGTGCGGGGTGGAGCAGTGGCAGCTCGTCGGGCTCATAACCCGAAGGTCGCAGGTTCAAGTCCTGCCCCCGCTACTAAAAGACCATGCGAAAGCATGGTCTTTTTTGTTTAATTCGGAAAGCTCTGAGTGAAGGTTTGACATATAATTGAAAAAAAATATTTTGTAGCAACTTCACATCCTTTGGTCGGGAGCTATTCAATGACAGCGAAACAAATGCACGAAAACCCGGTTGAGATCTTGCAGCGTTTGATCCAATTCAATACGACCAATCCGCCTGGGCATGAAGCGGCGTGTGTAATGTATGTTCGCGATCTATTGACAGAGGCGGGTATAGAATCCACTTTGCTTGCCAAAGACCCGGATCGACCTAATTTGATCGCCAGGCTGCCTGGCGAGGGCAAGGCGCCACCCTTGTTGTTATATGGGCACGTGGATGTGGTTACAGCTGAAAGTCAGCCGTGGCAGCAGCCTCCATTCGAAGGGAAACTGATCGATGGGTATGTGTGGGGGCGTGGTGCATTGGATATGAAAGGCGGCGTTGCCATGATGGTGGCTGCTTTCCTGCGAGCGAATGCTGAAGGGTTGCGTCCGCCTGGGGATATTGTGCTGGCTATCGTCAGCGACGAAGAAGCAGGTGGAGATTATGGCGCAAAATTTCTGGTTGAAGAACACCCTGACCTGTTCAAAGATATAAAATATGCCATCGGTGAATTCGGCGGATTTACACTTGCCATTGGTGGGAAGCGTTTTTATCCCATCATGATCGCTGAAAAGCAGATATGCTGGATAAAAGCCACCGTGCGCGGGCAAGGTGGTCATGGTTCGATGCCTGTGAAAGGCGGCGCAACCGCACGTCTGGCTGCCTTTCTCAAAGCATTGGATGAAAATGATTTGCCGGTTCATGTCACTCCTCCAGCAAAGATGATGGTGGACGCGATGGCTTCGGCTCTGGGCGGCGCTCAAGGCTTGATTCTGAGGCAATTGACCAACCCCGCGCTGACAAATGTTGTACTCAAAACTCTTGGAGATCGCGGGCGGACGTTCTACCCACTGTTCCGAAACACGGTCAGCCCCACCATTTTGCAGGGCAGCACAAAAGTAAATGTCATCCCAAGCGAGATCTCAGTCGAGTTGGATGGGCGTTTGCTCCCCGGGCAGACCCCGGAAGATATGATGCGCGAATTGCGCGCCATTGTAGGCAGCGATGTGGAATTGGAATTACTTCAATTCGAGCCGGGACCCTCTGAACCAGATATGTCACTCTTTAATAAACTGGCTGAAATTCTAAAAGAAGCTGATCCTGAAGGGATTCCCATCCCTTTGTTGTTAAGCGGCGTGACAGACGGACGCTTCTTCTCGCAGATCGGCATTCAAACGTACGGATACCTGCCCATGACACTACCGGAAGATTTTAATTTTGCAAACGTTATCCATGCGGCAGATGAGCGTGTGCCAGCAGCTGCGATCGAATTTGGCGCGCGGGCGATTTACACAGCATTAAGCCGTTTTGGTTAATGATATCGATGAGTATAAAAATAAAAAGAGACGGTCAAACCGTCTCTTTTTATTTAGCTCTTGGCTTTACCACTTGCAATCTTTGGTCGTGCTAACTCCTGCAGAAATGCCCACGCGTTTATACATTGTTACATTAGTGAAGGGTTCGCCTAAAATCCCGTCGTGGATTGCCCATGAACGCTTCCGAATACTTTCTGCTGCTTCCGGTTTACGGAAGGCATTCGAGCCGTCCAGTTGTGTGTAAAGGTCGCCGCCGGGAGCAAAACCTGCATGGATACTTTCCATTAAACGTTTGCCCATTTGATACGAAAACCCGTATCTTTCAAAGATGACTGCGTTGTGATAATACAAAGGCTCGACGAAATACATATCATGGCCAAGTGCGGTGACGAAGCCTTCAAATGCTTCAATGGCTTGCCCTAACATTCTAAGTCCGCGTCGTACCTGACCCGGTGCCAGCCCTGCCTCACAAGCCTTTGTCTCCGCCTCAACATTTCGCCGCAGCGTCCCGAACTTGGTAGGTGAGCCGTCCGGCATTTTGTCCACATCGTAACGCGGAGAATCCGGGTCGTTGAGAATGTAAAGCAGGACATGAATCTGCCCATTCATGGTGTCGGTCAGATGGGCGTACAGGATCGGGTCTGGGAAATCCCCCTTGTGGTAGAGACGCATCTCCACATCTGTGGAACCGGTTGCATATCGGAACTGTAAAAGGTTGTATCCAGTTGCAGATGTCAACGGGGGAAGGGAATATTTTTCAAGCAGTTCTTGAGGAATATATTTCGCGTAGATCGCGCGCTTTTCAGGGTCGGGCAGTAAATTAATTCCACCTATGGTAGAGGGGGGCACTTTGGTCTCCTTGTCGTTTCGTCAAATGGTCGTTTCGTCGCAACATCAGCCAGATTTGTTGACGAAGAGGCTAAAAAAAACCATCAAACTACGCAACTATCTCACTCTCATGGCACGTTCTTTATCTCGTGCTTCATCTCTTTTGGCGATCGTAGCACGTTTATCGTAGGCTTTTTTGCCTTTGGCGAGGGCGATCTCGAGCTTGGCGCGTCCGTCTTTGAAGTAGACTTTTATCGGCACGATGGTCATGCCTTTTATGCGGACGTTGTTCCACAGTTCGCGGATCTCCTTTTTATGCAGGAGCAGGCGGCGTTTGCGGCGAGGCTCATGATTGAAGAATTTCCCAGCCTGTTCGTAGGGGGCAATATGTGCCTCAAGCAGCCAGGCTTCCTTGCCGTTTTCCACGTCCACATAGGCTTCTTGAATGCTGATCTGCCCGGCACGGATGGATTTGATCTCCGAGCCTTGCAGGGCAATACCTGCCTCGAATCGTTCGAGCAGGGTGTATTCAAAACCGGCTTTCCGGTTGGAGGCAATGATCTTATTATCGTCAGTCACGGTGTGATTTTAACATGAATGATGCGGGGATTATCCCCATTTAAGCAGGAAGAGTCCGGCGAGAATACGGGCGATACCGAAGACGATCAGCGCGTTGATGAGACCGATGGCATCTGCGGTGACAGGACCGATCAACGAACTGGCGAGGATGGCAAAATTGAACATGATGGTGTACCAAGCCAGATGAGAAGGACGGTCATCGGGGGGGATGTTTTCGAGCATATAGTTGGCATACGCGCCGTTGACCAATGCAAACAGAAAGCCGCCAAGGAATGAAAGCGCATAAAATTGCCAGACGTTCTGTGCAAATGCCAGCATCAGTGGATATGATGCCATGCCCGCAACACCCCACCCGGTTATACGTTTGTTGCCAAAACGGTTGACAATGCGCCCGAGTTGTGTGGAGGCAAGCAAGACTGAGAGGTAATAAAGCGCGGTTCCGTTGCCAAGATGGCTGTCGTTAAGGTTCAAAACTCGCACATTAAAGATCGGGTAGAGCGGGGAGGATAAATAATGTGAGAAGTGAAAAATGAACATTGCCAGCAGAACGTGTTTAAATTTGGAATTCCACACATCCAGACGCAGGGCAGCGGTAAGGCTGCGGGGAGAAACGGATTGTGAGGCAGCAACAGGTATCGGCGCGGGCGGTGACGCGGGGTTTTCATCCCGCAGGGGTTTGACGTGGTAAATGTGATAACTGCTCATCGCAGCGCCAAAAGCTCCGATGATAAATATGACCTGATAGCCGCCAGGGAATTCTGTATTTTTTAATATATACCCAGCAATCAGTGAGGTAAGCATGTATGCAATGGCGAAGGTAACATTGCGCGTACCTGCCACGCGTGCACGGTAGCGGTCAGGAACGGCTTCTGCAAAGAGGGCATTGAAACCAACTCCCAGGGGGGTGAGCGGAATTGCCATTAGAAAAGCCAGAACGATGAGCGCCCAGATCTGTCCTTGTTCGTTGAAGAACCAAGGTAAGGGAATCCAGAAGAAGTAGCCAATGCGAAAGAGCACGGATGACCAAAAGACGGCTTGCCCGGTGGGGCGTTTGCTGATCCAGTGACCGGCAGGGATGGCGAGGAAGAGATTGACCACGGCGGCGGCGGCGGTGAGCAGCCCGATCTGTAAACCGCTGGCACCGAGGCGCGTGGCGTACACATTCAAAAAATTAACAGCGGTACCGCTGACGACTCCGAACCAGGCGATATCTAAATAGAGGTTTGTAAAGTTGGAACGATATTTTTCAGGGATGTCGGATTGTTTAAACAGGTTGAAACGCATAATAGAATTATACACATACTGGCAGCACTATGTTTTTCTGGATTTGGTGTGTTTCTTTAATACAAGCGGGCTTGCTCATTAAGAGCAAGCCCGCTTGTATATCAAGACAAGTTATTTTTATGCGGGAATGCCGAGTTTGTCGGCTAAAGCTCGATCTGAAGGTTCTGCCAGAAAGGACCCGTCTTCAAAAATGATGGTCGGGATGATGCGATTGCCATTATTCATCTGTTTGACGAGATCTGAGGCGTTTTCGTCCTGATCGACATCAATCCAGGTAAAGGGAATATTCTGGTTGAACAGGAATTGTTTTGAGCGGCGGCAATCAGGGCACCAATCTGCGCCATAGATAGTAAGTGTGGGTTGTATCATTTTTTCTCCAAGATGAATTTATTGAGTGTACAGTTTCTACGGTCGTTCTGTTAGTGCCATTAATTACATTGGAAGGAGGAGCAAAATTACACAATTCAGCCGTTAAAATAAAGTAGACCAACTCTTGGTGTTTCAATGAGGTTAAAAATGAGATTTGAAAATAAAGTGGCGTTAATCACGGGTGGTACTTCAGGGATCGGATTGGCCGTTGCGAGGTTGTTAATGCAGGAAGGCGCGCGGGTACTATTGATAACGCGCGACAAGTTACGCGGAAAAGAAGCCGAAGAAATACTATCATCAGGTGGTGGGCAGGTAATCTTTATTCAAGGTGATGTGACCTCTGCGGAGGATTGCCAGCGCTGTGTAAAAAAGACCGTGGATGTTTTTGGAAGGTTGGATATTCTTTTTAATAATGCAGGCATCATTTATGTAAATAAAAACCTGGTGGATACTTCTGAGGAGGAGTGGGACGCCACAGTTGATTCGAATTTGAAGGGCACGTTCTTGATGTCGAAATATGCAATTCCATATATCGCAAAACGTGGCGGCGCTATTGTTAATAACGCGTCTATATTTGGGCTGAATGGCGGCGGCGGGGTGGCGGCATATTGTGCCGCAAAAGGCGGGGTCATTAACCTGACGCGTGCCATGGCGATCGACCATGCGCCTCAAAATATCCGTGTTAATTGCGTGTGCCCGGGTAGTGTTGATACACCTTTGTTGGAAAAAGAAATGGATGACCTGGGCGGACGCGAGACTCAGCGGCCAAGATTTGCGTCTCGGCACCCAATGAACCGCATCGCCACGCCTGAAGAGGTTGCCCATGCCGTTGTGTTTCTTGCATCAGATGACGCTTCCTTTATTACGGGCACTGCTTTATCCGTGGATGGCGGGCGAGCGGCATGGTGAGAGAGAGGATTATCCCTTTCGTAAAAATTCACGGATCGAGATGGACGCTGCCGCGCCTTCGCCGACTGCAGATGCCACCTGTTTGACGCTTCCATGACGGGCATCGCCAGCAGCAAAAATTCCGGGCACACTCGTTTCGAATGGCAGGGCATCCAAAGCATTGATGTGCTTCAGGTCGTGTCCGGTTAGGATAAAGCCGCTGTCATCGGTTCTTAAGTAACCTTTGATGAATTCTGTATTTGGTTGTTGACCTATGAAAACAAATGCCGCAGCTGGGTGCAGATCTTCGATTTTCCCCGTCTTGATATCACGCGTCTTAATAGACTTTAGCTTTGAGTCCTGACCATCGAAAGAATCCACCGCTGTGTTGTATCGAACCTGAACCTTTGATCCTGGTTGATTGACCTTTTCGATCGCGACCTGGCTGGCGGTCAATTTGTCGCCGCGAACGAGCAAAGTTACTTGTTCTGCGAAGTTGGTTAAGTGCAAGCCTTCTTCCACAGCGGCATTGCCGCCGCCAATGACCACGATCTCGGTTGCGCCTTTATAGAACGGACCATCGCAGGTTGCGCAAAAATGAACCCCTGCGCCGATGTAATCCTCTTCGCCGGGAACATCGAGGCGGCGATACGAAGCGCCCGTGGCAAGCAGGATGGCGCGCGAGTGATAATGTTTTCCGTCCGAAGTGTAGACTTCGTGATAACCACCCTCTTGCTGTAGTTTTTCCACATCCACTGCCTGTAGAATTTCCACGCCGAAACGGCGGGCTTGTTGCGTTACCCGCTCGGAAAATTCCTGCCCACTGATGCCTTCAGGAAAGCCGGGGAAATTGTCTAGCCCGACGGTGATGCCAGCCTGCCCGCCCAGACCTGAACGTTCGATCAGAAGCACATCCGCGCCTTCACGTGCGCCGTAAATGGCGGCAGTCAAACCAGCTGGTCCGCCGCCGATGATGATGAGGTCGTAATAAGTCTTTTTTGCTTCGGTTTTCAGCCCGAGCTTTTTTGCCAACTCTGCATTGGTCGGCTCGACCAGGAATGAGCCGTCTTCAAAGACGATGGTTGGGATGATGCGTTTGCCGTTGTTCTTTTGGAGAACAAATTGTTCCGCTTCCTTGTCTTGTTCGATATCAATCCATTTGAAGGGGACGAATTGCTCTCCCAGGAATTTCTTCGAGCGGCGGCAGTCTGGGCACCAATACGCGCCATAAAGTGTGATTTTCGATTCGGTCATGTGTCCTCCGGAAAGAATTAGTCTATGGCTTATGGCGTTTCGTAAAATGCTTTCATTACGTCACAGGTGAGGGGACATTTTTCCTATTTAGTCAGCCGTACATGTTGGTAATGTAAGGCATGTTTGTTTTTTAGAGAAGCAACAACTATACAGTCGAATTTTGGCAAAAGGGCGTTTGCCAAAATTTCTGCTTTTTCGAAAAGCTCCGGGGTGTCTGCCTGATTGAGAAGGGCGATTTTTCGAGCATTGGCGGGGATATTTTTTAATCCACCATATGGGTGTCCAAGTACATTTTTTATGGCTTCCAGTGAAATCAGGTCGCCATATTGCAAGCCGGATAAATTGGAATAAATCTCAGGGCGGTGAACCCACTTTGATGTGCAAGGCTGTCCTAAAGCGGATAGCCCGGCGGTAACCACTACAGTGTCTACAAAATCTGGTATGGGCGGTTCATGTTCTGCGGGAGCTTTTAGAGGGTGTCGTCTAGATCCGTCGGATTCGATCAAGAGTGGGGTGGAAAACCTATCAGTGAGAGATACTATTTTATGGAGAGGCTCAATTCCAAGTCCTTCAACAGAGCGACTATTTTTCGGTCCTGAGATTAAAGTGATACCTGGAATTGGCTCCGGCAAATGTATGTACCCAACTTGAAAATCGTCCCAGTAGAAATGCTGATCAGCGTGCTTGGTTTGGTAGTATTCCAAGTGCGAGGTGGCAGTTACAACGACAGGAGAGTCGTATTCAGTGGCAATTTTGAATAGTGCAGTTGTTTTTCCGCCAGAGCCGACAAAGGCGATGCGTGGAGTTTCACCAAGTGCAAGAAGATCCTTTAAATTTTCCATAATTTTATCTCAATATTGTACCTTTTGTTTCAGTACAATTGGTATAATACATCCATGCCACATAAAAGGATGACAGTATGGAATACAAACTTCTGATCGACGGTCAATGGGTTGGGGGCGGTGCGCAACTCGAAGTAAAGAACAAGTACAACGGTGAGGTTGTTGGCGTTTTGCCAACCGCACGAAAGGAAGATCTGGATACGGCTCTGGCTGCTGCCGAACGTGCCGAAGATGTGATGGCGGATATGCCCGCTCACAAACGTGCCAGCATTCTGTTACGAACCGCCGAACTCATGCGTGAACGAGCGGATGATCTCGCCAAAACAGTCGCGGCGGAAGCTGGCAAGGCGCTCAAATTTGCGCGTGCTGAAGTGGAACGCGCCGCCAGTGTTTTTACGATTGCCGCTGAAGAAGCCAAGCGTATTCACGGCGAGACCATTCCGTTGGACGCTGTGCCCTCGGGAGATGGATATTTCGGTTATTGGACTCGCCGTCCTGTGGGTGTGATCGCCGCGATCAGCCCGTTCAATTTTCCTCTCAACCTGGTTGCTCATAAAGTGGCACCTGCCCTCGCTGCGGGAAATACCCTCGTGCTCAAGCCAGCGACTACTACTCCGTTGGCGGCTGTGAAGTTGTGCCAGATTTTGCAGGAAGCAGGTCTGCCTGCGGGCGCGATCAATCTTGTCGTCGGTTCAGGCGGAACGGTGGGCGAATGGCTCATCACCGATGAGCGCGTGGACAAGATCACCTTCACTGGCAGCCCCGAGATCGGACGCCATATTTTGGCAGTGGCGGGGATCAAGAAAGTTACCCTCGAACTTGGAAATAATTCTCCTGTTGTGGTTGCCCCAGACGCGGACTTGGACTTTGTCGCCAAGCGTTGTGCGCTGGGCGCATTTTATAACTCGGGGCAGGTTTGTATTTCTGTGCAACGCATTTACAGCCAGAAACAGGTATTTGAGCCCTTCTCAGAAAAATTCGTCAAAGCGACTGAAGCGATGGTTGTCGGCGATCCGCTCGACGAGCGCGTGGATGTTGGACCGATGATCGACTCAAAGGAAGTGGATCGCATTGAGAGCTGGGTCAAAGAGGCGCAAGGGTCTGGCGCAAGCGTGCTGACAGGCGGCAGGCGCGAAGGAACGGTTTACTATCCAACCATTCTTTCAAACGTGGACGCCGATATGAAAGTGATCGCAGAAGAAACCTTCGGACCCGTTGCATCCGTGATTTCAAGCGATGATTTTGAATCCGCTCTGCAACAGGCGAATGACTCAAAGTTTGGTTTACAGGTTGGCGTCTTTACGAATGATGTTAACCGTGTTTTCAAAGCGGTTCGAAAATTGAACTTCGGCGGCGTGATCGTCAACGACACGCCCAACTTCCGCGCTGACCACATGCCCTACGGCGGCAATCGTCAAAGCGGACTTGGTCGCGAAGGCGTCAAATTTGCAATGGAAGATATGACCAACATTCAGTTGGTTGCGATTCGATTGAATTCATAATTCTCAAACCACCAAAGGAGAGATCGTTTATGGAACACAAACTCTGGATCGATGGACAATGGCAGGACACGCAAGGCGGAAGCATGATGAAGATCGAAGATCCCACGACTGGAAAGATCATCGCAGAAGTGATCGACGCCAGCCGCGCCGATGTCGATCGCGCCGTGCGAGCCGCAAAGATCGCATTCTATGATGGACGCTGGTCGAAGAAATCTCCCGGCGAACGCTCAAAGCTCATGTGGAAACTCGCCGATCTGATCGAAGCCAGATCCGAAGAGATCGCAAAACTCGAATCTGAAAACACAGGCAAGCCGTATGCTTTCGTCAGCCTCGGCGGTGACATTCCCTTTGCCGTGGATAACTTGCGCTTCTTCGCAGGCGCAGCACGTGACACCAGCGGCTCACATGCGGGCGAATTCATGCCGGGCTACACCTCCATGTATCGCCGCGAACCTGTCGGCGTGGTCGGGCAGATCGCCCCGTGGAATTATCCATTCATGATGGCAGTCTGGAAGATCGGCCCCGCCCTTGCGGCAGGCTGCACCATTGTGCTGAAACCCGCCCCAGGCACGCCTCTCACTACGCTTCTGCTTGCGGACCTCATCAAAGAATCTGGCATCCCCGACGGTGTAGTCAACATCATCACTGGCGGCAATGACACAGGTCAGGCACTGGTCGAGCATCCCGATGTCCGCATGATCAGCCTGACAGGTTCCACAGGCACAGGCAAGAAGATCATGAAGACCGCAGCCGACACCTTGAAGCGTGTTCATCTTGAACTCGGCGGCAAGGCTCCGTTCATTGTCTTTGACGACGCGGATGTTGATTTGATCGCGGCGAAGGCATCCATTGCCGCCACCATGAACACAGGTCAGGACTGCACCGCTGCAACCCGTCTTTATGTCGCCAAGGGACGCACCAAGGAAATTCAGGAAGCCGTCGCCGAAGCGATGAAGGGCATCAAGATCGGCTTGCCCTTTGAAGATGGCGTGCAGATGGGACCCTTGATCTCTGGCATTCAGCGCGAACGCGTGACGGGCTTTGTGGATCGTGCCAAGGCACAGGGCGCAAAGATCCTGACAGGCGGCGGCATCCCCAAGGCTTTCTCGGGTGGCTACTACTTTGAGCCTACCGTCATCACCAACGTCCAGCAGGATTGGGAGATCGTGCAGAACGAAGTCTTCGGACCCGTCATTACCGTTCAGGAATTTGATGAAGAAGCCGCTGCGATCCACTTGGCGAACGATATCCAATACGGACTCGCCGCCTCTGTCTTCACCAAAGATATCGGACGCGCCATGCGCCTCTCTTCCGCGCTGGAATTTGGTACCGTTTGGATCAACGATCATCTCCCCTTAACCTCTGAAACCCCGCACGGTGGTTTCAAACAATCAGGTTTCGGCAAGGACTTGTCCGCCGAAGCGATTGGCGATTATCAAGTCACCAAGCATGTGATGATCGCGCAGTAGAAAAGTGAAAACAAACACCCGGCGGAAGTCGGGTGTTTGTTTTCTGGATGGGTACAAACTTATACTGGCAATGGAAACTAGCAACTAGTTTTTCTTTTGCAGGAATTGTGAAAGCGTTTCCCATTTTTGGCGCAGGGTAGTTCCATAAACCACGCCCATGATTGCTGTAGCAAGGTTGTAATGACCGTTCTCACGCAGAATGGTGGCAATATCCCACTTAACTGGAGCGCCTCCGGTTGCATAGCTATATGGACGTGTGAATTGCATCAGTCCATCCTCGCCGTGTGTGCGTCCAAACCCGGAATCCTTGGTTCCGCCAAACGGAAGCATCGGCACGCCAAATTGTGCAATGCTGTCGTTGATGATGACAGACGCCGCTTCGACGCGTCCGGCAACCTGCCAGGCGCGTTTGGCGTCTGAACTCCAAATGGAAGCGCCCAGTCCGTATGCGCTATCGTTAGCCAATTGGATGGCTTCCTCTTCATCCCGCACTTTCATAATGGGCATGATGGGGCCAAATGTTTCGTCTCGCATCAGTTTCATTGAATGATCTACATCCACGACCACCATTGGGCTGTAGAACAAACCTTGCTCTTTTTTGCCGGTTAAAACGCGGGCGCCTTTGGCAAGAGCGTCCTCCAAATGACCCTCGATCACATTCACCTGGCGTGGATCGGTCACAGGCCCCATAAAATAGGGGCTGTCCAACTCGGTGGAATAGCCACTTTTAAACTCATTGGCTTGTTGAACCGCGAGCTTCACAAATTCATCATATTTTGACTCGACTACATAGACGCGCTCTACCGACATGCAGGTTTGCCCCGTGTTGAAGAACGCCCCCCACGCTCCCCAGCGTGCAGCGGCATGCAGGTCGGCGTCATCCAATACGATCATGGCGTCTTTACCGCCCAATTCGAGCGCAACTGGCGTCAGGTTTTCGGCGGCGGCTTTCATTATCTTTTTTCCTGTGGCTGTTGAGCCGGTCATGAAAATATAATCTGGCCGTGCATTAACCAGAGCCGCGCCAACCTTTCCATCTCCATGAACCACGCGCACAAATTTGGCAAGCTCAGGGACTTTTGTAAATAATTTTTCAACCAGAACACCGGTTGCCGGTGTCACCTCGGAGGGTTTCAATACAACGGTATTCCCTGCCAATAATGCCGCGAGCATTGGGGGGAGTGACAGGGTCAATGGATAGTTCCACGGTGAAACGATCGCCACCACACCATGCGAACGATGTTCCACGTAGCATCGTTTGAAAAGGTAAAGACCCGAGGAAACGCGTTTTCTCTTCAACCATTTGGCTGCATTCCAACGATATTGAGCAAGCATGTCCACGGCAACGAACAATTCGATCAATCCATCCTGACGGCTTTTTCCGCAATCCTGATTTAAGACTCTTGAGATTTCGTCACGCTCTTCGATCAGAACCTGTTGGAATTTCCGTAAAATGCGGCTTCTTTCACTAACGGATTTTTTACTCCAGTCAGGAAAAGCTTTGCGCATATCATCGACAGCTTTTTGCACTGTCTCAGGAGTGCTCATCTCAACTTCGCCAAACACATCTCCAGTAGCTGGATTTGTAAAAATCAAAGTTTCGGTCATAAATCGTTTCCTTTGTTCCGCCGACTTTTCGCTTTTTTGGTATTTACGTGAATGGATAATTATAATTTATACGTATGGAGAAATTATAAAAATGGAAAGATGGCTAAATCCCACCTGAGATTCTTTTTTTGAAGAGGCTCAGTAATGTACTGATACTTATTCCTCTTCCTTATCCAATTGCTTGGTTATCATCAGTAGAATCACCGAAACTAAAATCAAAACAACAGACAGTGCCATCGCCACGCCGAGATTACGCTCGAAGCCGATGTAAATGGCGATCGGCATGGTTTGGGTAATGCCTTCCAGATTTCCCGCGAATAAAATTGTTGCGCCAAATTCACCGAGCGCACGCGTCCATGTGAGGATGGCTCCACTGGCAAGGGCGCGAATGGCAATGGGAATCATGATTTCATAAAAAAGCTGTAACTGATTTGCCCCCTCCACATACGCGGACTCTTCAAGTTGCTTATCCACGTGCGCGAATCCGATCCGCGCCGAACGGATATACAAAGGTGCAGCGACAAACAATTGCGCCATGATGACCGCGGTTGTTGTGAACGGAATGCTGAATCCGATTTCATTTAAAAACGCGCCAATCAATCCCCTACGCCCGAAAGCGATCAATAGCGCGAGTCCTGCCACGGAAGGCGGCAGGACAATGGGCAAATCAAGGATCAACTCCAGCCATGCTTTGAATCTAAATTTCCAACGCGCCAAAAGATACGCCAGCGGCGTCCCCAATACAACTGTAATCAGTGTGGTGATGGAACTTGTGACCAGACTCAGTTTAAGCGCCTGAAACGCCTGCTTTGAAAGCGCGTTTGCAAAGAAATCGGGCGCAATGGAACGATACATCAACGCAATCAACGGCAATGCAAAGAAGGCGAGCAGAATCAAACTGGGGAGAAGGAATATCCATTTGGAGGTTCCTTCTCCGAAAAACTGACGGGAAAATTCTCGAAGTTTAGTCATACAATATAAAAAGGTCGCGGAAAACTTCCCGCGACCTTCATTTTACTAAAAACTATTTGGCTGGGGTGAATCCCCATTTGGCGAGTACTGCCTGTCCCTCAGCCGAAAGAACATATTCAATGAATTTCGCGGCGAGGTCGGCATTCTCAGATTTGACGAGCGGCGCAATGGGGTACTTGGCGATGACATTCAAGTCTGCGGGGATTTCAATGGGCTTCAATTCGGGCGCGGCGACTACATCTGAGACATAGACGATACCCGCATCCGCTTCGCCAAGCTGGACTTTGGCAACCACCTGTTTGACATTGTCTTCGTTGGAAACGACGTTTGCCAAAACCTTGTCTTTGTACCCTGTTCCAAAGGAAGCATCCATCAGGTCAAGCGCCTGACGAGCATATTTCCCAACGGGAACTTCTTCCGCTGCTAAAACAATTTTGATTCCAGGGTTGGCGAGGTCTTCCAATTTTTCGAGAGCAGCGGGGTTATCTGCGGGCAAGATAACGACCAGCTTATTGGATAGAAATACTTGCGAAACATCTGCGCCAACGAAAGTGCCTGTAACGAGCGTTTCCATTTCTTTGCCGCTGGCGGAGGCGAATACATCCGCAGGTGCGCCTTCTTCAATTTGAGTCCGCAGGGCTTGGGAGCCTGCAAAGTTGAAGGTGGTGGTGACGCCAGGGTTGGCGGCATCAAAGGCGGCGCCAATTTCGGTGAAGGCATCGGTTAATGAAGCGGCAGCGAATACTGTCAGGGTCTGAGGCTCAGGCTCAGGTGTGGCGGTTGACGGAACTTCTGTCGGCGCAAGGGTTGGCGCTTCGGTGGCAGGAGCAGGTGTCGGTGTGGCTGAGGCGCCGCAGGCTGTCAAAAAGATGGAAAGCAAAAGGGTTAGAGATAGCAGGCGTTTCATGGATTCTCCTTAGTGAAATTTGTCTTGGTGGGTACTCACTAAGTGAGTATATCGCAAAAATCTTCGTAGCGACAAGTAGTTTTCAGGAGAATTTATTCAATGATTTTGCTACTGATGTGACCTTGTTTCGTACCACCCCAACTTATCCACTTTGTGAACATCGAACTCGGGCACATAGGGTTTGATGTCCAATAGTGGGGTTCCGTCCAGCATGTCCACCCATTGTATTTTTAAACGCGATCCATTCGCTTGACAAGCCGCACAACTGAAAAGCCAATGGGATTCGGCGGGTGTAGTGCGGTTGCGAAAATCCGTGCTGTTTTCATCCAGAAACGGTTTAACCAATAAGGATTTGCTTTCAAGCGCTTCGTGAAAAACGTAAACCAAGATGAGGTGCGATAATCCTTCGATACTTGTCAGACCCTCTTCAAATTCAGAATAGATTTCGATTTCTCCAAACGCAGTGGAACGCGAAAACTGAATGGGCGTCTCCGACTTTTCCTTGAACGGCGTGTGGATTACGCCAATTGGCTTCATTTGAAAAATAATATCCGCCATTTTTCTGTCAGACTCACTTGAAATATTTCTGGCTTTCATCGAGCCACTCAAGAACGAACTTCAATTGTTTCAGGCGCATTTCGAGACTCATGCGATTGTATATCTGCTCGGCGGGCAGCTCTGCGAGCGTGGCTTCCAGACGCTGAATGTGCGTGTCCGCTTCGGTGCGCTGCTGTTCGAACGCCTTTGTGATTTTTTTAGGGAAGTACATTTTGAGAAAATACAAACGCGTGATGAATTCCATGCGGATGGCGCGGGTGCTGCCGCCACTGGGAGTGTTCAGCCAGTCCAAAAAGTTTTGGCGACCCTGCTCGGTCATTTTCAATAACTGACGGCTGGGAAGTTTTTCCTGTGGGATTTTTTCCACTGAAATATCGCCCTGCGCTTCCAACCGTTTCAAAATAGCGTACGCCTGACTCTGGCTCAAATGCCAGACCTGACCCAAGTCCGCGTTGACGGTGCGGTGCAGGTCGTAGCCATGCCCCGCTTCTTTGTAGAGCAAGCCGAGCAATGCCATTTCTGGAGAGAGCGTCCCAATGTGATGTGGTTTTTTGTCTGCCATATTCTCACCAAGCAAATATTTTTATAAGGTCAGTATATCGCAACTTGCAAAATGTACCCCATCCCACTATACTCATATTATGGAATCAAGCCACCTCTACCAGCAAATCGTTTCATCCATTCGTGATGATATTCTTTCGGGTGTTATAAAACCTGGTGCTTCATTGCCGCCCATGCGCAAGATGACCGAGCAGTGGGGCTGCACGACTGGAACCATTATGCGTGCCTATCAGGAACTGGCGCATCAGGGATTGGTTGTCAGCCATGTGGGGAAGGGGACGAAAGTTGTCGAGCAGATTCCCGAACAGACTCAAAATCCCATGCGCCGCGCGGCGTTGTTCAATCGCATGGAAGCTTTCCTGCTGGAAATCATGACGGCTGGCTATTCACCCGACGAAGTGGAGCAGTCCCTGCGCGTCGCTCTCGACCGCTGGCGGACATTCTCCAGCGCGCCCGAAGAGACACCGCCGAACATTCTACGCTTCGTCGGCAGCCATGACCCATCTCTCGCGTTGATTGCTTCGCAGTATCACGAGAACAATCCGAAACTCTCATTGCATTTATCGTTCACTGGCAGCCTCGGCGGACTCATTGCACTCGCCGAGAAAAAAGCTGACTTGGCAGGCTGTCATCTCTGGGACGAAAACACCGACACCTACAACGAACCATTCATCCGTAAATTATTGCCTGGTCAAAAAGTGGCAATGCTCACCCTCGCTCATCGCCGTGTGGGACTAATTCTTCCAGAAGGAAATCCACTCGGCATCAAAAGCCTGAAAGACCTGACCAAATCAGGCGTGCATTTTGCAAATCGTCAGCAGGGTTCTGGCACGCGTGTCTGGCTGGACGCGCAATTACGCAGCCTGAAAATCAACCCATCCAGCATCTCTGGTTATGACGAAGAAAAGATGACTCACTCCGAAGTCGCCCGCGCCATCAGCAAGGGACAAGCCAACGCAGGCATCGGTGTGGAAACTGCTGCAATGTCTTTTGGACTCGATTTCAAGCCTTTGACTACCGAACGCTACGACCTTATCATTCCCTCCGAAAAATGGGAAAACGAATCCGTGCAGGCGCTCAAGAAATGGTTAAGTGCCAAGCAAACAAAATCCGCCATCAATAACCTTGGCGGATATGACACGTCTCAAACGGGCGCGGTCACTTGGGTCGCTTAGATGTGATTCAAAAAAGAGGTGTCCGCAGACACCCCTTTTTATTTACAGATACGAGATTAATCCCCGAACTTGATTCCCTGAGCTAAAGGCAGGTCTTTCGACCAGTTGATGGTATTTGTCTGACGACGCATGTACGTCTTCCATGCATCCGAACCGGATTCGCGCCCGCCGCCGGTTTCCTTTTCACCGCCAAAGGCGCCGCCGATCTCTGCGCCGGATGTGCCGATGTTGATGTTGGCGATCCCGCAATCGGAACCAGCAGCCGAGAGGAAAGCCTCCGCTTCCCGAAGCGAGTCGGTGAACATGGCACTCGAAAGTCCCTGTGGTACATCATTGTGGATACGAACAGCATCTTCGATGGTTTCGTATTCAAGCAGATAAAGGATGGGGGCAAATGTTTCGGTCTTAACGATCTCAGTCTGAGCTGGCATCTTGATGATGGTCGGTTCAACAAAGGCGGGTCCCAGATCGGAAAGCATGCGTCCACCAGCGACAATTTCACCCCCGTCCGCAACTGCGCTCTTGATAGCATCCATCATTTCTTCGGTCACTGAACGATCAACAAGTGGACCCATCAACGTGTCAGCTTCAAGCGGATCGCCGATACGGACTTGTTTGTATGCATTAACCAGGCGTGTTGTCAGGTTTTTGGCAATGGACTTCTGCATAATAATACGGCGGGTGGAGGTGCAGCGCTGTCCCGCTGTGCCAACTGCGCCGAACAGAATGGCGCGAGTAGCCATATCCATATCCGCTTTTTCAGAGACGATAATGCCGTTATTGCCGCCCAACTCGAGGATGGTGTGACCGAAGCGGCGGGCAACTGCCTCAGAGACATGAATGCCCACCGAAGTTGAACCAGTGAACGAGATAAGCGGGAGGCGTTTGTCATTGAGCATCAACTCACCAACTTCACGTCCTGATCCAATGGCAAGGTTGAAAATACCACTCAATCTATGGTCTGCCATTACTTTGTTGGCGATATGTGTTACAGCGATGGCGGTCAGCGGGGTGTAGGAGGAAGGCTTCCAAATGATGGTGTCGCCGCAGATTGCTGCCAGGGCAGAGTTCCACGACCAAACCGCCACTGGGAAATTGAAGGCGGTCACCAAACCGAGAATTCCGAGCGGGTGCCATTGTTCATACATGCGGTGTGACGGGCGTTCGGAGTGCATGGTCAATCCATACAACATGCGTGACTGACCGACAGCGAAGTCGCAGATGTCGATCATTTCCTGTACCTCGCCATGTCCCTCGGCGCGGATTTTGCCCATCTCCACGGTCACAAGATCGCCAAGCGGTTCCTTGAATTCGCGCAGGGCATTCCCCAAGTCACGCACTACTTCACCTCGTTTGGGCGCGGGCACGGTGCGCCAATTCAAAAAAGTTTTTTGAGCATAGGAAGCAACTTTTTCATACGACTCAGGTGTGGCTTGAATGATCTTGGCAATGGCTTCGCCAGTTGTTGGGTTGTAAGAAACCAATTCCTTGCCCCTGGGGTCCATCAACCAGCCATCCACGCCGGTACACGCACCAGCATTGACCGGTTGAATATTCAGTTTTTCCAGCAGTTTTTTCATATATGCTCCATCGTTTAAGATTTATTACATGTAAAACACATTGTAA